>CAZPWN010000009.1:0-11335 GCA_964590475.1 uncultured bacterium | reverse complement strand
CCGGCCGCTGCCAGGCGACCGCTTCAGGTGCTAGTTATCCCCAGGTAGCCTAGCCAGGTTCGGTTCGCCCGACCACGACAGGAGGCGGAGCCCCGGACCGCGTATATGCAGCGTCTGAGAGGGAGATGGGCGCGTCTCGCCGACGGCTGTGGACAGGGTGGGGGCCGCTGTGGATAACTTCCGTGTATTGACAACCGTTCCCGGACCTTGGTACTGGAGCGCCAGCGGGCAGTTACACGCGCGGATACCGTGAGAGACGCATTTCTGGCGTTCGGCCCGCGCGCACCGGGCTTAGCGGCGAGGCCGCTCGGCTTGTCCACATGCTTGTGGAGAACCCGGCTTAATTGTGGATAACCTGCTAAGCCCGGTGGCTACGGCGATTGTGAGCCCTCGCCGGAGCGGCGGTCCAACCACTGCCCCCAGGGCATCAGACGGGCACCGCTCGGGCGGACCGTACGAAGCCGTGTATGAGGTCTGCACTCTTCAGGCCGGGCGCGGTCTCCACCCCACTCGAGACGTCGACCCCGTAGGGCCGGAGTGAGGCCACCGCGTGCGCCACGTTATGGGGATCGAGCCCGCCGGCCAGCACCATGCGAGGGTGAGCGCGCCAGGCGGCCGCCTCGTGCCAGTCGAACGTGCGCCCCGAGCCGGGCACTCTGGCGTCCAGCAGCACCGCGTCCGCGGGGTAGCTCTCGAAGTTCTCCGGCGTAACGCCGGGCCCGAAGGCGGTAGCTCTGATGACCTTGACGTGCCCCTGGAACGCCGCCATGTAGGCCGGGTCCTCTTCCCCGTGGAACTGCACGGCGCTGAGGTTGGCGGCCTGTACGGCCCTCTCGACCTCGTCCGCGGGCGCGTTCACGAACACGCCGACGCGCGCCACGAACGGGCCGAGGGCGGCCGACAGCTCCGCGGCCTGCTCCAGGCTCACCCGGCGCTTGGAGCCGGGGGCGAACACGAAGCCCACGGCGTCGGCACCCGCGCGCTCGGCGGCGAGCGCGTCTTCCACGCGCGTTATGCCGCAGATCTTGACCCTAACGAAGGGGGCTGCCTCGGGCGTCCGGGCGGCTGCGGCTGGTGCTGCGTCCTGGACGTGGCTGGCCATCACCCGATGTCCTCCAGGTGCTGCACGCTGTGCCTGGCCTCCACGCCGACCACCAGCACGGCGTCGAGCCGCACCCGCGACTCGGGGCGCCTGAGCACCTGGCTGACGTAATGCTGAGCGGTGGCCCGCAGGCGCCGCAGCTTGCGGCCGTCTATGCTCTCGGCCGGGTGGCCGTAAGCCACGCTCTTGCGCTGCTTCACCTCGACCACCACGACGGTGCCGGGGGCGGCGAAAACCAGGTCGAGCTCGCCGCCCCGCAGCCGGTAGTTGCGGGCCAGGAGGCGCCATCCCTTGGCTAGCAGGTGGCGTTCGGCCACCTGCTCCGCCCACTGTCTGGGCGCGGGCGGTGCGGGGGCAGCCGGTGGCTGCTTGTCGGGGAGGCTCATGCGCGGCTCCGCGCCTCAGCTGGGGCTGACGTCCAGCGTGGCGGCGTCGGCCCAGAGGCCTTCGAGGTCGTAGAAGTCGCGCGCTTCGGGGCTCATCAGGTGCACCACGACGGCGCCGTAATCGAGCAGGACCCAGCGGTCGGAGGGCCCCTCCACCCCGTCCGGCAGGACACGGTCGGCCTTCAGGCGCTCGCGCACGGACTGCTCGAGCGCCTTGAGCTGCAGGCTGGATTCGCCGGTGGCGATGACGAAGAAGTCGAGGCTAGTGGAGACCTCACGAAGGTCGAGGACGGTGACGTCCTTGGCGCGCTTGTCGTCCAGCGCGTCGATGATCTTCTGCACCGCCTCGGGGCTGGTTCCGTTGTCGGTTGCGCCGGGGCCTTGTGCCCCGGATTGGCTGTCTGTCAAGAGATATCCTCCGGATTCATTGCGCTTCGGTGGTGGCGGTATCGGCCTGCACATCGAGCATCGCCATGAGCGGCGGCACGCGTGCGGTGCGGGCTTCGGCGTCCGAGCCGAGCACGAGTTCCAACTGGTAGTCGCGGCTTCCGAACGGGCTCATGCGGTCCACCTGCTGCTTGCCTACGTTCAGCAGCGAGGCGTAGTAGTCGGCGTCGGCCCAGCTGGCCTGCGTGGCGATGAGCCGGGTGGGGGCGGCGTCGGTCTCGTCCAGGGAGCGGACCATGATCCCCTCCTCCGGCACGCCCAGCTTGACGAGCCGGTCCAGGTACCAGTCCGAGACGCCGGGCACGCCGCTACGGTCCGTGATGAGTAGCGTGGCGTCGGGTGCGTCCACGAACTCACGCGCCTGGCCGCCGAAGGTCTGGGCCATGAAGCGGTTGACCTCCACGGGGTTGTAGTTGACCACCCAGCCGAGCACCGGTAGGCGCTCCTCTTCCGCTATGGGCAACGTCGCGGTGGTGGTCAGCGTGAGGTCGGGCAGGCGGGTGGCCAGCTCGCGCATGAGGCCGATGCTGGCGTTGGTCTCCACGTCCTTGAAGAAGGTGTCGATGAGCCCGGGCACCGTCAGTGCGGCGCGCACGTTCAGCTCCTTGACCCGCGCCAGCATGGCGTAGGCCAGGCGCTTGACGTTCTCGATCCTGTCGATGTCGCCCCTCAGGAGGTTGCGGTAGCGGATGAACTTGCTGGCGTCCTCACCGTCCATGCGCTGCGGTCCGGGCTGGAAATTGATGTGGAGCCCGCCGGCGTTGTCGTTGTAGAGCATGCGGTACGGCACGTCGACGGTGACGCCCCCTAGAGCGTCCACCAGGTTCTTGAAGATGTCGAGCTTCACGAGGGCGTAGTAGTCGATGGGCACCCCGAGGATGGCCTCCACCTCGCTCCTCAGCGCGTCAGCCCCCTGGCTGTTGTAGACCGCGTTGATCTTCATGTAGTGGTCGGGCAGGAAGGTGTCGCGCGGCAGCGCGACCATGGAGATGTCGGAGCCCGTTATGGCCACGTAGAGGATGGTGTCCGTGCGCGTGTCCTGGTCGCTCACGAACCCCTGCCAGTTCCAGTCGACGATGGTGCCGTCCTGGCGGTACACGGGTTCGGCTTCGGTGACGATGTAGTTCATGTCGAGGCCGGCGACCACGAAGCTGACGTGGAAGTCGTCTTCCTCCAGGCCGAGTATGCCGCGCTGCTCGGCGGTGAGGGTCTTGCGGTCCAGGTCGTTCGTGAGCCAGAAGCCGGCCAGCCCCGTGAGCGCCACCAGGACGCCGAGCAGGGTGATGAGCCGCGCGCGCCGCCGCGTCATGCTCGCTGCTCCCGCGCGTCCGCGCCCGGTATGGGCGTCAGCGGCGCGCCCGTGGCGCCTCCGCCGACGATGCTGCGGTAGGTGGCCATGGTGTCCGGGTGGATCTCCTTACCGGCGCGCCTCAGGTAGTCGACCTTGGCGCGGACCGCCAGTTGGTACGCGGCCCTCAGGTCCGTCATGGCCAGTTCTCTTATCCGTTCGTTCACTCCTCGCCCTTCTTCGGAGACGTCGGCCACGTAGACCGCCATGCCCACCTGGTCACTCTGCGGCACGCCGAACACGTGCCCTTCCACCGCGCCCAGTACCGCCTCGTCCTGCACGCCCCAGCCGAGCGCCAGAGCCCGCGCCGCCCGGCCGTGCAGGGCCAGCGGGTGACTGCGCTCGAGTTCAAGCTCCGGTGGGGCCAGCTCCATCAGTTCCTCGCCCGTCATGTCGCGCGCGGCGTCGTGCAGGATGGCGGCCAGCGCCACCTGCCCCTGCAGCTGCTCGCTGAAGTCGTTGGCCCGCGCGAACCTTAGCCCTAAGTCCGTGACCCGCACGATGTGCGCGAAGCGGTCGGGCGTTACGAGACTCCTGACGCGCTCCACGAACTGCCCTACCGGGAACTCCCGGGTTATCCGTTCCAGCAGACCTTCGGTTTGGTCCTTATCGCTCATGTGGCACGCCGGCGCACTCTGACCATCGGGAGCTTGTCGATTGACCCGCCGCGCCAACTCCGCGCACTGGGCCGAACCCCCGAAGCCCGGCGTACGGCAAAGGTAGCACGCAGCCCAGGTGCTTAGCCGTCATCCTCGGCATCAACCCAGTCGTTCTCGGCCGCAGTATCTGCGTCCCCGTCCTCCTCGTCAGCCTTGCTGCCCGTGCGCTCCGAAACGTCCTGCTCCAGCTCCTCGGTCACGGCCGCGGTGTCGTCGAAGAAGTCGAAGACCGCGCCGCCGATCTGCACGTTGTCGCCCGACTGCGCCCCCGCCCTCTTGAGGAGCTTGTACACGCCCAGGCTCTTGAAGTGATGCTGCAGGTAAGCGACCGCCTCGGCGTTGGACGGGTCGAAGCGCGAGACGATGGCCTCCAGTTCGCTGCCGGTCACCACCCAGCCCTGGCCGCTCATGTCGCGCTTCACCTGCACCGGCGCCACGCGCACCGTCTTGGCGTCCGGCTGCTTGGTGAGCTGCGGCCTCGGGGGCAGAAGCTCGAAGATGGCGTCGCGCAGCTCCTGCAGGCCCTGTGCGCTCAGAACCGAGATCGTCATGACGGGCAGGCCGGAGCGGGCCAGATCGGCTTCGGCCTCGTGCAGGAACTCCTCCACGCCCTCCATGAGGTCGGCCTTGTTGAGGACGATGAGGGCGGGCCGTTCCAGCAGCTCCGGGTCGTACTCCTGCAGCTCGTGCCGTAGCGACTCGAACGTGCGCACGGGCTCCTCGGCGGCGTCCAGCACGAACACGAGCAGCCGGGTGCGCGAGATGTGGCGCAGGAAGTCGAGGCCCAGCCCCTTGCCCAGGTGCGCGTCCTCGATGATGCCGGGGATGTCCGCCATGGTGAAGCGCTGCAGGCCGCGGTCGCGCTCCACCACGCCCAGGTTGGGGCTCAGGGTGGTGAAGGGGTAGGAGGCTATCTCGGGCCGCGAGTTGGAGAGCGCCGCCAGCAGGCTCGACTTGCCCGCGTTGGGGTAGCCGACCAGGCCCACGTCCGCGATGGTGCGGAGTTCCAGGCGCAGCTTGCGGGTCTCGCCCGGCATGCCGAACTCGGCGAAGCGCGGCGCCCGCCGGGTGGAGGTGGCGAAGGTGGAGTTACCGCGGCCGCCCTCCCCGCCCCTGGCCACTACCGCGGTCTCGCCGACCTCGGTGAGGTCCGCCACGAGCTCGCCGGTCTCAAGGTCGTGCGCCATGGTGCCCACGGGCACGTCGACGTAGATGTCATCACCGTACGCGCCGGCCTTGTTGCGGCCCTCGCCCTGCTGGCCCACCGGGGCGCGGAACTGACTCCTGCCCACCAGGCGGGAGAGCGAGGTGATGTCATCCACGGCGCGCAGGTAGACGGAGCCGCCCCGGCCGCCGTGGCCGCCGTCCGGACCGCCCTTGGGAATGTACTTGAGGCGCATGAACGAGAGGCCGCCGTCGCCGCCTTTCCCGCCCTGCACCGTGATGTCTAGAACGTCCCTGAACGCCATTCCCAACTCCGATTGCTTACATGAAACGACGCGGCCCCCTGTGGGAGCCGCGCCCTAGCAAGTTACTGATTGCGCGCGGCTTCAGTCCGCCGCGACGGCCTCGACCTGCTGCTCGATGGCTACGAAGCGCCCCTTGGCGCCCTTGTTGTGGAACTTCACGTAACCGTCGCGCAGGGCGAAGAGGGTGAAATCGTTGCCCACGCCCACGTTCGAGCCCGGCTTGAACTTGGTGCCGCGCTGGCGAACGAGGATGTTGCCGGCGAGCACGAACTGGCCATCGAAACGCTTGACTCCGAGGCGCTTGGAGTGGCTGTCGCGCCCGTTGCGGGTGCTACCTACGCCCTTTTTGTGTGCCATTTCCTAACCCTTCCTCGTAGCCTCAGCCGACGCTTTTGACGCGGACTTCGGTGAAGTCCTGGCGATGGCCGATCTTACGGCGGTAGTTGGCTTTCGCCTTGTACTTGTAGACGTCGAGCTTGGGTCCGCGACCGTGGCCGATGACCTCGACCGTGACCTTGGTCTTGGCGGCGTCCTCGCCGACCTTCACGTCGTCTCCGCTCAGAAGCAGGACGGGGAGCTCGACTTCAGTGCCGGCGTCCGCGTTCAGCTTCTCGACCTTGAGCACATCGCCCTCGGCCACGCGGTACTGTTTGCCGCCCGTCTTTACGATTGCGAACATCTTTCGACCTCCAGGGCCTTCCGCCCGGAGGCGGCCCTCTATACATTGCTCTGACAGCAACGGAGTAAGTGGTAAAGCTCTCGAACCGAGCCGGGCGCCGCCACAGAGGCTTCACCCGCCTACCAGAGGAAAGATTGTAGCAGAACTGGGGGCGGGCGCGCAACTTGAGACCGGGCGAGGGGTCCGAGCAGCATCCGGGGCCCGATTTCCCCTTCCCCAACGTACCTATCCACGTTTATCGCGTCCACGATGCTCTATACTCCGGGCGAGTTTCGCGAAAGGAGTTCGCGCATGGCCAAGTCCAAGACAGTTAGCAAGGCCGAGTTGGTCACCGAAGTTGCCGACAGCACCGGGCTTTCCAAGAAGTCCGTCAAGGAGACGCTGGACGCCCTGCTCGGTACGATGACCGATAACATCGCCAAAGGCAACAAGGTCACCCTGACCGGGTTCGGCACGTTCGAGGTCCGGAAGCGTAAGGCCCGCACGGGCGTCAAGCCGGGCACCACCGAGAAGATCAAGATCCCGGCCAGCCAGTACCCCGCCTTCAAGGCCGGCAAGAGCCTGAAGGACACCGTCTCCGGCAAGAAGAACGGCTCGACCACCAAGAGGGCCGCCAAGCGCTGAGCGGGGTCCTCACGCGTAGTCGCTACTAACAGTTGGCGCCGAGCCGGCGCGGCGTGACCGCTCCAGCCTTGAACCGCCGGCGATCCGTGAGTCGAGCAGCCGCTCAAGACCTTGGGCGGCTGCTCCTTACGTTAAACGTGACGGGAGAGCCGGAACCAGCGCGGTTTAGCATCGAGTGGTGACGCCGCCGCACCCCCTCCCCCGCAACGAGTCCCCCGGGCCACGCCCCATCGTGCTGTACGCCACCATGTTCGGCGCCACCGAGTTGGTGGCGGAGCAGGTGGCCGCTACCCTCCACCAGGAACTGGCAACCGAGGTCCCCTGCCGAGATCTGGCCTACTTCGATCTGGGCGCCCTCGAGGATCACGATCTGATATTCCTAGGCCTCTCCACCTGGAACATTGGTCAGCTGCCCTCCGACATGGAGCTGCGCTTACCCGAGCTGGCGGCGCTGGACCTGCACGGCAAGCTCCTGGCGCTCTTCGGCACGGGCGACGCCGTCGGCTACCCGGACACCTACCTCGACGCCCTGGCCTTGGTGGACGACGCGCTGCTCACCACCGGCGTAGAGCGCATCGGCGACTGGCCCACCGCCGGCTACTCCTTCGAGGAGTCGCTCGCCCGGCGCGGCGACATGTTCATAGGCCTCGGCGTGGACGAGGACAACGAGCCGGAGCTGACCGGCGAGCGCGTGACGGGCTGGGTCAGGAAGGTGCTGGCCGAGTACGCCGAGGTGGCGCCCAAGCTACGACCGCTGCCGGCCGGGTAGAATGCCAGGTACATGCAAACAGAACTGGCTAGCGCGCCCAGCGTACCGGCGCTGCTGCGCGCACGCCGCAACGACGATGGCCTCGCGCTTCGCGTCAAGCGCTTAGGTCTGTGGACCGGTATCAGCTGGCGCGAGTACGCCGCGCGCGTCGATGGGCTGGCGCGCGAGATGATCGAGCTGGGGCACGCCCCCGGCGACCGCGTGGCCATACTGTGCGAGAACAGGCCGGAGTGGCTCATAGCGGACCTGGCCATCCAGACGGCCGCGGGCGCCACGGTGGGGGTGTACACCACCTCCAGCCCGGAGCAGCTTGCCTACCACGTGAACCACTCGGGCGCCGTCGGTCTCGTCCTCGAGGACGCCGAGCAGCTCGAGAAGTGGCTCGCCACCAAGCACCTCTGCCCCAGCGTCCAGTGGGTCGTCGTGGTGGAGCCCGAGGACGTGGAGGGCACGCTGGCGTGGGAGGACGTGGTGGCCAGCGGCCGCGAACGCTACGCCCGTGATCCCGAGCCCGTGGACCAGCGCCTGGCGGCCATAGAGCCCGACGACACGGCACTCTTCATCTACACCTCCGGCACCACCGGCGACCCCAAGGGCGCCATGCTGACCCACGCCAACCTGCTGTGGGCCATAGACTCCCTCTCCGACGCCGTGCCCATGAAGCAGAAGGACGAGCTGCTCTCGTTCCTGCCCCTGTCGCACATCGTGGAGAGGCTCATCAGCGTCACTGCGCCCCTCAAGTACGGCTACAAGGTGTCGTTCACCGAGAACCTCGACACGGTGCTCACCAACCTGCAGGAGATCCGCCCCACCGTCTTCTTCGCGGTGCCGCGCATCTGGGAGAAGATGTTCTCCCTCGTCGAGCTGCACATGAAGGACGCCAACGTCATCAAGCGCTGGGCCTACGGGGCCGCCATGCGCGCCGTGCGCGGTAACGGCGACCGGCGCGGCGCGGCCGCCGCCGTGGCGCACATGGCCGTCCTGCGCCTGCTGCGCCTGCGGCTCGGGCTGGACCGCGTGCGCGTGGCCATCTCGGGCGCCGCCCCCATATCCGCCGATATCCTCTCCTACTTCCGCGCCATCGGCGTGGACGTGCGCGAGGGGTACGGCCTGACGGAGTCCACCGGCATCATCGCCATCCACCGCAGCAAGGTGCGCCTCGGCACCGTGGGGCCCGCCTTCAAGGGGGTCGAGATCCGCATAGCCGAAGACGGCGAGATCCTCAGCAAGAGCCCGGGCAACTTCAAGGGCTACCATTCCGACCCGGCCGCCACCGCCGAGGCGCTGCAGGACGGCTGGCTGCACACCGGCGACATCGGCGAGCTGGACGACGAGGGCAACCTGAGCATCACGGACCGCAAGAAGGACATCCTCATCACGGCCGGTGGCAAGAACATCGCCCCCCAGAAGATCGAGAACAAGCTCAAGTCGAGCATCTACGTCAACGACGCCGTGGTGATAGGCGACAAGCAGCGGTACCTGGTGGCGCTCCTGGTGCTGGACGAGGACAACATCACGCACTGGGCCATGGAGCGCCAGCTGTCGTACTCCACCTACACGGACCTCGCGCTCAACCCGGAGGTGCGGGAGCTGATAGAGGGCGAAGTGGAGCGCGTGAACGGCACCCTGGCGCGGGTGGAGACCATCAAGAAGTTCGCCATCCTGCCCAAGCGGCTCTACCACGAGGACGGCGAGGTCACCGCTACCCTCAAGGTCAAGCGCTCCAGCCTGGCGGCCAAGTACCGACACCTGATCGAGGAGCTCTATGCCTGAACCGCGTCTTCTCTTCTGCGTCTTCTCCGTGACGGTGCTCCGTGCTCTTCCGTGAGCGTTACGAACACGACCTGTGGCTCATCCGCGGCACGCAGGCGTGGGTGGTGGCGGGCCTAGCGGGCGCACTGCTGATAGCCCTGCCGTTCCTGTTCAAGGGCTACATCGTCTACAACGTGTCGCTCTTCTTCGTGTACGCCCTGGTGGCACTCTCCCTCTCGGTGCTGGTGGGTCTCACCGGTCAGGTCTCGCTCGGCCATGCCGGCTTCCTGGCGGCGGGGGCGTACGCCCAGGGGGCGCTGGTGGACGCCGGCGTGCACTTCCTGTTGGCGTTGCCTCTGACCATCCTCATCGTGGCCGTGCTGGGCGTGGTCATCGGGCTGCCCGCCCTGCGGCTGGAGGGGCCGTACCTGGCCATCGCCACACTGGGCTTCGGCCTGGCCATCCAGCAGATCCTCAACAACTGGAGCTTCGTGGGCGCCTCCACCGGCATGTTCATGTGGCGCCCCGAGTTCCTAGGCATAGATTTCAACTCGGACCGCAACTACTACTACCTGGTGCTGGTGATAGCCGGCCTGGCCACCTGGATGCTCTTCAACCTCGAGCGTTCGCACATCGGCCGTGCATTCCGCGCCACGCGCGACGCCGACCTGGCGGCTCAGATGAGCGGCATCGGCCTGGCGCGCTACAAGACGCTGGCCTTCATCATCTCGGCCGCGGTGGCGGGCCTGGCCGGCGCCCTCTTCGGACCGCTGGTGGGCTACATCACGCCCGAGAGCTTCAACCTGCTGCTCTCCATCAAGTTCCTGCTCATGACCATAGTGGGTGGCCTGGGGTTCCTCCCCGGGGCGCTGCTGGGCGCGGGCTTCATCACCGGCCTCGACGTCTACCTCGCTAGCTTCCGCAACTGGTCGCAGCTCGTGTTCGGTGGCGTCGTCATCGCCATCATGATGCTGGAGCCGGCGGGACTCTACGGCCGCTGGCTCAAGATCAAGCGCTTCTGGAAGTCGTGGCCCCTATGACCAGCTTCGCGGAGCTGCTGCAGGTGGTGGTGAGCGGGCTGAGCGTGGGCAGCATCTACGCCCTCGTCGCCCTGGGGCTGGTGCTGCTTTACCGCACCACGCGCATCCTCAACTTCGCGCACGGCGACATCGGCGTGCTGGGCACCTTCATCGCCTACACCTTCCTGCGGCAGCTGAACCTGCCCTTCGGCCTGTCGTTCGCGCTGGCGCTGGTGGCCGCCGCCATCATCGGCGGACTCATCTATATGCTCCTCGTGCGGCCCGCCAAGAACCAGAGCGAACTCGGCCTGCTCATCCTCACCCTGGGCCTGGCGCTGGCGCTGGGCGGGCTCGACGCCCTGCTGTTCGGTACGGACAACAAGGTCATCCCCACCCTCGTCACCGACCGGATCATCCGGGTGGGCGGCGCGGCCCTCAGCCTCGTCTCGCTCGTGACGGCAGCGTTCGGGGTGCTGCTGATGGCGGCGTTGTGGGCGCTGCTCACCTTCACCAAGCTCGGTGTGGCCATGCGCGCGGTCGCGCAGCGCGAGGACGTGGCGGAGGCCATGGGCCTGCCCGTAAGGAAGGTGCTCGTTGCCACCTGGGCGGCCTCGGCCGTCATGGCCACCGCCGCCGCCCTGCTGTTCGCTCCCACCACGCTGCTCAACCCCACCATGATGCTCGACCCGCTCTCCAAAGGGTTCGTGGCGGCCGTCATAGGCGGCATGAACTCGCTGCCGGGGGCCGTGCTGGGCGGCTACCTGCTGGGCGTGCTGGAGTTGCTGGTCGGCATCTACCTCTCGCTGGAGTTCAAGGCCTCGTTCGCGTTCCTCGCGGTGATCCTCGTGCTCGTGCTCAGGCCCCACGGCATCCTCGGTAAGCCCGAGGTGAAGCGTGTGTGACGGCAGAGCAGTTACCGGTCCGCACGTCCAGGGCCCGGTTCCGCCCCTCCCCCTCGTGGTACTTTGAGGGAGTCAGAAAATCCGGATAGTCCCGTTAGCGGGGAAAGGAGCAACATGAAGCGGCTTCTCGCGCTCATCGTTATCAGTGCACTCGTAGCGGTCGGTCAGGCCCAGACACC
>CAZPWN010000008.1:14863-29146 GCA_964590475.1 uncultured bacterium | reverse complement strand
GTCTCGCCGATGAAGTCGGCCACGAAGCGGCTGGTGGGCTGCTCGTAGATCTCGTCGGCGCGGCCGATCTGCAGCACCTCGCCCTCGTTCATCACGGCTATACGGTCGGCCATGGTGAGCGCCTCCTCCTGATCGTGCGTGACGTAGATGAAGGTGATGCCGACCTGCTGCTGCAGCTGCTTGAGCTCGAACTGCATGGCGCGCCTGAGCTTCAGGTCGAGGGCGCCCAGGGGCTCGTCGAGCAGGAGCACGGAGGGCCGGTTCACGAGGGCACGCGCGAGCGCCACGCGCTGGCGTTGGCCGCCGGAGAGCGCCTTGGGCTTGCGGCTGCCCACGTGGGGCAGGCGCACCATCTCGAGGGCCTCCTCGGCGCGGCGCCTGGCCTCCGCGGTGGGCACCTTGGCCATCTTCAGACCGAACATCACGTTCTGCATGACGGTCATGTGGGGGAAGAGGGCGTAGTCCTGGAACACGGTATTCACGGGCCGGTGGAACGAGGGGATGCCGCCCATGGACTGCCCGCGCAGGAGCAGTTCGCCCGAGGTGGGCTCCTCGAAGCCCGCGATGACGCGCAGGGTGGTGGTCTTGCCGCAGCCCGAGGGGCCGAGCAGAGCGAAGAACTCGCCGTCGGCGATGTCCAAGCTCACGTCGTCGACGGCGCGCACCTTCTGTTTGGTGCGCGCGTCGACGAACTCCTTGACCAGGTTGCGTATCTCGACGGCCGGCTGGGTCATCTAGCTATGCCAACTCCTGCTCGGGGTCCAGCCCCCGGGCGGCTGCCGGCGACCCGATGGTCGAGTGGCTGCCGCCGCGAGGGGTCCGCGGGTCAGCGCCCGATGAGGATGCGGATCTCGTCCCACGCCTCGAAGAGCAGCTGCTCGCGCTCCGCCGACTGGGTGGCGAAGAAGAGGCGCTCCTGCGTCTCGTCGCTGGGGTAGATGCCCGGGTCCTCGGCCAGTTCCGGGTCTATGAGGTCCATGTCGATGGCGGCCTGGTTCGGGCTGCCGTAAGCGGTGTAGTTGGCGATGGAGGCGCCCACGTGCGGGTCGAGCACGTAGTCGATGAAGGTCTCGGCCAGCGCCTTGTTGGGGGCGCCCGCCGGGATGACGAGGCTGTCGAGCCAGAAGTTGGTGCCCTCTTCGGGGATCACGTAGGCGTAGGTGTCGCACTCGCACTCGTCCATGATCTGGAAGATGTCGCCCGAGTACTCGATGGCCATGTCCACCTCGCCGCGCACGAGCATCTCCTGCCCGTCGTCCTTGGCGATGTAGACCACGTTGCCGCCGTTGTCGATGAGGAACTCGGAGGCTTCGCGGATGGCGGCCGGGCTCTCGCTGTTGGGGTCGTGCCCCGTCATGATGAGGCCCACGCCGATGAACGCAGTGGTGTCCTCGAGCCACGCCACCGGACCGTCGTAAGCGAACAGTTCCGCCCAGCTGGTGACCTCGTCGACCTTCTCCGTGTTGTAGCCGATGCCCACGGTGCCCCACTGGTAAGGGGCGCTGTAGAGGTTACCCGGGTCGAACGGCAGGTCCAGGAAGGTGGGGTCGAGGTTCTCCCAGTTCGGGATGTTGGACTTGTCGAGCTCGAGCACCAGCCCCTCGTCCACCATCAGGGTCACGATCACGTCGGACGGCACCACGATGTCGAAGCCCGGGTTGCCCTGGCGGAGGCGCACCAGCATGTCGTCGTCCGAGGCGTAAGTGTCGTACACCACGGTCACGTCGCAGGCGGCCTCGAAGTTGGAGATGGTGTCTTCGGCTATGTAAGTGGCCCAGTTGTAGACGTTGAGCGTCTGGCCGGCGAACTCGGCCGGGCAGGTCCACTCGGAGTCCTCGCTCTGGGCGAAGGCGGCGCCTACGAACGTCGCTGCAAGGATGGCGATCAGGCTTCTTCTCATGCTCCACCTTTCATCGGGCCCAAGGTAGACCGCGGGCCGCGGTTCGGATCCGGTGGCGGCTTCCAACCGGCTCCGCTCCGTGTCGTTAGGCGCGCTGCAACCGACCGGCAGCCGGTTCGGCGCAACTTCGCGCAGGATGGGATAAAGATATCACTCGCCGACTACGTCGTCGACAAGCGGACGTACGCGCACGTAGAGCGATTGTTAACGTCGCGTGGCGCTGATGATGCGGTCGAGCACCGGGTCGGGCATCACGCGGCGCATGACGTTTACGATGTGCGCGTCGGCGCCCACGAAGTAGCGCGTGCGCAGGCGCCGGTCCGACAGGGCCCGCACCACCGCCTTGGCCACCGCCATGGCAGGGGTGCCCTTGATCGAGGCGTCCTTGGCGCCGTCCACCAGCTCCTCCACCACGGTGCCGTAGTACTCGCGCGCCCGCGGCTCCATGGCGTCGAGGCGCGCCATGCCGTCCTCCATGGATTTGTCCCAGATCGGCGTGGCGATGCGGCCCGGCTCCACCAGCGACACGCCCACCCCGTGCGGCTTGAGCTCGCGCCGGAACGCGTCCGCCACGGCCTCCAAAGCGAACTTGGACGCCGCGTAGGCGCCCAACATCCGGCTGGCGACCAGGCCCGAGACCGAGCCGACGTAGACGAGCCGCCCCTTGAACTCACGGAGGATGGGCAGGAACGCCTGCGACATGGCCACCTGACCGATGACGTTGACCTCGAACTGATCGCGCAGGTCCTCCACGGGGAGGAACTCGAGGGGCGCGGCCACCGCGATGCCGGCGTTGTTCACCAGGCCCAGGAAGGGTAATCCGTTCAGCTCGGCCCTCACGCGCTCGGCGGCGCCGGCCACATGGTCCGGCTCAGTGACGTCGAGGATCAGCGGGTGCAGCTTGGCGCCCGCACCGGCCGCCTGCAGCAGTTCCTCGCCGTGCCCCTCCTGGCGCACCCCCGCGTAGACCACGTGCCCCAACTCCGCCAGCAGCAGGGCGCTGGCACGGCCGATCCCGGTGGACGCGCCGGTCACGACGACGACCCCCGGACCGCGTCCCGGCTGCGAATCTGCACCTTGCCTGTGCACGCCCGCATCCTACCGTGCCCCGGCCCGCCACGCAGGACGCGTTCGCGTGAGCGAGGGGCGCGGGCCCTCCGCTGCGTCTAGCCCGTCACCAGCGCCCTCTGCTCCGCGGGTATGGGCACCGGCCTGTTGGTCCCGTAGTCGAACCACACCACCACGGCCTCGTACTCGCACGCCACCTCGCCCTCGGCGTACATCACCTGCCGCATGGTCATGCTGGTGTTGCCCACGCGCGCCATCTCGGTGGTTATCCAGCAGCGTTCCCCTAGCTTCACCTGCCGCCGGAAGTCCATGGCCAGCCGCGCGAGGATGAACCCCGTGGCCGGCAGCCCGAGTTGGGCGATGTAATCTATGCGGCCCAGCTCCGCGTAGGAGGCGTAGACGGCGTTGTTGACGTGGCCCAGAGCGTCCGTGTCGCCGAAGCGCACCTGCAGCTCCAGGCTCGTCACCCGCGGGTTCACCGCATGCTCGGCCTCTCCCGTGGGGGTGTTGCCGGCCCTCGCTTCTGCCCTAGCGTCTCTCACTTGCGTCTCCTCCCAGCCACCTGTACACCGGCGCCGGCCCCGAGCGTGACCGCCCCACCGCCGCGCTGCGCGGGGTGGCGCTGGCAGTCCGGGCAGAAGGTGGTGCCGCGCCCGCCCACCACGAGCCGTTCCAGGCGCGCGCCGCAGCGGGGGCACTCGTGGCCGGCGCGGCCGTAAACGTCCAGCCGGTCGGCGTAGTCGCCGCTCTGACCGTAGACGGTGCGGTAGTCGTTCAGCGTAGTTCCCTGGGCGTCGATGCTCGCGGCCAGCACCTCGCGGATGGCGTGCAGCAGTGCCGCCGCCTCGTCCGCCCGCACGTCCGCGGCCGGAGTCAGGGGATGAACCCCCACGCGCCACAGGGCCTCGTCCGCATATATGTTGCCAACGCCCGCGATGGGCCGCTGACTGAGAAGGTACGTCTTTACGGCCATGGCCGACCGCGCGAGCGCCTGGTGGAACCGCTCGGCGGTGAAGGCGTCGTCGAACGGTTCGGGCCCCAAGGCAGCCAGCGTGGGCAGCGCCGAGTAATCGCCGCGCTTCACGATAAGGAAGCGGCCGAAGCGCCTGGTGTCGTTGAACTCGAGCCGGTTCGGCGAGCCGCCCTCCAGATCGACGGCCACCCTTAGGTGCTTGGCGCGCTCCCCCGCCCCGCCCGGGCTGAGCACACCGGTCATGCCCAGGTGCGCCACCAGCTCGTCGCCCTTAGACAGCGGCATGAGGAGGAACTTGCCGCGGCGCCCCACCCCCTCGATGGTCTGCCCGGCGGCGCGCCCCAACCCGGCGTACTTTGGTCCCGGCGGGGCCAGCAACTCCACCCGCGCGATCCGGCGTCCGGTGAGCCACGGCTCAAGCTGGCGCCTAACGGTTTCCACTTCGGGCAGCTCTGGCATCGCGGGTGAGTATAGCCCCGGAGGACGCCGGCCCAGGCAGCCGCGGGATGCAGAAAATTCCGGTGCTAACGCGCTATTCCATGCATCACAGCTCCTTGACACAGGGCGGGGTGCGCCTATACTTTGAAGGGATGCAGTCTAGAAGTGACGCGACTCTCAACCTATCTTCCCTCCTGACGAACGACCCGAGCGCTCCGCTCGACGTTCACGGCGAGGGACTGCTGGAGCCCGCGCACGAGCTTCTCGATAACGACGGGCTGCGCCTGGCGGGCCCGATCGAGTGGCGCCTCTCGGTAGTCAACACGGGTGGCGATGACGACTTCATCCTCGAAGGCTCCATCAAGGGCGTCACCGTCAACGAGTGCCGCCGCTGCCTGACGGACGTCGAGACCGAGGTCGGCGCCTCGTTCGTGTACTCCATGCAGTACCGCCCTTCCGACCGCCCCCTCGAGCTCGACGAGACCGACGAGGAGGGCAAGGAAGACGTCCTGGTGTTCGGCTCCCCCGAAGTGGACTTCGCTTGGTTCCTTACCGAGCTGTTGGCCATCGAGCAGCCGATCACGGTGCTCTGCAAGGAAGCCTGCCTCGGCCTGAACGAGGAAGGCGTCAACCTCAACGAGCACCCGGAACTGGCCCCCGATAAGGCCGATTCCGAGGACGCCAAGCCGAAGTCGCCCTTCGAGGCGCTTCGTGACATAGACTTGAACGCCTGATCTTCAGGCGCACCTAAGGAGAACCAGCAAGATGGCCAAGCACCCAGTACCCAAGAAGCGCACCTCGCGCTCCCGCCGCGACTCGCGTCGCGCCCACGACGCCCTGACGGCGCCTACCCTCGTGGCTTGCCCCCAGTGCAAGAGCATGAAGCCGCCTCACGTCGTGTGCCCCGAGTGCGGCACCTACGACGGCCGCCAGGTGATCGCTGAGGCCTAGGTAATGGCCCAAGCGTGAACCAGACTAGGATCACCGCAGGAATAACAGCGCTCGGAGCGTACGCTCCGGACGGAATCCTCACCAACTCCGACCTGGAGAAGATGATGGACACCTCGGACGAGTGGATAACCACTCGTACGGGGATCAAGCGCCGTCACGTTGCCGCCGAGGACGAGTTCACCAGTGACCTCGCTTTCAGCGCGGTGGAGGACCTTCTGGCGCGGCACGGCGACGACGCGCTGGCCGGCGTCGACATGGTCATTGTGGCCACCAACACGCCGGACGCGCTCTTCCCCGCCACGGCGGCTCTCGTGCAGAACCGCTTCAAGCTGAGCGCGGGCGCGTTCGACCTGCTGGCGGCCTGCCCCGGCTGGATCTACGCCCTGGGCATCGCCAAGAGCCTGGTGGAGTCCGGTCAGAACAAGCGCGTGCTCGCCATCGGCGCGGAGGCGCTCACCAAGATCGTCAACTGGGAGGACCGCTCCACCGCCGTGCTCTTCGGCGACGGGGCGGGCGCCGTCATCGTGGAGGCCGTGCCGGAAGAGTTCGGCATCAAGTCCATGGTCATGGGCGCGGACGGCTCCGGTGCGCAGCACCTGCACCGCAAGGCCGTGGGCCGCTGCCTGCCTGGCGGGGTCGAACTGGCCGAGAACCTCTACATGAACGGCCGCGAGGTCTACAAGTTCGCCGTGCGGGTCATGAACACCTCCACGATAGAAGCGGTGGAGAAGGCCGGCATGAGCACCGACGACATCGCGCACTTCGTGCCGCACCAGGCCAACCTCCGCATCATCGAGGCGGCCCGCGAACGCCTGAACCTCGAGCCCGAGCGGGTCATCGTCACGGTGGACGAGTACGGCAACAACTCCACCGCGAGCATCCCCCTCGCCATCCGCCACGGGCTGGACTCCGGCCGCGTGAAGGTGGGCGACAACCTGCTCCTGGTCTCCTTCGGGGCCGGGCTCACGTGGGCCTCGTCGGTCGTCACCTGGGGGCCGAACTGAGCGCCGCCGCGCCAGGCGCACGACTAGCTGCGCTCTTCCCCGGCCAGGGCTCACAGAAGGTGGGCATGGCGCAGGAACTGTACGCCACGTCCGCCGCCGCCAAGCGCGTGCTGGACGAGGCCGAGGCCGCCCTCCCCGGGCTACTGAAGCTCATGTGGGAGGGCCCCGCCGAAGAGCTGCAACTCACCGCCAACCAGCAGCCAGCCTTGGTAGCTGCCGGCGCCGCCGCGTACGCCGCCTGGCTCGAGGCCGGTGGCCCGGCCGCCGACTTCGGCGCCGGCCACTCGCTGGGCGAGTACACGGCCCACGTGGCGGCCGGCTCCCTGAGCGTGGGCCACGCCGTGCAGCTCGTGCGGCGCCGCGGCACCTATATGCAGGAGGCCGTGCCCGCCGGGGAGGGCGCCATGGCGGCCGTGCTCAAGTTGGAGCAGGAGCAGATCGACTCCGCTCTGCGCACCGTGGGCGCTGAGAGCGGCGCGGTGGTGGAGGTAGCCAACCTCAACTCGCCCGGCCAGACGGTCATCTCCGGCAGCGCGGAGGGCGTGGAAGCGGCGAGCACCGCCCTAAAGCAGCTGGGTGGGCGCGTGGTTCCGCTCAAGGTGAGCGCGCCCTTCCACAGCTCGCTCATGCAGCCGGCGGCCGAGCGCCTGGCGGTCGACCTACGTGCCACCGCCTTCCAGCAACCCGGCTTCGCCATCGTCTGCAACGTCACCGCCGAACCGCTGGAGGACGTGGCCCGAGCCCCGGAGCTGCTGACGCAGCAGGTCACGGGCAGCGTGCGCTGGGTGGAGTGCGTGCGGAAGCTGCACGATCTGGGCGCCACCCGCTACGTGGAGTTCGGCTCGGGCAACGTGCTGACGGGCCTGGTGGGACGGATACTGGACGGCGCCAAGGCCAGCGCGGTCACCGACCAGGCGTCCCTGGCTTCCGCCCTCGAGGAGGTAAGAAGTTGAGCAGTCCTGACGCCGCTGGAGCGGATAACGCAACGTCCCGCGTTGCGCTCGTCACCGGTTCGAGCAGGGGCCTCGGCCGCGCCATAGCCGAGCGCCTCGGCAAGGGCGGTTACAGGGTGGCCGTGCATTACGTGAACTCCGCCGGCCCCGCCGAGGAGGTCGCGCAGGCCATCCAGGCTGCGGGCGGCGAGGCTCACGCCTTCGGCGCGGACGTGTCCGACCCGGCCGCCTGCCAGGAGCTGATCAAGAGCGTCAGCAAGCGGTTCGGCGGCCTCGACGTGCTGATCAACAACGCCGGCATCACCCGCGACGGGCTTGTGCTGCGCATGAAGGACGAGGACTGGCAGTCCGTGCTGGACACCAACCTGAGTAGCGCCTTCTACCTCTCCAAGGCGGCCCTGCGCGGCATGCTGAAGAGCGGCACGGGCCGCATAGTGAACCTCACCTCCGTGGTGGCCCTGCGCGGCAACGCCGGGCAGGCCAACTACATCTCCTCCAAGGCCGGCCTCATAGGCCTCACCAAGGCGCTGGCCACGGAGTACGCCGGCAAGGGCGTCACCGTCAACGCGGTGGCCCCCGGCTTCATCGAGTCGGACATGACCGCTTCGCTCAGCGAGGAGCTGCAGGAAGCGTACTTGCAGCAGATCCCCGCCGGCCGCTTCGGCGCGCCCGAGGACGTGGCCGCCGTGGTGGCGTTCCTCGCCAGTGTGGAGGCCGGCTACGTCAACGGCCAGACGGTTGCGGTTGACGGTGGGATGGTCATGCATTAGTGTTTGCAGGGTTCGCCAGCCGGGAGGCTCCGCGGACCCACGTGCAACTTGCACGTCAGAACCGGGCTGCAGAGCCCACACAAGGCGTTCCGGGAACGGGTTTGACCCGTGCTAGAATCTGCCAAACTTCAGCACAGCGTGGGTAACCCAGAGGCGTGCTGCCTAGGAGGAAGTTCGTGGACGAGCACGAGATACTCGAGAAGATAAAAGAAGTCGTAGCCGACAAGCTCGACGCCGACCCCACCGACGTCACGGATGAGTCGCGCTTCATGGAAGACCTGGGCGCCGACTCGCTGGACGTGGTGGAACTGATCATGGGCCTCGAGGACGAGTTCGGCGTGGAGATCTCCGACGAGGAAGCCGAAGGCATCCGCACCGTCGGCGACGCCGTCAAGTTCATCAGCGAGAAGCAGTAAACAAGCCGCCCCTACCCGGGTGTGTAAGAACGGCCGATATTCCCCGCGGCCGTTATCGTAGGGCTGTATGAGACGAGTCGTAGTCACCGGCTTAGGGCCCGTCACGCCCATCGGCGTGGGCGCCGAGGAGTTCCTCGAAGCTCAGCACGAGGCGCGTAACGGCATCCGCCGGATAACCAACTTCGATGCCTCCGACCTGTCGGTCACCATCGCCGGCGAGGTCGACGTGAACGTAGAGGATTACATCGAGCGGCGCGAGGCCAAGCGGCTCGACCGCTTCGTCCATCTCGCCCTGATAGGCGCCGACCTGGCGCTGAAGGACGCGGGCCTAACGGAGGACGAGGTGGCGGGCGACCGCACCGGCACCGCCGTGGGTTCGGGCATAGGCGGCCTGGAGACGTGGGAGACCCAGTCGGGCACCCGCTTCGAGCGGGGCGCCATGCGCATGAGCCCCTTCTTCATCCCCATGCTGATAGCCAACATGGCCAGCGGCCACGTGGCCATGCGCTACGGCCTCACGGGCCCCTCCTCCAGCGTGGTCACCGCCTGCGCCACCGGCTCGAGCAACATCGGCGAAGCGTGGCGCATGATCAAGATGGACGAGGCCGACGTGGTGTTCGCCGGCGGCTCCGAGGCGCCCATCACCCCCATGGGCATCGGCGGCTTCGCCGTCATGAAGGCCCTCAGCACCCGCAACGACAGCCCCGAGACGGCCAGCCGGCCGTTCACCGCCAGCCGCGACGGCTTCGTGGCTGGCGAGGGGGCGGGCATCCTCGTGCTCGAGGAGTACGAGCACGCCAAGGCTCGCGGCGCACGCATCTACGCCGAGGTCGTGGGCTTCGGCTCCAGCGCGGACGCCCACCACATCACGGCGCCCGCCCCCGGCGGCCGCGGCGCCATCCGCGCCATCCAGGCCGCCCTCAAGTCGGCAGGCCTGAACGCCTCGAGCGTGGGCTACATCAACGCTCACGGCACCAGCACCCCCGCCAACGACCTGAACGAGACGCTGGCCTTCAAGGACGTGTTCGGCAGCGATGTTCCGCCCGTGTCCTCCACCAAGAGCATGACGGGCCACACGCTCGGCGCCGCCGGCGGCATCGAGGGCATAGCCACAGTCCAGGCACTGCACTCGGGTGTGCTGCCCCCAACCCGCAACTTCATCGACCCCGACCCGGAGCTCGACCTCGACTACATCCCCAACGAGGCGCGCGAGAAGCAGGTCGACGTGGCGCTCTCCACCAACTTCGCGTTCGGTGGGCAGAACGCCGCGGTGCTCTTCAAGCGGGTCGAGTAGAACCTTCCGAGCGGGAGCTCACCTGCGGCTCAGCAGCCGCCGCAGCGAGGCCAGCTCGGGGATGCGCAGCGCCGCACCCACCACCAAGTAAAGCGCGATGAGAGTCGCTCCACCTACGGCCAGACGTCCGATCTGGCCGTACCAGCTCTCCGCGAACGGCACCAGGTAGAGCGCGGCAGCCGCGCCCACGGCCGCCAGTAGCGCCGCCAGCCACACGCGCGACGCCTGGCGCGCCCACGCACCCAACCCGAAGCGTTCACGCCTGGCTATCAGCACGGCCGTCAGCAGCAGCTGGGCCCACGAGGCGATGACCGTGGCCCACGAGACCCCGGCTATGCCCCATGTGCGCGAGAGCAGCACGTAGAGCGCCCCCTGCAGCGTGAGGAAACCCAGCACCAGCACGACGGGCGTGCGCACGCTGCGGCGCACGTAGAACGCGCGCACCAGCAGGTTGAAGGCGCCGAGCGGGAACACCGCCAGACCCAGCGGCAGCGTGGCCGCCACCGTGAACGCCCGCAGGTCGGCCGCCATGGGCGAGCCGAAGAGCGAACGCCAGTTGTAGACGGCGTCAACCGAGGGCGCCGCCAGCAGGGTGAGGGCCAGGCCGGCCGGCACGGTCAGGAACGTTATGAAGCGTAGGCCCTCGGCCAGGGTGGGGCCGAACGCCTCGTCCTCGTTGGCCGCGTGCAGCGAGAGCCGCGAGTAGTAGGCCAACGCGGGCGAGATGCTGAAGAGCCCCAGGAGCAGGCTGAGGAAGAGGTCGGCCAGGTAGAAGGCGCCCTGCGCCCCGGCGTCTATGCCGGTGATGACGTTGGAGGCCACCACGTTGAGGACCTGCCGCCCGCCCGCCGTGAACGTGAACGGCACCATGAGCACCAGCACCTCGCCCATGGCCGGGTGCCACAGGGAGCCGGGCTTGGGGAGCAGGCCACTGCGCACCAGCGCCGGCACCTGCACCAGCAACTGCGCCAGCCCGCCGAACACGTGCGCCAGCGCGAGCATGACCGCCTGCCCCGGGAAGAGCGCCATGAGCGTCACGGTGACCACGTTGAGCGCCACCGGCGCCCAGGCGGGCGCCAGGAAGCGCTCCTCCGCGTTGAGGATGCCCATGGCCAGCGCCGAGAACGAGATGGCGGGCAGGAAGGGGAACACCACGCGGATGAGCTGCGTGGTGAGCTCCACGTCCACGTTGCCGGCGTCCGAGATGAGGAGCCGCGCCAGCAGCGGCGCCGCCAGGAAGGCGGCCAGCATGAGCACGCCGTTCGCTAGCGTGAGCAGCGCCAGGAGCGCACCGGACATCCGCCGCTGCTCCGCGGGCGAGAGCCCTTTGTAGACGGGCACGAACGAGTTGGTGAGCGCGCCCTCGGCCAGCAGCTCCCGGAAGAGGTTGGGCACCTTGAACGCCGTGACGAAAGCGTCGAGCACCGCCGTGGGGAAGAACTGCGCCAGCAGCGAGTTGCGCACCAGCCCGGTGACCCGGCTGGCCAGTGTGCCGATCATCAGCGTCAACGCGCCGCGGCGCGTGGAACGAGCGGGGCTGCTCACGGGCGCCATCATCGCACGCGCGCGTAACATCATCCCTGCCGCCGCTGAGACGGATGGCAGCCGGTTCGCGCGTCCGTGGCGCTATATTGGGGGCATGATCGACCGTTCCCCTCGTCAGACCATCACCGCCCTCTTCGAGCATCCCTCCGCGGCGCAGGACGCCGCCACGGCGCTCGTGGACGCAGGCTTCCATAGAGGCAGCGTGCGGCTACAGCCCGGCGCATCGGACGACGTCATCCGCACCGAGCGCAACCAGGATCCCGACCTCGTCTACCGCGGCTTCATGTCCCCCGACAGAGGCCTCAGCCTCGGCTTCGTGCTCGGCTTCCTGGGCGGTGGCCTCTTCGGCCTCATGCTCGGCTCCGGCAGCCTGATGGTCATGGGCCGCGAGCCCGCCATGGCGATCGGACCGTTCTGGTCCGCCGCCATCGGCGCCGTGGTGCTGGGCCTTGCCTTGGCGTTCGCGGGCTACCTGCTGAACAGCCCCCTGCCGGCGGCCGAGCCGCCCGAAGGCGAGAACCTGCGCGTGGCGTACCCCACCATCGTCTCCGTGGAAACCAGCCCGGAAGACCTGGCGCGCGCCCGCGACTTGCTCGAGCGGTCCTCGCCCACCCGCGTCTCCGTCTGGCAGGCCGATAACGGCGATTGGATGCCGCTTGCTACGGTCTGAGCGGATAGCTGTGATCGGTCAGGGTTACGTCGGGTTGCCGGTGACCCTCGCGTTCGGAGAGAAGTACGAGAACGTCGTCGGCTTCGACATAGACAAGCGCAAGGTCTCGCAGCTCCAGAACGGCGTCGACGTCACGGGCGAAGCCGACCCGGAGGTGCTGGCCAGCGCCAGCGTCAAGTTCACGGCGGACGAGGCCGACCTGCAGGGCGCCACGTTCTTCGTGGTGGCGGTGCCCACCCCCATCGACGCGGCCCGGCGGCCGGACCTGAGCATCCTGCGTTCCGCCTCCCAGATAGTCGGCCGCGCCATCACGCCGGGGTCGGTCGTGGTGTTCGAGTCCACCGTCTACCCGGGCGTCACGGAAGAGGTGTGCGGACCGATCATCGCGGAGGTGTCGGGCCTCGAATCCGGGCGCGACTTCACGCTCGGGTACAGCCCGGAGCGCATCAACCCGGGCGACAAGGAACGCACGCTGAAGAAGATCGTCAAGGTGGTCTCCGGCCAGGACGAAGCCACGCTGGACCGCGTGGCGGCCGTCTACGAGGAGATCATCGACGCGGGCATCTACCGGGCCTCCTCCATCAAGGTGGCCGAAGCCGCCAAGGTCATCGAGAACACGCAGCGCGACCTCAACATCGCGCTGATGAACGAGTTGGCGCTCATCTTCGACCGCCTGGACATCCCCACCATAGAGGTGCTCGAGGCCGCCGGCACGAAGTGGAACTTCCTACCGTTCCGGCCCGGCCTGGTGGGCGGCCACTGCATAGGGATCGACCCCTACTACCTCACCAGCAAAGCGGAGGAAGTGGGCTACATCCCGCAGGTGATCCTGGCGGGCAGGCGCATCAACGACGGCATGGGAGCCGTGGTAGCCCAGAAGGTCGTGAAGCTGCTGGCCTCCACCGGCAGGCTCGAGAAAGCTCGCGTCGGCGTGCTGGGGTTGACGTTCAAGGAGAACGTGCCCGACCTGCGCAACAGCCGCATACCGGACATCCTCGAGGAACTGCGGGAGTACGGCATCGAGGCCCTGGTCCACGACCCCAAGGCCGACCCCGAGGAAGCCATGCGGGAGTACGGCGTGTCTCTCGTGAGCATGGACGAACTCCATGACCTCGACGCGCTCGTGCTGGCCGTGCCACACCGGGAGTACAGCAGCCTGGTGCTGGAGAAGCTGGACACCTTCCTCAAGCCCGACGGCGCCCTCATCGACATCAAATCCGTTTACAGAGCGAGCCAGGTGCCCGAGGGTGTGCGGTACTGGAGCCTCTGAAGCTAAGCCCAAGATAGGTTGGTACGAATGACGCGCTTCCTGGTCACCGGCACCGCCGGTTTCATCGGTTATCACGTCGCCGAGAGGCTCCTTGCGAGAGGCGACGAAGTCCTCGGCATAGACAACGTGAACGACTACTACGACGTTAACCTCAAGGAGGCCCGCCTCGAGCGGCTGGCGCCCCACGAGAACTACCGCTTCGCCAAGGTCGATCTGGCCGACCGGGACGCCCTGGAGGCCGAGTTCGAGGCGTTCTCGCCCGACGTAGTGATCAACCTGGCGGCCCAGGCGGGCGTGCGCTACTCGCTCACCAACCCGCACGCTTACGTGGAGAGCAACCTGGTCGGTTTCGTCAACGTCCTGGAGGGGTGCCGGCACCACGACGTCAAGCACCTCGTCTACGCCTCCTCCAGCTCCGTGTACGGCGCCAACACCACCACGCCGTTCTCCGTGCACGACAACGTGGATCACCCCCTGAGCCTCTACGCCGCCAGCAAGAAGGCCAACGAACTCATGGCTCATACCTACTCCCACCTCTACGGCCTTCCCACCACCGGCCTCCGCTTCTTCACGGTCTACGGCCCGTGGGGCAGGCCGGACATGGCGCTCTTCATCTTCACCAAAGCCATACTCGAGGGCCGGCCCATCGACGTGTTCAACCACGGCAACATGCTCCGCGACTTCACCTACATAGACGACATAGTGGAGGGCGTCATCCGCACGGCGGACCGGCCGTCCACCGCCAACCCGGAGTGGAGCGGCGCCGAACCCGACCCGGGCACGAGCAACGCACCGTTCCGCGTCTACAACATCGGTAACAACCAGCCCGTCGAGCTGCTCAAGATGATCGAGATCCTCGAGAGCGCGCTCGGCCGGGAAGCCGAGAAGAACTTCATGCCCATGCAGGCGGGCGACGTGCCGGCCACCTACGCCGACGTCGACGCGCTGGTGGAAGACGTGGGGTTCAGGCCTTCCACGCCGCTGGAAGAGGGCATCGGGCGGTTCGTGAAGTGGTACCGCGAGTATCACGG
>CAZPWN010000008.1:5361-14763 GCA_964590475.1 uncultured bacterium | reverse complement strand
CATATGGACCACCAGACGTTCCGGAGGTACGGGTGTCCCAGTTCATGCAAGTTCGGCAGGGTAGCAGCTTACAGATAGCGATGCGGCTGAAACACCTCCGATACCCGGGCGGCATTGGTAATGTGTCGGAACTGTTGCGGCCTATCGCCGGCAAGGCGACAGGTATCTTCAACTCCCGGGTGCCCGAACGCACCTCATCCTGACCTCGAGAGGAATGCCCCCAAGGGCAACGAATGAGCGCCAAGCGCACCGAAACTAGGCCCGTGAATTTCATGCTGGCACCGTTTCCCATGACCATCAACGCCATGACGAAGCTGGCGACGGACGTCGCCCTCTTCGCCCTAGCGACGCTGGCAGCGTTCGCGCTCCGCTACGACGGGATAGTCCCGGCCGCAGCGCCGGTTCTCCTAGCACTCGCGTTCTCGATGCCCCTGAAGATACTCATGGAGTTCGTGCTCGGCCTGCCCGCACGCTCCTGGAGCAGCCTCACCTTCCGAGACCTGGGTGCGCTGCTTGCACTGGCGCTCGTGGTGGCCGTGCCCGGCACGCTGCTCCTGGTGGTCTTCGGCGAGGCGGCCGGCATACCCAGGTCGATCGCGTTACTGGACGGCGCGTTCACGTTCATCCTGATGGCCGGCGTGCGCGCTCTGGCGCGCTACAGGCACGAGCAAGCGGTCGTGCACATGGTCGGACCCGACTTCCGCAAACGCGTGCTCGTCATAGGAGCCGGGGAGGCGGGATCTCTGGCCGTTCGGGAGCTTCTACGGCACCCGGAGACCGGCATGAAACCCGTGGCGTTCCTGGATGACGACATCACCAAGCGCGGCATGCGGGTCTCGTCCGTGCCGGTCCTCGGGCCGGTATCCATGGCCAAAGAGGTGATCCTCGAGGAGAAGATAGACGAGGTCCTCATCGCCATGCCCTCCAAGGGCGGCTACAGCGTCCGGCAGGTCATCGACCACGTGCGTGAAGCGCGTCCGAACATGGTCTACAAGATCATCCCCGGCGTGTTCCAGGTCCTTTCCGGCAAGGTGGACGTCCGCCGCATCCGGGAGGTCGACATCGACGACCTGCTGGGCCGCGACCCCATCAGGCTCGACACCGACGCCATCCTTGGCTACCTGAGCGGTATGCGGGTCATGATCACCGGCGCCGGTGGCTCCATCGGCTCGGAGCTGGTGCGGCAGATCTGCCGCTTCAACCCGGCGGAGCTCATCCTCTTCGGGCACGGCGAGAACTCCATCTACTCCCTGGAGCGCGAGCTCGAGCGGGACTGGCCCCAGGTCAAGTACCACGGCGTCATCGGCGCCATCCAGAACGGGGCGCGTCTCGATTACGTCTTCACCCGTTACAGGCCCGACATCGTGTTCCACGCCGCCGCCCACAAGCACGTGCCTCTCATGGAGGAGAACCCGGAAGAGGCGGTCTTCAACAACATCATCGGCAGCCGCAACCTCATAGCCCTGGCGCTCAAGCACGGCGTCACGCACTTCGTGAACATCTCCACGGACAAGGCGGTCAACCCGACCTCCGTCATGGGCGCCTCCAAGCGCATGGTGGAGTACCTCGTGCAGGACGCGGCCCAGCGGGCGGGGCCGCATCAGACGTTCGTGTCGGTGCGCTTCGGTAACGTGCTGGGAAGCCGCGGCAGCGTAATCCCCATCTTCAAGAGCCAGATCGCCGCGGGCGGTCCCGTCACGGTCACCCACCCGGACATGGTGCGCTACTTCATGACCATCCCCGAGGCCGCGCAGCTCGTGCTGCAGGCTTCCGGCCTCGGCCGCAACGGCGAGGTCTACATCCTGGACATGGGCGAACCCGTGCGCATAGTGGACCTGGCCCGCGACCTCATACGCCTGTCCGGCTTCGAGCCCGAGGCGGACATACCCATCCACTTCACCGGCATGCGGCCCGGCGAACGGTTGGTGGAAGTGCTGATGACGGAGGCGGAGCGCACCGACAACACGCCCCACGAGAAGATCTTCGTGGCCCGCGCCCAACCCGCTGACACCGAAGCCCTGTCCGCCACCGTGGACGCGCTTCAGAACGCAGCCATGCGCTCGGATCACGCGAGGATCCGCATCTTGCTCGAGGAGTTCCTGGAAGGCTGCGAGTTCACGCCCTCCACCAGAACGCACGCCACGCACCAGCCGGCGCTGACGATGCGGGGCAGCCTCGAGACCGCGGACGGTTCAGCGCGAAGCCCCGCTGAGTCGTGAAGACCCTGGTAACGGGTGGGGCCGGCTTCATAGGCTCCCACCTCGTCAGGCGGCTACTGGACCTCGGTCACCAGGTGCGCGTACTCGACGACCTCTCCACCGGATCACCAGACAACCTGCCGGTCGACCCGGCCCTGGAGCTGGTGGTGGGCCACATCGCCGACAAGGACGTGGTGGAGTCCGCGCTCGAGGGCCAGGACGCGTTCGTTCACCTGGCGGCGGTGGCGTCCGTGCAGGCGTCCGTGGAGGACCCGCTGGGCACGCACCGCACCAACCTCGAGGGCAGCATCAGGCTCTTCGAGACCGCCGCGCGGCTCCAGGTCAGGCGCGCCGTGTACGCCAGCTCCGCTGCCGTCTACGGCGATAACCCTTCGCTCCCCTTAAGCGAGACCGCCGAGAAGCGGCCGCTGACCCCCTACGCCGCGGACAAGCTGGCCGGAGAGCACTACCTGGGCTTCTTCCACGCGAGCGGCCAGCTGGACGCCACCGCCTTCCGCTTCTTCAACGTCTTCGGACCGAGGCAGGACCCCTCGAGCCCCTACTCCGGGGTCATCAGCATCTTCCTGGACCGCGCCAGGCGGCGCCAGCCTGTCGTCATCTTCGGGGACGGCACGCAGACGCGGGACTTCGTGTACGTGACCGACGTAGTGGACGCACTGGTGGCAGCCGTCGAGGAGCCACCGGCGAGGCGCGACGTCATGCCCATCTTCAACGTAGGCAGGGGGACGCAGGTAAGTCTGCTGGAGCTTCTGGACACGGTTCAGAACCTGCCGGGCGTTGAGCGCCTGCCGGTCACCCACGAGCAGGCGAGGAGCGGAGACATAAAGCACTCCGTGGCGGACGTCTCGGCTCTTCGGGCCACCGGCTGGCAGCCTCGCACCAGCTTGGGGGAAGGGCTCGAAGCCACGTTCCGGTACGTCGACTGAAGGGGCGGCTCCGCCCGCCACGGCGCCGACCGCACTCGGCGCTGGCCTACCCACATATCGTCAGGAAATTTGGTCGCTCCTCATAGGAGTTCTTTCCGGCTGCAGGTAATGTAGACGAAACAGGCGGCGGTGCCCTCCGAAGACCGGAGAGCCGTCGACCCGATCTCTCTCGGAAAGCTCAGAATGGAGACCGTATGTCCCGCGACACGTTTCTGCCCTTCTCCCCTCCGAAGCTGGGCGAGGAGGAGATCAGCGAAGTAATCGCCACGCTCAGGTCCGACTGGATCACCACCGGACCTCGCACCAAAGCGTTCGAGGCGCAGTTCGGCAAGTACGTAGGCGCGCCCGGCGATACCTCGTTGATGCTGAACTCCTGCACGGCGGGCCTGCACGTGGCCCTGGTGGTGCTGGGCATCGGCCCCGGCGACGAAGTGATAGTACCTACCCTCACCTTCGCCGCCACGGCGAACGTGGTGGAGCACGTGGGAGCTACGCCGGTGCTGGTGGACGTGGAGCCCGACACGCTCTGCATCGACCCCGCGGCGGTCGAGAGGGCCATCGGTCCCAAGACCCGCGCCATCGTGCCGGTGCATTACGCCGGCCACCCGGCCGACTTAGGTCCGCTCTTCGCGCTGGCGGAACAGCACGGACTGCACGTCATAGAGGACGCGGCCCACGCCGCTCCGGCTAGCTACCGGGGTGTGCAGGTGGGGAGCAGGGACAACCTCGCCTCCTTCTCCTTCTACGCCACCAAGAACCTGACGACGGCCGAGGGCGGCGCCCTCACGGGCAGCCCGGACCTCATCGACGAGGCGCGGGTGGTCGGCCTGCACGGCATGTCGCGCGACGCCTGGAAGCGCTTCGACAAGGGCGGCTCCTGGGATTACGACATCGAGGTTCCGGGCTTCAAATACAACATGACCGACGTGCAGGCGGCCATAGGCATCCACCAGCTCGAGAAGCTGGCCGGCTTCCACGCGCGCCGGCTCGAGGTCGTGGAGATGTACAGGAGGGCGCTGGGTGACGACGAGGCGCTCGAGCTGCCCACCGAGCGGCCCGACGTTTCGAGCGCCTGGCACCTCTTCGTGCTGCGCCTGCGCACCGAGCAGCTGGAGGTGACCCGCAACCAGTTCATCGAGGAGCTACGCGCCAGGAACATCGGCACCAGCGTGCACTACAGGCCCCTGCACATGATGAGCTACTACGCCAAGAAGTACGGCTACGCTCCCGAGGACTTCCCGGTTGCGCAGGACGCCTTCCAGCGGATGGTCTCCATCCCGCTCAACCCCAGCCTGACCGACGAGGACGTCAACGACGTCGTCGAAGCCATCCGCGAGGCCACGCGGTCGCGCCGCAAGGCGGGCGGCTCCCACGGCGCGCTGGTGACCCCCTCCCGGTGACCCTGCCACAGGAGTCCGCCGACGCCACCGCTCCTCCCGCGGTGACGGGGGAGACGGCACGCAGGCTGTTCGATGCCAGCGCCGCGGCGCTGGGCCTCCTGGTCCTCTCGCCCGTGCTGCTGGTAGTGGCCGTGTCGGTGGCCGCCTCGTCGCCGGGGCCGGTGTTCTTCCGGCAGGTGCGGGTGGGTAAAGGGGGCCGACCGTTCAACATCCTCAAGTTCCGCACCATGCGCACGGACGCCGAACGGACGGGCGGGCAGCTGACCGTGGGGGAGGATCCGCGCATCACGCGCGTGGGCCGTTTCCTGAGGCAGTGGAAGCTGGACGAACTCCCCCAGCTGATCAACGTGGTGCGGGGCGACATGTCCCTGGTGGGCCCGCGCCCCGAGGTGCCCCGCTACGTCGAGCTCTACACGGAGCAGCAGAGGCAGGTGCTCACGGTCCGGCCGGGCATCACGGATCCGGCTTCGGTGGCCTTCAGGTCGGAGAGCGAACTGATGGGCCGCCACCCCGACCCCGAGCGGTTCTACATCGAGGAGATCATGCCCAAGAAGCTGAGCATCAACCTCGAATACCTGAGCCGGCGGACGCTGCTCAGCGACATCGGCGTGATACTCAACACCTTCCGCGCGGTCAGCGAGCCCGAGTCAACGGGGAGCGACTCGCAGGCCACCTAGCTGTTCTAGACAGTCCGGAGATGGACCGGCGCCAACCTCGCCAAGCTCCGCGCCCTAAGGCGGGGTCTGCGAGGCTATGGCCCACCAGTACCAGTTCTCGCCCTGCAGCCGGGTGAAGGCGAGACGCCCGAGCAGGGCGTCGCTCATGAGCGATGGGTCCTTGGAGTGGACCATCATCAGGGAGCCCTTGGGCACTATCAGGTCGGTGCGCCCGGCCATGACCCGCCGCAGCTTGGGCTCCATCCTGCCCATGACCGCGCCGGCGCCGCGCCGGTCCGCGTCGGCGAGCAGGTGGCCCGTCACGCCTTCCAGGTGCTTGTAATGGCCTTCCAGCGCGAACAGGCGGGACACCCCGCCGCGCTTGAGGTAGTACACGTACCAGCCGACCGGCGAACCGTCACGGGTCTTGACCACGTGCGCGGTGAACTCGCCCAGGTCGTCTATCCTCTTCATCTCTCCGAACTGCCAGGCGAGGTGCTCCGCGTCGTAGAGCGGCCTGAGGCGCGCCTTCGAGTCGAGCTTCGCCGCCGCCGCCACCAGTTCCGAGGGGGTGAGGGGCTCCGCCACGTAATCGGCTCCGGCCGCGGACGCCGTGAAGCGCCTCCTGGACAGGCGCCTGAGAAGGTGGTCCGCTCCCCTCGCGATGTAGGCGAAGCCCGGCTGCAGCCTCCCCATGACCTTGCGCGCCGAGCGCGAGCCCGCCGCCGTTTCCAGGGGCCTGAACGGCACGATCCACCTTAGCGACTGCATCTGCGCGATCTGCCCGCCCAGAGCTTCCCAGATGCGCTCGAACTTCACGTGGCCCCCGTCGGAGAAGGTGAGAACCTGCGGGCCGGCGAGGAAGCGCCGCAGTAAGAAGGTAGCCACGGTGCTCGGCGCGTCCGGGTGCACCACGGAGGGGAAGACGCCAGCCATCTTGCCGCTGACGCCATCGACCTGCACGGGCATGACGCTGACGCCCAGGAAGCCCATGACCTGCCCGTCCGGCCCTTCCGCGATCAGGGAAGTGACCTCCTCGTCGACGTTGGGGTCGTTTGCATATATGCGCCGGGCCAGTTCCGTGAGCCGGGGGTCGGGTACAAGGGTCTTGTCCTTGAACCAGTACTGCCAGAGAGCAGCCACCGCTGCCGCATCTTCCTCCCGGAACGGGCGTACTTTCACCGGCGCACCTCCCCTCGCACCAACTTAGGCGACTGCGTCCGTCAGCAGCTTGGGTGTGGCGTGCAGGTACCTGCTCATCCGCCGCTTGGAAGCGATGTCGGCGAAGACGCGCTGCACCTGGTCCTCGGTGAGTTCGAGCGCTTCGGCTACCTCGGCGGCCCCCACGCCGTTGTCGACCGCGTACAGGCAGAGGTCCATGCGGTCGTACGGCAGGGAGAAGTAGAACTCCTCCTGGCTCTGCGGCATGGAGTACGTGTCCGTGGTGGGCGGCCGGGAGCGGATCTCCTCGGGTACCCCGAGCGCTTCGGCCAACTGGTAGACCTGCGACTTGTAGAGGTGGGCTATGGGCTTCACGTCCGCCGAGCCATCGCCGTTCTTCACGAAGAAGCCCTGGTCGTACTCCAGGCGGTTTGGGGTCCCCAGCACGAGGTAGTTGAGCCTATCGGCGTGATAGTACTCCATCATCTTCCGCGTCCGCTGCTTGAAGTTGGTGGCGGCCACGACCTGCAGGTACTCCTGCAGCGGCAGCCGCTCCTTCACCACGCGCCCGTCAGGCGCCTCGGCGACCACGGAGAAGATGCGGTAGTTCTCCGACTCGACGACGCTGGGCAGCACGAGCTTGGCCTTCCAGCCCGGCCCGTACTCCGGGATGACGCGCTTGAACGCCTCGTCCCGGCGCCTGTAGGCGCCGGCGCCCTCGAGGATGGGGGTGATGTTCTCGAGCACGGTTTCTATGCCGGCGGAGTCCGCAGCCAGGCGGCTGAGCGCCAGCGTGTCCTCCGAGGAGTCCGTCTCCGGCATGAGCACGCCGAGCACCTTGCCTGGGCCGAAGGCCCTGGCTGCCAGCGCCGCCACCACCGAGGAGTCGATGCCGCCCGAGATGCCGACCACGCCCCCCTTGCGGCGGAAGTCGCGCGCCGCGCTCTTCATGCCGGAAGCTATCTGCTCGATAGCAGCTTCTGGGTCCGGGAGGTCCAGCACGTGAGGACCGAACTCGGACTTGCCGCTCACGGAACTCCGACCTCCTGGAGGCGCCGTTCGATGTAGTTCACGAGCCGCCCCACGGAATCCAGGTTCTCGGGCAGGGTGTCCTCATCGGGCACGGTGATGCCGAAGCGCTCCTCGATGAACATGATCAACTCGAGGACGCCCATGGAGTCGAGCACGCCGGCTTCGGTGAGCGACTCGTCGCGCCCCAGGCCGGCACCGTCGTCGTCGAGGATGAAGTTCTCGGACAGGAACTGCCGCAGGTCCTGCTCGATGGTTTTCTCGTCAGTTGCCATCAATCGCTCCTAGTGAGTCCGTATCGTCTTCCAGTTGCTGATCGAACCGAACCGGCTCCCATCGAAGCCGTCAACTACCTTCGATGAGGCTCTTCTTCCTAACCTTACCTGTAGCCGTCTTGGGGAGACTATCCACGAACACAACGTCGCGGGGCACCATGAACCCCTCCAGCCGGGCCATGGCTTCGCGCTTCAGCGACTGCTCGGTGTACTGGTCCTCCTGGTCCAGGACGACGAAGGCACGGACCGCCTGGCCCATGACGTCGTCCGGTACGCCCACCACGCTGACCTCCCGGACGCCGGGGATGGCGGCCAGCGCGTTCTCGACCTCGGTGGGGCTCACCTTCTCGCCCCGGCTCTTGATGATGTCGTCGCTCCGGCCCATGAAGTAGAGGAAGCCGTCGGCGTCCTCCCGGAAGTAGTCATGGGTGCAGAGCACCCTCTCGCCCGGGAACTTGCCCGGCTTGAGCATGTGCGCCGTCTCGTCCGGCAGGTTCCAGTACCCCATCATCACGTGCGGCCCCCGCACGTACAGCACGCCCGTCTCGCCCGGAGCCACCTCGGCGCCCTCCTCGTTCAGCAGGTACGTTTCGGTGCCCGGTATGGCCTTCCCTACCGACATCGGCTTCTGCTGCACGAGTTCCGGCTCCAGGTAGCTGACGCGCTTGCACTCGGTGAGGCCGTACATCTTGAACACGAGGGCCCCCGGGCTCATCTCCATGAGGCCCGGCACGTACTCGTCGGGAAGGTGAGCGGCCGTGTTCGTGTAGCGCCGCACGCTCGGCATGGAAAGGGGCGACTTCCTGTGCAGCGCCAGGAGCGTGGCGAACACCGTGGGCACGCCCGGGAACACCGTGACCTGCTCGTCCACCACCCGTTTCACGGTGGCCGCGGGGAACGCGAAGGTCTTCTCCAGGATCAGCGTGGCGCCCAAGTGAACGGACATCAGCGCCTGGTAGAGGCCGTAATCGAACGCCAGGGGCAGCAGGTTGAGTATGCGGTCGCCTCCGTTCAGCCGCAGGTACTCGACTATGCTGCCCTGCGCGAAGACCATGTTCTGGTGGCTCAGCATGACGCCCTTGGGGTTACCGGTGCTGCCGGAGGTGTACACGAGGGCGGCCATGTCCAGCGGGATGGTCCCGGTCGGCGCCGGCGCCGGTTCATGGGACTCGAGCAGAGCTTCCAGGCTCTCCGACATGGCGCTCTCCGGCCCGACCTTGATGAGCGTGGGAAGCCGGAACAGCTTCGGCGCCACCTGCTCGACGAGGCCCGCCAGCCGGGCGTCACTTATCGTGGCGGCGGCACCGGAGTCGTTCAGCAGGTACTCGAGCTTATCGGCCTTGGTCTGGGGGTTGACCACCATGAACGCCGCCCCTGCGTAGAGAGCGGCGTAGATGCCGACGACCGTCTCGAGCGAGTTCTCCATGTACAGGGCCACGCGGTCCCCGCGCTTCACACCCCTCGCGCGTAAGCCGCTCGCCAACCGGAGGGCCTGGTCCTGTAGTTGCTCGTACGTGATGCTGCTTTGCCCTTCGATGACCGCCGTCTTCTGCGGGTAGGCGGCAGCGCTTACGGAGAGGCTGTCGTGCAGTAATCGTGGGTAGCGTGGCGGCATTCGACAGAACCCTTCTTCCCGACGGGCGGTGGCCGTTCTGCACCGTTGCCCGGTCGAGAGTTTCCCTACACTCTACCGACCATCTCTCACGGAACTCCTACGAGTGTGCCGGTGGAAGGCC
>CAZPWN010000008.1:0-5261 GCA_964590475.1 uncultured bacterium | reverse complement strand
TACACTCTACCGACCATCTCTCACGGAACTCCTACGAGTGTGCCGGTGGAAGGCCTTTTCCGCACCTACCTCTCCACATCCGGCACCACGGCGCGAGCATCCAGTAGGTATCCTCGAGCGCGTGAGCGGGTCGACACTCCTTACTTCCTCTACCCGTAACGCGAGCCCATGAGCTCCGGTAGCGGTCGGAGTTCCAGCGGCCTGAAGCACTCCCTGATCTACTTCAGCACAGTGGTGGCGGGCCAGGGCCTGGCCTTCCTCCTGCTGCCGTTCGTGACCCGCGCCATGACGCCGGCCGAGTACGGCGACTACTCGTTGGCGCTGGCCGTGTCGACCCTCGTCGGCATGTTCACCTCGGCCTGGCTGCGGAACGTGTCGATGCGCCTCTACTTCGATGCGCGCGACGCGGGACGAACCCGCGGGTTCTATCTGAGCATCGCGACCGTGCAGGCCTCGGCCTTCACCGTGGTGTTCACCGCCACCACCGTGGTGCTCTCCTTCGTGGGTGCCTCACCCGTTCCCACCGACGTGATGATCAGCGCAGGCATCGCCACGGTGCTCGGCGACCTCATGGTCTTCACCACCATGCTCCTCAGGGCCGAGCAGCGCAGCACCGCGTTCGCCGCGTCGGAGATCACCTCCGGAGCGGTGCGGTTCGCCAGCACCCTGGCTGGGCTGGCTCTAGGTTTCAACACGGCGAACATGCTCTTCTACGCCACGAGCCTGGGGCTGGCGATAGCTCTCGGCATCGCCATCACGCGGCTGTGGCAGAGCCTGCAGGGCCCCACGGAGTTCACGTGGGAGTTGGCCCTCCCGGTCATCCGGCATGGACCCGCGGCGCTGCCCTTCTCGGTGGCCGATTGGGCCGAACGCCTGGCCGACCGGCTGATCCTCGAGCACTTCTTCGACTCGGCGGTGGTCGGCATCTACACGGTCGGCTACACCATCGGCGAACGGACCGTGGGCCTCCTCGAACGCGCCGTCTTCATGATGGCCTGGCCCGGCATCATCTCGGCTTGGCAGAACGATGGGCGGAGCGGCGCCAGGAAGGCCATCGCCGATGCGCAGTGGTTCAACGGCTGGTTCACCTCCGGCCCGACGGTGTTGCTGGTCGTTTACGGACCGCAACTACTGATGCTGTTCGTGGGAGCCGAGTATCACGACGCGGCCAACCTGGTACCCATCGTGGCGGTCTCCATGTGGCTCAACGGCCAGTCGACCTACGTCAACCGGCACATGGAGCTAACGAAGCGCTTCGGTCAGCTGTCCACGGTCCGCTCCATCGGCGCGGTGGTCAACGTGGTCCTGAACGTGGTGCTCATCCCCCGACTCGGCATGCAGGGGGCCGCGCTCGCCACCCTCGGGAGCAGGGCCCTGACCTTCCTGATCTTCATGGTCATGCGGGACCGCTCCATCACCCCGCTTCCCCTGGCGCCCTTCCTCGTGACCGCCGGCTGGGCCGGTGGCAGCCTCCTGGTGGCTCAGCTGGTTCCAGGTGGGCTCCTCATAGAGTGCGCCGTGGTCGTGCTGCTCTACGGGCCGGCTGCCCTCTACGCTCTGCGCCGGCGGGGTAGCTGAGCAGGAACAGTGGGGCAGGGGCAGCTCGACCTGCCGCTGCCCCTGCACTACCTCGAGTCACTGCCAGTAATCACCGTAAGTTCGGACGTACGGCCTCTACTGGCCTAGGATCCGGCGCAGGGGAACGCCGAGGAAGCTCTCGATGGTCTCTCCCACTGGCAGGGCGCCCAGGTCGGCGTGACCGGATCCTGAAGAAGAGCCTCGGCCCGCCACCGGACTCGAAGACGCTGGAGACAGGAAGTACTCGTCGGTGGGGGAGGTGGACACGAACTGCGGGTTGCTGATGGACAGGCTCCACGTGTTGCTGCTGGAGGTATTGCCTCCGTTGTCCTGCCACTGACCTCGGGAGTTGGAGTAGGAGACGTTGTTCCTCAGCACGGAGTTGCCGGCTATGAACCCCCAGTAGCCGTTGTCGAAGGCCGTGTTGTTCTCGAACAGCACGTTCCTGCCCGAGTTGTAGTTGAACCCCTGGACGCGGTTGCCGAACGCTACCGAGTACCGCACCACCGCACGGGCGTCCGTGCCGCCGCCAGCCTTTATCCCGTTGCCATCGCCTCCCTGGAAGCCGTTGTCGAAGGCCACGCAGCGCTGCACCAGAGTGTTGACGGACCTCCAGGTATCGATGCCGTCGTCCGAGTTGCGGAAGACCACGCAGCGGTCGATGACGTTGTCACGCCCGGAGGAGATACCGATGCCGTCGGCGTTGCCTCCCCCGTTCTCAGGGTCGTAGTTGTCGTAGGCGATGACGTTGGCGAAGGTGTTCCGGTTGCCGTTGATGATCTGGAACCCGCTCAGGCCGTTGCCGTAGGTTTCGATGTGGGAGATCAGGTTGTCGTGGGAGTCGTTCAGGTAGACGCCCTGGCCGGGGGAGTTCCGGACGATGAAGTTGCGGAACACGTAGTGGCTGGCGCCGATGAACCGGAGCTGCGACGGGCGCGACATGCCGGCACCGTCCAGGATGGCGCACTCGCCGGGGTAAGACTCGACGACGATGGGGTTGCCAGCCCTACCGCTCCTGCTGAAGATCACGTCCGGGGAGTACGTGCCTCCGCGGACCCAGACCACGTCTCCCGGCTGCACCACGCCGGATACCTTCCGCAGCGTCCGGAACGGCCTGGCTTCGGACCTGCCGTCGTTGGAGTCGCTGCCGTTGGTGGCCACGAAGTAGGTGGGTTGGTAGGCCGGCTGCAGGGGTGCGCTGCCGCACACCCATGCCTGTCCGGGCGCTACGGGGTTCACCGGACCGGGCCGCGGTGCGGGGTCGGTGGGCTCGGGCTCAGGGTCGGCGGGCTCGGGTTCCGGCTCGGTAGGTTCCGGTTCGGGGTCGTTGGGCTCGGGCTCAGGGTCGGTAGGCACCGGTTCGGGGCCCGCGGGATCCGGTTCGGGCGCGGGAAGCTGCACGTTGTCATCACGAACGCTCAGGTGCGAGAAGACCGCCTCGGCCACGGACGACGGCTCATGGGCGGTCACCGCTAGCCCGATGTGGACGGTGGAAGCAAGTTCGAGCTCGTAGCGGCCGAGCTCCCTCCAGTTGACGCCGTCGTGGGATAGCTCGCCAGCGATCACGCCTTCCACGCGGGTGAGGCGCATCCAGCTGTTCGGCGCGCTAACGGATGGGTCCTTGCCGCCGTCGTTGTTGGTGACGCCACCCAGGGTCTCACGAGCTTGCAAGACCGCACCGCTCGAGCCGCTCGTGTGGATCAGCGAGTTACGGGCCGCCGGGTCCAGTGACTCCCGGACCATCAGCCCGGCCTTGCTCCACGGATCGGCGTGGTCGAAGCTGTCGAGGCGCGCCGTGAGCTGGAAGTCGCCTTCCACCTGGGTGTAGAAGTAGATGAACTCGTCCCGGGCGCCCCAGATATCGGCGCCCGCCCCGACCAGCCTCACTGTCTTGCTGGCCGACTGCCCACTCAACTCCAGCGAGGTGTCGTCGTAGCCGATAGCTTGGCTGTTCCACTGGAACTCTTGGATGGGCTCAGGCGGGCTGGCGGGGTCGATATGCTGGCGCTCGTCCACGGTCCCGCACGCCGTAGCTATCAGCGCCGTTGCTAGAAGTAGTAGAAACCCCTTCAGCGTCCTCGTTCTGAGTGGCATGTACGAACGCCACAGTGCTCCGGCCTGATTGTCCATAGACTTCAGTACCTTTCTCTGGCCCCAGCGCGGCCATTGTCGGGATAGCGCACTGGGCTGGGTTAAGGTGTGCTCCATTCCAAGGATTTTGCCGTGCAGAGGTGGAATCCTTGGAAATGCTGTTGCGATGGTACATTCGTCACATGAGAGAATTGTGCGTACACCCTCAGTTGGTTCAAGGGTGTGAAAGACGGCACTCCTTAGCCATGTTCAGGTTTCCCTGAGCTAGCTAGGCCATCTTCCCAATCGTTCTAGCTAAATAGTTGGGCTAATCGGGGCGGAGTAGTCGCCGGTGCAGCTCCCAGAACCGCTCGGCTTGAACCCGCACGTCGTACTGCTTCTCCACCTTGGCCCTCGCCTGCCGACCGAGTTCGGTTCGCTCAGGCGCCGACAGGGCCTGCATGGCTTGGAGGGCAGCCGCCAACGAGTCCGGGTCACCCGGCTCGGCCAGGAAGCCCAGGTCGCCCACGATGGTCGGCACGTCGGAGACGCGCGTAGCGACTATCGGCCTGGCCATGGCCATGGCCTCCAGGACGGCGTTCGGGAAGCCTTCTATCTGCGAAGGTAAGACCAGGTAGTCGATGCCCTTCAGGAAGCCAGGCACGTCGGACACCCTTCCTACGAGCTCGCAGTGGGCTGTCAGCCAGGGATCGCCGGCGATCACTTCTTCCAACGAAGCGCGTTCCGAGCCATCGCCAGCAATGAGCACGCGGCCGGGGCGCAACTCTTCGGGCGTCCTCTTCAAGGCTTCCAGCAGCACGTCCAGCCGCTTCACGCGGTCCAGCCGGCCGACGAAGCCTAGCACCGTTGGCGCTCCCTCGCTTGCCGCTTCGGCTGCTAGCGGGCCGGGGTCGAAGACATCCAGGTCGACCCCCGAGTAGACCGGGTGCACCTTGTGTTCAGGTACGCCGCTGGCGAGGATGCGCTGCTTGATGGCCTCGGCGTTGGGTACGAAGAGGTCGGTTCTCTTGTCCAGCCACGGCCGCATGCGCGTCTGACTACGGGTTCCCCCGATCTTCAGGGACCTGTCCGACTGGACGATCTTCGGCCCGCCCGATAGTACGGCCGCCAACCGGCCCCAGGTGCCGGCGGAGCCGTCCAGCATGGTGTGCACCGTGTGCGTGCGGCGCGCGCGGATGGTGCGCACCAACTGCCAGATGAAGGTAGGGAACGGCGTCTTGGAGCGGTCGATGAGAACGTTCGACACCCCTTGCGCAGCGAACCGCGCCGCTATCTCTTCGGAGGTGGACTGCGCCAGCGTGATGGTCCTCAGGTCGTAATCCGCGGCCCAGGGTGGCCGCTTCTCGATCAACGTTGCCAGTTGCCGCTCCATGCCCCCCACGGTGAAGGAGTTGAGCACGAAGTCTATGCGGGGAGCTTCAGGGGGAGCCATCGGTGTCCTTTGCGGGTTGGCGCGTCTGTTTCGAACGGAGCGGATGTTACCGGGCCGCTCCTAGCGTGAAGTTAGGGCCAGTAGCGCGTGGCTGCTGGCCCTAACTGCTAACTCTTGATCGCTAGGTCAGGCTCTTGGGGAGCCGGGTGAACTAGCGGCT
>CAZPWN010000007.1:21321-29314 GCA_964590475.1 uncultured bacterium | reverse complement strand
CAGCTCGCGCGGGCACCCGCCAATATAGCAGGTGAGCGCCCGGTCCGTTGGAAGTGCCGGAACGGGAGCGTTCCGGGAGCTACGACAGCTTCTCCCGTTCTGGTACACTCCGGGGCGTGCTCCTCGCTGCCGTTCAACGGGTAAGAACGCCACGCCGGCTCCAGGTTATGGGCCGGTTGGAACAGGCACCCTAGGCAGCGAGCGACGATCATCCGCAACTGCAAGCCTCCGAGCCGCGACCACATGACGAGGTCGCACGGGGGCTCCGGGAGGAACTGACCAGAGATGAAGTTCAACAAGCGCACCACCACCATTATCCTGTGGGCCGTTTCGATAGGGCTCCTGGCCGGCATGGTGATCTCGTTCACGCCGGGCCTGAGCCTCATCGGAGCCAACACCACGGCCCGCGGGCCGGTACAGATGACCGTGAACGGTCAGAACATCTACGAGTTCGACGTGCAGCAGGCGCGCTCCAACGCGCTCTTCTCCTCCGTCACGGAGGGCGAGGTCGGGGCCGACCTCCGTCGGCTCATGGTGGACCAGATCGCCCGCCAGTCCGTGCTCAACCAGGCGGCCTCCCGCATAAACGTCTCCGGTGGCGAGGTTCGCCAGGCCGTTAACGAGTTCCGCGAGGAGCGCGGGGTGGCCGGCGGCCGTAACGACCGTGCCTACCAGAACCTCATCGCCGGCGCCGGCTTCACGGACCAGGCGTTCCGCGAGTACCTGCGCGAGCAGCTGCGCCTTGGGAAGTTCGAGGAGCAGCTCGTGGGCGACGTGACGGTGAGCGATGAAGAGGTCGAAGCTTATTACCAGTCGCACCTGAGCAGCTACCAGACCGAGGAGCAGATCCTCGCGCGGCAGATCGTGGTGGATGACGAGGAGCTCGCTCAGCGTCTCCGTGCTCGCGCCATCGCCGGCGAGGAGTTCGCCGAACTCGCGCGGGAGAACAGCCTCGATCTTGCGGACCGCGACGGCGCCATCGGCGCCGCCAGCGGAGAGACGGAGCCGCGGCCCGTCGGTCGCCCGGCGCTGCCGACCAACGTGGCCAACGCCGCGTTCGCCCTCAGGGGCGCTGGCATCACCGACGTGGTCGACTCCAACCAGCGTTACTTCGTGGTTCAGGTGGAGGAGTTCATCCCCGCCACCACACGGCCGTTCGACGAGGTGGAGGAGACCGTCAGGCAGGACGCTCTCGACGCCAAGAAGTCCGGCATCGTGGAGGCCGAGCTCGACCGCCTCCGCGAGGAAGCCACGCTTACCTTCCCCGCCAACAGCGAACTGAGCTTCGAGAACCCGGTCATCGCCGAGGTGAACGGCGTGGAGATCCGCGCGGTCGACCTGGACTCCGCCCTCTACACCAACCCGCAGATCCAGCAGAGCCTCTCGCCCCAGGTGGCGGACCTAATCGTCGGCCTCTTCAAGCCCACGGTGCTCAGCCAGGTCATCGACACCGAGGTGGCTTACCAGGCCGCCGACAAGCTGGACGTGCCCCTGGTGGGCACCCGCGCCGGCATCGCGCAGGCTGCGCTCAACTACGTCGGCCGCGACGTCAGCGTCACGGAGGAGGAGCTGCGCGATTACTACCTGAGCAACTCCGCCGCCTACACGCTGCCACCCGAGGCCTTCCTCACGCGCGTGGACTTCGGCACCCAGGCGGACGCCGTGGCGTTCCGTGAGGCGCTCCTGGGCGGCCAGCCGCTCGACGAGGCGGTCGCCGCCAACGATGGCGACGCCACCGATAACGGCCTCGTCAAGCCCGGCGAGCTGGAGTTGGAGATAGACACCGCGCTCTTCAGCACCGAGGCCTTCCAGTCCCTGCCTAACAGCCGCCTGGACGTGTCCGACGTCCTGGTGCTGCGCCGTCCGGTCGATGCGGAAGACGCCGAAGGTTCCGAAGCGGCTGACGGTGCCGAGGCTGAGGACGCCGCCGAGGAAGCCCAGGCCGACGCCGAGTCGGGCGACACGGCGGAGGAGAGCGCAGCCGACGATGGCATGCGCGACACCTTCGTGGTCCTCGTGGCCGAGCGCACCCCCGAGCGTGTCCGTGCCTTCGAGGACGTCCGCGCACAGGTAGAAGCCACGGTCCTCGCCCAGAAGCGGCAGGCCGAGCGCAACGAGTGGCTGTCGGAACAGCGCGCCGAGGCGGACATCGTGGAGCACGCGGTCGCTGGACTGGACGCGCCCGCCCCGACCGAAGCCTTCACCACCGACCCCGCTGCGGCGCCCGCGGAGGAGGCCGGTGAGGGATCCGAGGAGCCCGCTGTGGACGACGCCGGCGGTACTACGGATGCCACCGACGAGGCCGGTGAGGCCGACGGGGCCAACGAAGCGAGCGAGTCGGAAGAAGAGTAAGGGATAGTCGAGTGTCCGGCCTCCGGCCGGGGCTAGTACGAAGCGGAATCGACAGCGCGGCGGCCTGCAAGTTGGGCCGCCGCTCCCGTTTCTTGCTCCGCGCCGCACCGCGCGACACTTGGAGGTACGTCCACGACGCAGGTGGCGACCCCCGTTGTCGCAGGGGGGCACGCATACCAGATGTAGTACCGCGCCCCTGTACAACGACCAGGGCTAGCGTTTCAAGTCTTGTTTGTGGCGGCCTGCAGGATGTATCCTCCTTGAACGGTCAAGCCGGTCAGGGGGCAGCACGAAGGTGCACCTTGGCGTGCAGCGACGCCGATCCGCGTGTCAGTAATAGATGACACGTGCACGATAATTAGTGCCTGCTAGCATCCGAGGTACTACATCTTGTACCGGGTCCGGGAGTGAGTTCCCTTCCAGTAGATGAGCCCAGACCCGCGGCGTCGTGCGCAACCGTACCGGCAGCCGTCCGGCGTCAGCTCCGGACACGGCACCGAACACTTCACCACCAGCCCCGGCCGTTAGCCACGTCCTGGGGCGAGAGGAGAGCCATGGCCAACCCGTCTTCCCAATCCCCGGATCCGGCTGCAGCGTTCGATCCCCACGCGATCACCATCGCCAAGCGGCAGTACTTCCAGGCCGGTGACCACTCGCTAGAGGACATGTTCCGCCGAGTGGCCAACTGGGTCGCCAAGCCGGAAGGCGAGGCGAAGAGAGACGAAGCGGCCGAGCGGTTCTACCAGCTGATGATCTCCAAGCGGTTCTGCCCCGGCGGCCGCGTACTGGCCGGCGCCGACACTCTGCACGGCAACGTCCTGAACTGCTTCGTGCAGGACGGCGGACCCGAGCTAACGGGCACCAGCGGATGGGTCCTGAACCTCGCCACCAAGCTGGCGCTCGTCACCAAGGTGGGCGGCGGCAACGGCGTGAACCTGGATCCTCTCGCCCAGAAGCGCCGCTTCACCGGCCCGGTGGGGCGGCTCTACCTCACCATCGACCCGCAGCACGCCGACTACGACAAGGTGCGCACCGGCACCTTCCTCGACCTGGTGCGCGGCGAGTACGTGGAGCGCGGCTACCGCACGGCCACCTTCGTGGAGCGCGGCGATAGCAACGTGGCGCACGTGCGGGTGGTCGGCGATTCGGTCGACGACATCTGGGGCTCCGCCGCCGATATGGTCATGGGCCTCCTGGAGGGCCAGGACGTGCTGGTGGACCTCTCCGACCTGCGCCCGGAGGGCACACCCGTGGCGGGCTCCGGTGGCACGTCCAGCGGGCCCTCGTCCTTCGCCGTGGAGGTGTTCGACAACTTCGCCATCTGGGCCGGCCTCGGCGGGGCTGGCTTCGCGGGCCCGGTGGCCACGCTGCGCTACGTGTTCGCCCCCACCCTGCGCGCAATCAGGCAGGGCGGCACGCGGCGCGGAGCCGGCATGGCCACGCTCAGCATCACCCACCCGGACGTCAAGGACTTCGTGACCGCCAAGGACCTGGAGCGCGAGCAGACCGAAGGCGACATCAGCACCTTCAACATCTCCGTGCTCGTCACCGACGAATTCATGGAGCGCGCCAAGAACGAGCGCACGGGCCAGCTCTACGAGATCGCTCAGCACGCCTGGGCCACCGGTGAGCCCGGCCTCATCTACATCGACCGCATCAACGAGCACAACCCCATGCGCGCCGAACTGGGCGATATCAGGAGCACCAACCCGTGCGGCGAGATCCCCCTCTACCCGGGTGAACCGTGCGACCTGGGCGCCCTCAACCTGGCCGCCTACGTGAAGGAGCGCGGCCGCGGCCTCGCGGGCTACGACTTCGAGCTCTTCGCCACCGACGTCAACACCAGCGTGCGCTTCCTCGACAACGTGCTGGACGTCAACAAGTTCGCCCTCGAGGACAACCGCGACATGAGCATGAAGCTCAGGCGCCTCGGGCTGGGCGTCATGGGCCTCGCCGACGCCCTCATCCTCATGGGCTACTCCTACGACTCCGAGGAGGGGCGCGACGCCGTGGAAGCCATGATCGGCGCGCTGCGCAACGCCGCCGAGGAGGCCTCGCGCCAGCTGGCCGAGGAGCGGGGCGCCTTCCCCATGTTCGACAGGAGCGACCTCACCACCCCGCGGCGCAACGTCGCCGTTCTCACCGTGGCGCCCACCGGCACCACCAGCATGCTCATGGGCGTCTCGTCAGGCGTGGAGCCCGTGTTCGCCCCGTTCATCTACCGCAAGATAGGCACGGACTATCACGCGCTGATCCACCCGCTGTTCCAGGAGCTCCTCGACCAGCACGAGCCGCACCCCGACTTCTACAAGGACGGCGGCTGGGACTGGGACAAGGTGGTAGCCGAGGTGCAGGCCAACCATGGCTCCGTCCAGGGCCTCTCGTTCATCCCCGCAGCCGTGCAGAGCGTTCTGCGCTGCGCCCACGACATCGCGCCCGCCGATCACGTGAAGATGCAGGGTGCCGTGCAGCGCGCGTTCGATGGTGGAGGCGAGAAGCTCGCCAACTCCATCTCCAAGACCATCAACCTGCCGAACCAGGCCAGCGTGGACGACGTCTTCGACGCGTACTCCCTTGCCTTCGCCACCGGTTGCAAGGGCATCACCGTCTACCGTGACGGCTCGCGCGACTTCCAGGTCCTCTCCACCAGCACCAAGAAGAGCGAGAAGAAGGCCGAGACGAAGAGCGCAGCTGCGCCCGCACCGGCCGCGGCCGCCCCCGCGGCGCCCGCAGCCGCACCTGCCGCCCAGCCCGTGCCGGCGCAGCAGCCGAGCCAGGACGGCATGATCGCCGTGGCCACCACTGCCCAGGCCGCCAACGCCGCCAACCGCGCCAGCAGCCGCACCAACGGCCGCACCGACTACCTGCCCGGCGAGCCGCTCTTCGAGCGTCCCATCCGCCTCTCCGGCTTCACGGACAGCGTCAAGCTCATGCTGCCCACGGGCGAGAAGCGCGGCTTCTTCGTCACCGTCAACAAGCAGGACGACCTGCCCACCGAGGTGTTCATCGTCTCCGGCAAGGCGGGCGACGAGGCCAACGCGGACAGCGAGGCGCTCGGCCGCGTGGTCTCCATCGCGCTGCAGTACGGCGTGCCCGCCGAGGCACTCATCAAGACCCTCCGCGGCATCAACGGCGGCATGTACGGCACGTACCACGGCCGCCTGGTGGCCTCGAAGGCCGACCTGCTGGCCGTGGCGCTCGAGACGGCCGGTGTGGAGAACGTGCTGAACAAGGGCCGCGGCTGCCCCGACTGCGGCGCTCCCCTCCGCTTCGAGGAGGGCTGCCAGAAGTGCGAGTCGTGCGGCTACTCCAAGTGTGGGTAAGTAACGGATTGAATGCAGGGGGTTGACCCCGATGGAGCCCGCAATATGCGGGCTCCCGCCGTTAGGGCCCGGTAAGGACGTGCCAGCGCCGTGGAACCCACCGAGGCGCGCCCGGCGGCGTGTGAGGTCCGTGCGGACGCCTTCCTTGCCCGGCTGTAACGTGAGGCATGCTCCGCATCAAGAGAGCGTACGAGAAGGCCGCCGATAGCGACGGCACGCGCGTGCTGGTCGACCGCGTCTGGCCGCGGGGCGTGAGCAAGGAGGAGGCCCGCATCGATTGGTGGGCCAAGGAGCTCGCGCCCAGCACCGAACTGCGCAAGTGGTTCGATCACGATCCCGAGAAGTTCCATGAGTTCGCCATGCGTTACCGGCGCGAGCTGGAAGGCAACGAAGATCTGCCGAAGCTCGAGGGCCTCATGCAGGATGGCGACCTGACGCTCGTCTACGGGGCCGAGGACGAGGAGCACAACCAGGCCGTCGTCCTGAAGGACCTCCTCACGGGCAAGGGCTGAGCTGGTCCGTACCTAGCGGTCGTCCCCGCTCCCGCCCAGCACGCCGCGCTCCTTGCGGCTGGCCAGCTTCGCGAGGTTCACGTCTGCCACGTGCTCGAGCGTCACGCCCAAGTCCGCAGCGAGGTTCGCCACGTACCAGAGCACGTCGCCCAGCTCCTTGGTCAGCGTAGCGGTCTGCTCCTCCGTCAGCGCGGCACCGGGCATGTAACCCTCGTCCCGCATTAGCTTCCCGAGCTTCTCGGTTACCTCACCGGCCTCGCCAGCGAGCTTGAGGGCGGGGTAGATGATGCGCGCGGCCTCGGGGTAGAGGGCGGTGCTGCGGGCGCCGGCTTGGTACTCGTCGAGCGTCATGGGACGATGCTAACCAACCTGCTCGAGGGTAGACGGTTGTCGCCCTTGGACCCTGTGCACTAGACGGTTGTCATATGCCGCGTACCCCTGATAAACTACGTTTCGCTTCCGCGCCCACCGAGGTGGGGCAGGAGCCAACGTTCGGCGGTAGCTCAGTGGCAGAGCGATCGGCTGTTAACCGGTTGGTCGTAGGTTCGAATCCTACCCGCCGAGCCAACCAAGAAGCCCGACCAGGACACAGTTCCCGGTCGGGCTTCTTCTCGGTTCGGCGCCCGCAGCTCACTCCACCGCCGCCGGCACCTTCCCGTTAGGCAGCAGCATCTTCATCTCCTTGGGGTCGAAGCCGAAACCGCGCGGCAGCACGTGCACCTTCACGCCGGAAACGGCGAGGACCTCGTCGTCCGCCGCGTCGGCGGCGTTGGTGTAATCTATGCGCCCGTCGAATATTGTCACGGCTCCGGAGCCGAGCACCCGGTAGTCGCCCCCTAAGCGGATGTCGACCGCGGTGTCCTCGTCTATGCCAAGCGCTAGCGTCTGGGAGTTCATGGCGAACACGGTGAGGAAGCGGTAGGTGCGGCCGCGTTCGTTGAAGTGCGTGTCTATCATCACGTCCCTCAGGTAGCCGAGGCCCAGCCCCACGCGCACGTCCGCACGGCGCACGCTGCCGCCGCCGGGGCCGCTCAGGATCATGGCGGTGCCCATGGCCGTGGCGCCCGCGCTGGTGCCCGCGATGAGGAAGTTGCCGCTGTTGTGCCTATCTCGGATCAACTCACCGAAGGGCGTGCCGGAGATCAGGGTGGTGAGGCGGAACTGATCACCGCCGGTGAAGAAGAGCGCCGTGGCTCCCTCCAGCGCCTCCATCTCGTCCTTGGCGTAATGGCGGTCGTCCAGGGTGGCGGTGGCCACGTCCGCGGCGCCCAGCGCTTCGAACACCTTCTTGTACTGCGGCAGGGCGCGTTGCGGCTCCCTAGTGGCCGCCGCGCAGACGAGGATGCGAGCCTTCTCGCCCCCCGCCTCCTTGACGAAGTGCCTCAGGATCTCGCTGTCTTCGCTCCTGCGTTCCGCACCTCCGATGAGAAGGAGTTGACCGCGTTTCGGCTTCTCGCCGGTTGCCATCGAAGCCCCTTTCTGCATGAGGGACGAGAACTGCTAGGTGAGCCTCGAACGTGCTCGAAGCCTCCGCTTGCCTTAGTACGCGATTCTGTCATGCGCCACTAATCAAGCTGTGGGTAATGTGCACACTCCTCATGCCAACTCTCCCTATAAGAAATAGGTAAGGCAAGACGCGTGGGTCCGCTCCGCGGACCGGAAAGGCATCCAGATGCGGATCTACGACATACGCACCCTCGGTGGCCCTAACGTCTACCACCACAAACCCATGCTCCTCATGGAGTTGGATCTAGAGGACCTCGCGTCCACCACGACCGCCGAGCACCCCCATCTCATCGAGCGGGT
>CAZPWN010000007.1:0-21221 GCA_964590475.1 uncultured bacterium | reverse complement strand
CCCAGCACCGCGGCCATCGTGAAGGCGGCGCAGAGCCGCGGCATCCCGTGGCGCAGGCTCGACGACGGCAACCTCCTGCAGCTCGGTTACGGCAAGCGGCGCCGGCTGGTGGAAGCTGCCGTGACGGACCGGACGAGCATCATCGCCGTGGACACGGTGGGCGACAAGGCGCGCACCAAGTCCGTGCTCCACGAGGCCGGTGTGCCTGTGCCCTACGGCGCCTCCGCGCACTCGCTGGAGGAGGCGCTGGCGCTGTTCCGCGAGATCGGCGCACCCGTGGTGGTCAAGCCCCTGGACGGCAACAAGGGCAAAGGCATAAGTCTGGGAGTGACGACCGAAGAGGAGCTGAAGAGCGCCTTCGAGAAGGCCGTTGGGCGCTGCGGCGTCGTGGTGATAGAGGAGGAGCTGAAGGGCCGCGACTACCGCCTCCTCGTGGTGAACGGCAAGATGGTGGCCGCCAGCGAGCGCCGGCCCAGCACGGTCGTGGGCGACGGCAAGCGGACGGTCTCGCAGCTCATAGACGAGCTGAACGAGGACCCCCTGCGCGGGGAGGATCACGAGCTGCCGCTCACCAAGGTTAAGAAGGACGACGCCTTGCGGGAGTTCCTGGGGCGCTCCGGTCTCCACCTGGAGCACGTGCCGGGCGTAGGGGAGAGCGTGGTGCTCCATGCCAACGCCAACCTCTCGGCGGGCGCCACGGCGCTCGACGTGACCGACGTGGTGCACCCCGCCACGCAGCGCGTGTGCGAGCGGGCCGCCGCGCTGGTCGGTCTCGATATCTGCGGCGTGGACCTGGTAACGAGCGACATCTCCCAGCCTCTGGACGGCGGCATCCTGGAACTCAACGCTTCGCCCGGCCTGCGCATGCACGTGGCGCCGAGTCAGGGCCGCGCGCGCGACGTGGGCGGCGTGATCGTGGACGGCCTCTTCCCGCCGGGCACGCCGTCGCGGGTGCCCATCTGCGCCATCACGGGCACTAACGGCAAGACCACGGTTGCCCGGCTCACCGCCCACCTCGCCGGTGTCGGCGGGCAGAAGGTCGGCCTGACCAGCACCGACGGCATCCAGATCGGCGCGGACCTCGTGCGTAAGGGCGACCTTACGGGAGCCGCGTCCGCCAGAAGCGTCCTCTCCGACCCCACGGTGGACGTGGCCGTGCTCGAGACCGCCCGCGGCGGCATCCTGCGGCGCGGCCTCGGGTTCGACTGGGCGGACGTGGGCGTCATGACCAACGTCAGCGCCGACCACCTGGGTCAGGACGGCCTCGAGTCCGTCGACGACCTGCTCTGGATCAAGTCGCTGGTGGCCGAACGCGTGAAGGACGGCGGGGTGCTGGTGCTCAACGCGGACGACGAGGGCAGCCTCAAAGTCAAGGAGTTGGAGCGGGTGGACGTGAGCAGACTGCAACTGGTCATGTTCGCGGAGGATCCGGCCTCCACGGCGCTGGCCGCTCACCTCTACGGCGGCGGCCGGGGCTACTTCGTGAGGGACGGCTGGTTCGTCGAGATGGAGAACGGCCTGGAGCACTCGCTGGTGCGGGTAGTGGACGTGCCGATCACCATGAAAGGCCACGCGCGCTACCAGGTGCAGAACGTCCTGGCGGCCGCCGCCGCCGCACGCGCGCTCGGAGCCACGCGCGAGGAGGTGGCCACGGGCCTGACCACCTTCAGGAGCCACCAGAACTCCGGGCGCGGCAACGTGTACGCGCACGGCAGAGGGTACGTGTTCGTGGATTACGGACACAACGAGGCCGCCGTACGCGCTGCCGGCGAGCTGCTGGCGGGCTGGAACGGGCCGCTGACCGGCATCGTGGGCGTGCCGGGCGACCGCTCCGACGATCTGATCAGGAACCTGGGCCGGGCGGCTGGCGCCGCCTTCCCGCACGTAGTGCTGAGGGAGGACGACGACCTCCGGGGCCGGCAGCCGGGCGAGGTGGCGGCCATGATGAAGGAGGCGATAGAGGCGAGCTCGCCCGCGACCAGGGTGAACGTCGAGCCGAGCGCCTACCAGGCGCTGCGCGACCTGCTGGACGACGTGGCCGAGGGCGCCCTGGTGGCCATCTTCTACGAGAAGCTCGAGGAGGTGGTGGAGCTGCTCGAGTCGGTGGGAGCGCTACACGTGGACTCCATACCGCTCGAGGCGCCCAGGGTGGCACCGTCGCGCTACACCCGCCGGGGGCTCGCCGCGCCCTGGAAGAACCAGGCCGGGCCTAGCTGAACTGACGCAGGGCGCGGGAGGCCTAGAGCAGCCTCACGCGCCCTGCACGGAAGTACCGTGCGCCTCACCGGCCTAAAGGGGTGCGATCAGGCGTTCTGCGCCCGCTTGCGGGCCGCACCTAGCGGGTTACTGACCGCGTGCCGTGCGGCCGCCCAAGCGCGCTTCAGTTCCAGTTCCTCGGGGTCGAGGGTGGCGTCCGGCGCCTCGGCGAAGCGCGCCACCTCCTCGCTCTTGGCGTTGAGCACCGTGTTCAGCACGGCGTGGAGCGAGGCCCTCACGGCCAGGCCCTCACGGAGCATCTCCTGCAGTTCCAGCACGCGACTCACGAGGTCGTCGTGGCTCATCGCTTCGAGTTCGGCCTTGGTGCGCTGCATATCCTGAGTCTACAACCGCGCGACCCTGCGGCGGCGACCCGCGGTAGCATGCTCCATGTCTGAAAAGTCGACGTCCTTGACGCTGCTGCGGTTGGCGGAAGGGTACAGGAACGGGGATCTCGATCCTGTGCAGGTGACGGAAGCGCACCTCTCCGCCGTACGTGCTCACCCGGACGGAGGGAAGGTCTACCGCGTCCTCATGGAGGAGCGCGCGCTGCGCCAGGCGCGTACGGCGCGCAGGCAGTTCCAGGCGGGGGTCGATCTGGGGCCCCTGCAGGGAGTGCCCATAGCCATCAAGGACCTGGTGGACACCGCCGGGGAGGTCAGCGCCGCGGGCTCGAAGGTGCTGGCCGAGAGGCCGCCCGCGGCGGCCGATAGTCCCGTCGCCGCCCGCCTAGACGCGGCCGGCGCCGTATTCCTCGGGCGCACCAACATGACGGAACTGGCCTACTCGGGCCTGGGGCTCAACCCGCACTTCGGCACGCCGGGCTCCGCGCTCGACCCGCTCCGTGTGCCGGGCGGCTCCTCCTCCGGCTCCGGGGTAGCCGTGGCGGCCGGACTGGCGGTGGCGGCCGTGGGCTCCGACACCGGCGGCAGCGTGCGCATACCCGCCGCCGCCAACGGCGTGGTGGGGCTCAAGACCACGGACGGGCGGCTGCCGACCGAGGGCACCACGGCCCTCTCCACCACGCTGGACACGCTGGGGCCCCTGGCCCGCACCGTAGACGACGCCTGGGCGCTCTACCTGGCCATGGCGGCGGAGCCGCACCGGGCGCTCGAGCGGCCGCGCGGCAAGCTCACGCTCCTGGCGCCCACCACCCTGCTGCAGGACGACCTGGACGCAGCCACCGCCGCGGGCTTCCGGGCGGCGCTCGCATCGTTCGAGGCCCAGGGCCATGAGGTGCGCGAGGCGCCCCTACCGCTCCTCACTGAGGTGGACGCGCTCTACGGCAGGTACGGCAGCTTCTCGAGCCACGAGGCGTGGGCCCAGTACGAGGAAGAGTTCACCGCCCGGGAGGCCGACTTCGACCCCCGCGTGCTTGGCCGCGTCAAGGAGTTCGGCAACCGCCCGTCGGCCGATTACATACGCCTCTGCTACGCCCGGGCGGACCTCAGGCGCCGCTTCTGGCCGGAGCTGGCCGGCGTGGACGCCATCGTGGCGCCCACCATCCCGCAGCTGCCGCCACTCATCGCCGATCTGGCGGAGGACGCCAGCTACTTCGCGGCCAACCGCCTCATCCTGCGCAACACGGCGGCGTTCAACATCCTAGCCAGCCCCGCGGCCAGCGTGCCCGTGTGGCGCCAGGCGGGTGAGTTCCCGGTCAGCTGCATGATCGTCACGCGGCCCGGTGAGGAGGAGCTGGCGCTGGGTATCGCCCAGCTGCTGGAGACACGGAGCTCCGCACCCAGCCGTGCGGTGGCGGGGGCGTGAGCCGGAGGGCCGGAGCACCTCTCCGCGTCAGGCGATGACCAGGTAGAGCACCTGCGCCACCAGCGCCGGGGTCTCGCTGTTCTCCACTTCCACGGTGCAGGCCAAGGTGAGGAGCAGGCGGCCCTCGCCCTTCGGTTCACAGCCCTTCACCTCCGCCCGGCACCTCACGCGTGAGCCCGAGGGGACGGGGGCCGGGAAGCGCACCTTGTCTAGGCCGTAGTTCACTATCAGTTGCGCCGTCTGCGGCAGGACCTCGAGGTCCTGCACCATGTGCACCAGCAGCGAGAGGGTGAGGTAGCCGTGCGCCACGGTGGTGCCGAACGGTCCGGCGGCGGCGCGCTCCTGGTCCACGTGGATCCACTGCGGGTCGAGCGTCACGTCGGCGAAGCCGTTTATGCGCTCCTGATCGACCGTGATCCAGTCGGAAGGGCCGAAGGTCCGGCCTACGGCCGCGGGCAACTCATCGAAAGTCATGGGGTTCACCTTTCCCTGAAGGCGGCCGAACTGCGGCTACCCGGAACTGCCGTCAGGGTATCAGGCGCGCCCGGGCCTCTCGTCCGCGCTGACGCCGGGATCGGCCAACGGCGGCACGTCGCCCATGCGCGCCTGGGGCCACACGGAGCGCAGCAGCGCCAGCATGCCGAACGCCGCCAGCATGCCAGCCACGTACTTCACCAGGACGTCGGTCACTATCACCTGCGTCATCCAGCCCGCCGTGGCGTACGGCTGCCCCCAGAAGGCTAGCAACGTGAAGAGCACGGTATCCAAGGGGGCGCTCACCGCGTTGGACGACGCCACCCGCACCAGCCAGCGCCGGCCGAGCAGGCGCTGGTACACCTCCGTGTCGGCCGCCTCGGCCAGCAGGATGGTCACGAAGCTCACGACCACGAACCGGAGGGGCGTGCCCAGGGAGGCGGCGAGGAGCACGTTGGCGGTGGCCGCCAGCAGGATCATTCCGTACACGGCCCGGCGCCCGTAGCGGTGCAGGCGGTCGCGCTGCGTGAAGGTCAAGCCGAAGAAGAGCGTGCCGACGTTCACCAGGAAGAAATCGCCCAGCGGGATGAAGCTGTCGAGCGTGAAGTTGGCCAGCAGCGTGGCCGCCACGTACACGAGTCCCGCCGCCAGCAGGCCCGCCCGGCGCCCCGCGAAGCGCAGGAAACCGGCGCTTAGCGCGACCGCCGCCAGTGGCGCCAGCAAGTTACGCCACTCCCCCAGGGGGAAGAGGGTGGCCACCGCCGCGGCCACCACCGCCACCACGCCCAACAGGCCTAAGCGCCGGCGGCGCCCTGCCGCGCCGTACGGCGCCGTCACGTCGTAGATCGAGCCCACGAACAGCATGCCGAAGAGCGCCACGGCGAGGAGCGGGATGCTCTCCACCGGCGTGGGGCCGAAGCGGGATAGGAGCGCCAGCACGGTGGGACCGGCCCCCAGCAGCAGGCCGAGGATCACGGCGCTGATGATGCCCGCGGCCGAGGCGGGCCGCGGCGCGCTGTTGGGGGTGGGTAGATCTGGTGGTTGGTCTTGGTGCTCGCTCACGCCGCCCTCGATGTTACGCGAGGGTCGTATCGTTATGCCATGAACGGAAACGAAGACCAGGCAGGCGCCACGCCGCTGGAGAGGGCGGTGGCCACCCGGGGCGGCGTTAGCGCCGAACTGTTCTTGGGGACCATGCAGGGCACGTTACTTGAAGCTCTTCAGATAGAGGTGAAGGAGGCGCGGCCGGGTTACGTGGTGGCCAGCATGCCCGTGGGTCCGGCGCAGCACCAGCCGTACGGACTCCTTCATGGGGGCGCTTCCGTGGCTCTGGCGGAGACGGTGGCCTCCATCGGCGCCTGCCTGCTGCCGGGCGGCGAGGTGCAGAAGGTGGTCGGGCTCGAGATCAACGCGAACCACGTGCGCGCCGTGCGCAGCGGAGTAGTGACCGCGGTGGGTGAGCCGCTGCACCGTGGCCGCAGCACGGAGGTCTGGTCCGTGGAGATCCGCGACGAGGAGGGGCGGCTGGTCTGCGTCTCGCGCTGCACGCTGGCGGTGCTGGACTGAGAGCAGGACCTACCGGAACCTAAAGTGAACCGACTTGGCACCGTGCCCGAAAGGTAAGGCGGAGCCCCGAAGGGCCCCGCCTCTGTGGTCGGGGCGAGAGGATTTGAACCTCCGACCCCATCGTCCCGAACGATGTGCGCTACCAGGCTGCGCTACGCCCCGACGCAACTAGTCACTTTAGCCGAGTAAGGCCCCCATAATCAAGGCGCTACGCCATCCCGGCACTTGGCGCAGGCCAGCTTCTCGCCCAGCCGCGTGGCGCGCCCCTCGGGGGTCAGCACCCAGGGCCGCTCCACCAGCGGCGGGTCGTGGCGCACGTGCTGCGTGTGACCGCACGATAACTCCGCCACCCAGTGGCGCTCCTCGTCCTGCCGGAAGCCGACGATGGCCCGTAGCGGGGCGGCGCCTGCCCGGCCCATGGGCCCGTCAGTCGTCATGGTCGAACCACCCGACGCGCTCCAGCGCCGCGGAGGCGGCTTCGGCTCCGAAGCCCCGCCGGGCGAGGAAGCCGAACGCCTTGGCCCGCGCCTTGTAGACCTGCTCGCGCCTGGCGAAGCGTTCCGCGTCGTCAGGCGCGCCGCCCGAGTCGTCCCCCTCGGCGGGTTCCGGGGGCCGGTATCGCCAGGCGTTCTTCTCCAGGAGGGCGGTGGCGGCGTCCGCCTGCTGCTGGGGCGTGAGTTCCTCCACCTCGCTGTCCACCAGCTCGGGGTCCACCCCCTTGCGGCGCAGCTCCTGCCGGATGAGGATGCGCCCCCGCGCCTCCTTGCGTGAGCTCACGTACTGCTCCGCGTAGAGCGCGTCGTCCACCAGGCGGAGCTCCGCCAGGCGCTCCAGGAGCGGCTCTGCCTCCTCCTCCGGCAGTCCGCGGCGCAGCAGCCGTTCGCGCAGCTCCGCCACCGTGTAGGAGCGCCGGCTCAGCAGGAAGAGCAGGTAGTTCCAGGCGCGTTCCTTGGTGAACGGCTTGGGCTTGCGCTCCCTGCGTCCGCGGTAAGTCATCAGCGCAGCACTGCCACCGGGTCGAGCCGCGCGGCGCGCCTGGCGGGGAGGAGCCCCGCGATGACGCTGGTGGCCAGCGACACGCCGCACACCCACAGGACGTCGAAGGCCTGGACCTCCACGGGCAACTGGGTGATGAAGTAGAGGTCGCCGGGTAGGGGGAACGGCTGCAGCCTGAAGTACGTGCTCACCAGCAGGCCCAGCAGCGCGCCCAGGAGCGTGCCGCTACCTCCGAGGATGAACCCCTCCAGCGTGAACACGGAGAGCACCTGCTTCTCCGTGGCGCCGAGCGCGCGGATTATGGCAATCTCCTCCGTCTTCTCCGCCACCGTCAGCACCAGGATGTTGGTGATGCCTAGAGCGGCCACCAGCACGATGAGGAACACCACCACGCTGATGACGGCCTTCTGCAGCCTGAGCTGGCTCACCAGGCTGCCGAACATGCCTTCCCACGACACGGGCCGCAGCGAGTAGCGGTCGGCGAGGTCGAGCCCCACCTCGTGGGCGCGGGTGGGGTCCTCGAGCCGCACGTGGTAGCCCGTGATGGCGTCCTCCTGCCCCAGGTACGCCTGCAGGTTGGCGAGCGACATGTACGACGTCACGGCGTCTATGAGTTCGTTGCCGACCCGGAAGGTGCCCACCACCTCGAACTGGGAGGTAGCGCCGCTGATGTCGCGCAGCATCACCGTGTCTCCCCGGAACACGCCCAGTTGCTGTGCCAGGGAGGCGCCCAGGATGATGCCGCCCTCCTGCGCCAACGCCTCGGCCTGCTCCTCGATCACGGCCAGGTCGAGGACCGCCGTCTGCAGGTCAGGTTCTATGCCGAGGATCTGCGTGTAGCCCTGCCGACCCGAGACCCCCAGGGCGGCGCTGGCGCGCCGGGCTATGAGGGCCTGGCCGGTGAGCATGGGTGCGGCGGCCACCACCGCCGGCTGGCGCTGCAGGTCGGCCAGCAGCTCACGGTCGTCCGGCAGCACGTCGCCCGAGACGTAGCTCTGCAGGGTGACCATGGGAGTGGCGCGCAGCGTACTGCTTACCAGTTCGTCTATGAAGCCGTTGGTGAGGGAGAGTGCCACTATGAGCACCATGACGCCCACGGCGACACCGAGTACGGTGATGCCCGACTGCAGGCCGCGGCGCCTGACGTGCCGCCAGGCCAAATAGGGTACGAGGGAGCGCACCCGGTTAGGTTATCGCGTCAGCGTGATGCCACGAGCACGGGCGTGGCGTCGAAGTCCGAGGCCAGCGTGGGGAGCAGCTCGGGGCCGTCGCGCCCGTAGCGCACGAGTTCCACTTCGATCTTCCGCACGCCCCAGTTGACGGCGGTGTCGTAATGCTCGAACCAGACGTCCATCTGGCGGTTCTTGCGAGGATGCATGGTGTCTTCGACCACGAAGATCTGCTGCCCGTCCAGCAGGTGCTGGAAGGCGCCCACGCCGTTACCGGTGTGGTACGCGCCCAGGTCGCGGATACGCACCAGCGAGCCGTAAGGCAGGTCGGTGCCGAGCAGGTCGCGGCTGACGGCCACCACCCCGAAACGCGTGCGCGCGCCCGTAGCCGTGATGAACGGCGTGGAGTCGGTCTGGCTCTCCAGGGAGTTGTAGCCGGTGGCGCGGAGTACGTAGCGCGGGTTGGCTATGGGGCCCTGGAAGGCTGCGTGGTAGTCGGGGAGGACTCGCGTGCTGCTGGTAACGACAGCGGTGGGACTGATCTGCAGAGGTACCTCGACCACCGGCTCGCTCCTGGGAGCACTGAAAGCTGTGATGAGTGCGGCTAGTACCAGCCCGAGGGTCGCTACTTTGCCGCCGATGTGCAGGATCATCTGCACCTCCGGACCGACGTACTGTAGCAGAGGAACTGTGCACTACGGCACACAGCGGACACACCTTTCGTGGTGCATCCGTTAATCGATCGTTCACTACTCTCACGAGTGCCGGAAGCGCTCGCGTAGGAGCGGCTGGGCGCCCAGGACGTTGTTTACGGCCGTTCGGCATGTAGACTTGTGGGGGAAGACCGGCGTAGCAATCGGGAGAAATCTGGACGCCGACGGAACGGTAGGACCTTGCCTGTGATCCCTGGCCTTCTGGCCATGCCAACAGTTCTCGCCAACGCGCTGCTCAGCTTCGTGCCGGACAGGAGCCTGCCGGTGCGCGGCAGCGACAGGGTCGCTGTGGCTTCTCCGATGTTCAACGAGGCCACAAGCGCCGGCGTCGCTCTGGAGTCCCTTCTAACGCAGTCGGAGCCGCTGGACGAGATCGCGGTGAGCGTCAACGGCGGCACGGACGACACGGCCGGCGTGGTGCGCGCCAAGCTGGCGGAGCACGGCTTCGCGCGGGTCTACGTGGGCCCGGCGCCGGACTTCCGGGGCAACTTCGAGCGCTGGCACCGCGAGTCGGGGCCAGCCGTCGTTCTGCTCGAGCACGCCAACCCCATCTCGAAGGCCGACAGCATCAACCTCATCACGGGGGGCGGCTACGTGACATCCGAACGGGTGCTCGTGGTGGACGGCGACACCATCTTCGCTCCCACGTTCGTGGAGCGTCTGAAGGACGAGTTCTATCGGCTGCGGCGCGAGAAGCAAGGGGGCAGCTGGCGCTACGTCATCGAGGACAGCGCTCTGCAGTCCGGGGCCGTCATGTCGCTGCCGCCGTCCGCGGGGCCGGTGGCCGGCCACATCTCCCGCGCCCGCTCGGGCGAGTACGCCGTGGCGGCGCTGCTGCGCTCCGGCCAGACGGCCCGCCTGGGGCGGAGCGCCATCTTGGGCAGCTCCCGTCTCTACACGGTGGTGGGCTGCGGCTTCGCGGCGCGCAGGAGCAGCTTCCCCATGCCGGCGGACACCCTCACCGAGGATCACGACTTCACCCTGCGCGTGCAGAACGGCGAGACCACCGAGGAGCGCCTCACGGTCGCCGAGCTGCAGGCGCGCGGTTTCAAGCTGCGGACGGCGGACGGGCCGGTCGATTTCGCCGAGCGTTTCGACGCTCAGGACGAGATCGTGCTGCGCCGCGGCCCCAACGCGAGGTTCGTGCCGGGCGCGCAGATGTACACGGAGGACCCGCTGAGCCTGCCGGGCTACATGCGGCAGGTGGAGCGGTGGAACGGCGGCGGGGTGGAGAACGCCGTCAAGCGGGCGCGCGGCGTGGAGTCTGACGGCGCGGGGCGCAGGGGCGGAGAGCGCAGGGGCCTGAGGGCCAACGTATCGTTCGCGGCGTTCAGCGCTCAGTTCGAGAACCTCTTCGGCATCGCCCTACTGCTGCTGCTTCTGCCCGTGGCTCTGGGCATCGCCACGGCACTGCCCGGTTACGGCACCGCCCTCACGGGCTTAGGCGCCTGGGTGGGCCTCGACCTGCTGGTCACCATCCTGCTGGTGATGCTCGGCTTCAGGCGCCTGGCGCGCAGCCGAGGGGAGACGGGGTGGCGGCTGGTGCGCAGCACGCTGGGCGGCGTAGTGATGTCCGCCGTGCCGCTCCTCACCCTGCGGCCCTTCAACGTGGTGGCCTACGTGGTGGGGTTCACGCGCGTGGCGCCCAAGGCGTTCGGGCAGCGCGAGATGGACCCGCGCGTCACCATCACCTGGGAGAGGCCGCGGGCGGTCTCCTCGCAGCGGGTGGGGCGCCGGGTGGCGGCCGTGAGCACGGTGCTCACCCTCTGTTCGGTGAGTCTGTTCATGGGCGCCGTGCTGGTGGCCAACGCCGTGAGACCCGGCTACAAGGAGACCTGGCAGCTCATCCACTCCGCCCCGCCGCTGGTGGCAGCGGAGTTCGTGGACCTGCCCCTGATGAGCGTGTTCAAGGTGGTGGAGCCGAGCGGACTTGACGGCGACTTCGCAGGCGAACTGGAAAGCGCGGAGCTCGCTGAACATTACCGGGACGCGGTGGGCGCCGCGGGCGGCGACCCCGCTAAGGGGGCGGCCTCCTCGGACGGCGGCGAGTCGGACGCGCCCCGTGCAGGCGGTTCGCGCCAGCTCTCCTCTTACTGCAGCGTGGGCTTCACGGCCACTCCAGCGGAGGAGCGCCGCCTGCTGAGCGGGGACGTGGCGGCGTATCAGCCGCTCACCTACTGGCAGCGCCTCGTCCTCGGCCGCCTGGTGCCGCTGGCGGCGCACCTGGAGGAGGCGGCCACCGCCTACGACGTGCCGCCTCGGCTGCTGCTGCAGGTGCTCATCAACGAGTCGTACCTGGATCCGCTAGCGGTCGGGCCCACGGAGGACCTGGGCCTCTCGCAGGTCACCGGCGACGCGCTGACGCTGCTGCGCAGCATCTCAACCGAACCCACCTCGCGCTTCGCCAACCCGAGGATGTTCGCCGAGCGGTTCAGCGTCTTCGATCCGGACTTCTCCATCTGCGCCGGCGCCGCCAAGCTGGCCTGGTCCCGTGCGCAGCCGAACGGCCACGACGACCGCTACGCCTACGCCCGCTACATCAACCCGCTGGAGGGCGTGCAGCGCTCAGGCCTGAACCCCGTTCATGCGGAGCTCGTCACCGCCCTGGACGGGCTGTCGGAGACGGTGGACGCCCTGCGTCACGCCTTCGCGGCCTACCGCCTGGATCCCGCTTCCGTCACGGAGCAGGAGCGCGCGCTGCTGGACGTCTACAGCCTGGTGGCAGCCGGCGAACTCGGCCTGGGGCCGGCCTACCTGATGACCGGCGCGCTGATGGACAGCTTCGGCATAGATGACGGCGAGTTCTACGGCAACATCACGGAGAAGCTCTACGACATGGGCAACAACACGGTCGCGCTGCCGGCCACGGAGTAGTTGCGGGGCAGTGCGCGAGGCGGCGCGTGCGAGCGTGAGCCGCCGAGGCGTCGCCGTTCGGGCCGCTCAGCGCGCATGCACCAGCTGGTACAGGCTCCCGCCTATGCCCAGCAGCAGTAGCTCGCCCTGCTCCCCGCTCGCGATCTCGCTGAGGCTCAGGCCGCTCTCCAGCAGCAGCTCCACGCGCCCGAGTTCCGGATCGTACGACCACACGCGTCCCGAGCCGAAGTCGCCGTAGACGTAACGGCCGGCCAGTTCGGGTAGCGCGGGATCGGCCGCCACGGTGCCGCCGGTGACGGCCTGACCGCCCTTGGGGTCGAGCCTGAGGTGCGCGTAAACGATCAGCGGGTCGACGAAGTCGTCCGACAGGCAGTTAGGGTCCACGTAGGCGGCCTCGTCCGGGAAGATGAAGCATTCGCCACCCTCCCGCGCCGGCCAGCCGTAGTTGGCGCCCTTCCGCACCAGGTTCACCTCTTCCCAGCGGTCGGCGCCCACGTCCGCCAGGTAGAGCTCGCCGTCCGGCCCGAAGGTGAACTTCCAGGGGTTGCGGAAGCCGCTGGCCCAGATCTCCGGCCGGGCTCCGGACGCCGCGGCGCTCGGCTCGGTGGCTGCAGCGAACGGGTTGTCCTCTGGCACCCGGTAGGGCTCGACGCCGATGTCGAGCCGCAGCAGCTTGCCCAGGAGGCTGGTCGGGTCCTGCGCGGGGGCGGGCGTGCGGTGCAGGCGCTCCGTGCTTATCTCGCCCGAGCCGACGCTCACGTAGAGCATGCCGTCCGGCCCGAACGCCACCTGCCCGCCGTGATGGAACGGCTCGGGCATGGGCTGGCGCAGGATGATCGTCTCCTGCGTGCCGTCGGCCCGGCTCAGGTCGGGGGAGAGGGGGTAGGCGGCCACCAGCAGGTCGCCGGTGCCCGTCTCGGTGAAGGCGGCCACGAGCCTGCGGCCGGTGTCCGTGGGCTCTTCCGCCCTCACGGGCTCGAGCGCCACGCTGAAGAGGCCCTGCTCCCCCTCGAGGCCCGTCACGCGGCCCGTCAGGTCCAGGAACGGCGCGGGCCGTAGCTGGAACTGCTCGAGAAGCCAGACGCGGCCCAGCAGGGAGACGAGCAGGAGCCGGCCGCTGCCGTCGTTCAGCGGCACGACCGAAACGGGTAGCGGCAGGTCGTCCGCCAGGAGCTCGAGCTCGTAGTCCAGCTCGCTCGGGTAGACCGGCGGTATCTCCGTCTCCTCGGGGTAGGGGGCGTAAGTGGCGGGCTGGCTCGCGGCCGGGCCTGGAAGGGCGAACAGCGCCAAGGCGGTTACCAGGGCCGCCACCCATGACGCTGCGCCGCTCCTCCAGCGGGGCGGGTGGCGCGGGGCCCGAGCGGGGGTCATCTGGACGTCAAGCTGGTCACCTGGGCGGGCCCCTGGCGCGGCAGTGCGGAGGCCATGGCCGGCGTGGGCTCCGACCCGGGCGGCAGGACGTCATGATCGTCCCGCCACTCGAACCATTCACGGAACGCGTCGGCCGAGGCGACCGAGCTCTCGATGCGCCAGTCGGTCTCCTTGTTCTCGTTGAACCAGACGATGGCTTCCAGCCGCGCGAAGGCCGTGGAGCTGAGCATCTCGCGTACCCACTCCGCCTTGTCGCCACCGTGCTCGGTGGAGGCTACCTCCGCGATCCACACGGGTTGCGGCCCCAGGGCGGTGATGCGCTCGTAGCCGCCGGCGAAGACCTCGTCGAAGCTGCGCCAGCCGATGTAGGGTCTTGTGGCGCCCCAGTTGTAGCCGTCGAGCGCGAGCACGTCCACGTACTCGCTGCCCGGGTAGTAGTTCTCGAGGCGGTTCTGGGCGGTGCGCGGCTCGTCCGTGACGTTGGGGCTGAAGACCCACCTCACGTTATCGGCGTCCTCCTCCTCGAACAGCCTGACCAGCCGGCGCCAGGCCAGTTTGAGGTTCTCCGGGTCGCCGTGCCACGGCACCCAGTCACCGTTCATCTCCGGGAAGGGGCGCACGTACAGCACGCCCGGTGCACTGGCCGCTGCCCGCGCCCACCCGCGCACGTACTCGTCGTAACGGCCGGCGGCGATGTCGGCCACGCTCTGATCCTGCGACTGCCAGCTCACGAGAGGGATGCGGCCGTGCTCCAGCAGGTCGTTGACGGGAACGGGGTCGTAAGGGTGGTTCCAGGAGGTGTACCAGTGGCCGACGTCGAACTCGCCGCCCACCATGCCCTCGAGCTCCTTCAGGGCGGCCAGGTCGCTCCAGACGCCGGTGGGCACGAAGGCGCCCAGCAGGGGCTTCGTGAAGGGCTCGTCGGTCTCCGGGTCGGTCACGAAGGGGGAGGCGCAGGCAGCAAGGATCAGTAGGCTCGCCGTGCACGCGGCGATCCTTGTGCGGTGCCTGGCGCGAGCGGCGCGCGCAGGGCGCGGCCGCGCGTAGGGCCCTCCCAAGGCCCCGACGCAGTAGAAGATGCGATGCAAGTCGGCCTCCCAGGGCGAAGGCGAAGGCTCCTCCCTTACGGAGGGGCTCCGCCGGTTCGACTGTGAGAAATGTAACCTGGGTGCCGGCTGCCGAGCAACCGCATCCGTCCTTGCGCTAGTCGACGCTGTTGGGCTGGTCCTGACCGCTGCTGGCCACCACGGGTCCGCTGGTGAGGGCGGCCTGGAACGCGTTCAGCACGTCCACACCGGAGGTGATGCGCCAGTCGGCTTCCTTGTTCTCGTCGAACCAGATGAGCGCCTCGACACGGTCGAAGCCCGGAGTGGAGAACATCTCCGTCACCCACTCGGCCTTGTCGCCGCCCTCGTCGGAGGAGGCGAACTCGGCGATCCAGACGGGCTGCTCGCCCATGGCGGTGACCCGCTCGTAGCCGACCTCGAAGATCTCGGTGAAGCTGCGCCAGGCGGGGTGATGCACGTTGGCGTCGCCCCAGTTGTAGCCGTCCAGGGCCAGTACGTCCACGTACTCGTGTCCGGGGTAATAGTGTTCCATCTTGTTAGCTTCGGTCCGCGGCTCGTCCGTGACGTTGGGGCTGAAGACCCACCTCACGTTCGTGGCGCCGGCATCCTCGAAGATGCCCACCATCCTGCGCCAGGCGGCGCGGAAGGTGGGGGTGTCGCCGTTCCACGAGGTCCAGTTACCGTTCATCTCCGGGAAGGGCCGCACGTAGACGGGGCCGGGAGCGGTGGCCGCGCCCAGGGCCCAGTCGTGCATGTAGCTGTCGTACCGGCCGGCGGCGATGTCGGCCACGCTCTGCCGGTGCGGCTGCCAGGAGATCAGCGGCAGCCGGCCGCCTTGCGAGGCGTCCTCGACGAGCTCGGGGAAGTAGGGGTTGTCCCAGTTGGTGAACCAGTGCACGATGTCCAGGCGGCGGCCGAGCTTGGTTTCCAGCTCCAGAACGGGCTCCATGCCCTGCCAGACGCCGCCGTAGGTGAACGCCCCGAACATCGCCGTGTTGCCCAGCGTCTGCTGAGCCAAGGGGCTTTCCGGGGCGTGGAGTGTGCGCTCTTGCATGGCTACATGTTCGGCGTCGTTGGCTGAGCAGGCGCTCAGGAGCATCACGCTGAAGATCATTGTTGCCGCTGCCAGGCTGCGCGCGGCGCGCGTGGCCTTAGCTTGGTTGAAAAACGACGACTTGCCGAACATCTGGACCTCGAACCCGTGCGGGCTCCGAGGCGCTTAGCCGGTAGTGCCAATGAGCGAGTCTTCCCCGCTTCTTGCTGTCCCGCTGGCCGGTTGCGCTACTAGCTCCACTTGTTCCAAGCGCCCAAATGCAGAACAAGCTTCATAGCTTCCAACGCCCGGGGTTCACCCGGGTGCCCGAACCGTTCGGGCGATCGAACCTCCGTGGGAAGGTCCGTGCTTGGAAGCCGCGGCTTTATGGGGAAGAGGGGACAGACTCGTCCTTGGCCGGTTGCGCTACTAGCTCCGCCTGCCTAAAGCGCCCACGTACAAGGCAGGTTTCACAGCTTCCAAGCTGGGAGCTAGGCTCCCAGATGAGAGGATGATAGCACGTCCATGAGCCTTAGGTGTGAACCGTTTGACTTAGCCACCCTTAACGGTGTGGGTCAGGCGGCGCGCTGCATGAGAGAGGGTCTCACGGTGGCCGGATAGTAGGGAGAAGCCGCCTAGCGTGGCCCGACACGCTCCGGCGGGAGCGGCCGATGTAGCATGCGTCTGCGACGGGAGTCGCAGCTATGGCCGATACCACCCCAGCACATACCGTAGACGCCCCAGCCTCGGCGAACGCACCGTTGACGGCGGAGCGGCCCCTCGGTTTCGAGGTCCACGCCCGTGAGGGTGCGGCCCGTGCCGGGGTGCTGCACACCCCGCACGGCGCCGTGGAGACGCCCGCCTTCGTGGCCGTCGGCACGCAGGCCAGCGTCAAGGGCGCGGCGCCCCACGCGGTGGCGGAGACTGGCACGCAGCTCCTCTTCGCCAACACCTACCACCTCTACCTCCGCCCCGGCCCCGAGCTCGTGGCCGAGCATGGCGGGCTGCACCGCTTCATGCGCTGGAACGCGCCGATCCTCACGGACTCCGGCGGCTTCCAGGTCTTCTCGCTCGGCGCCTCCATAGATCACGGGGTGGGGAAGGTGGCCTCCATCTTCCCCGGCGAGGAGCCAAGCAGCAACATGCGGAGGCCCACCGGCAGCGGCATGGTCAAGGTGCGCGAGGAGGGCGTTGAGTTCAAGAGCCACATCGACGGCTCCACGCACTGGTTCACGCCGGAGAAGTCGATCCAGATCCAGCGGGCCCTGGGTGCCGACATCGTGCTGGCCTTCGACGAGTGCACCAGCCCCCTGCACGACGAGGCGTACACCCGCGCCTCCCTGGACCGCACCCACCGGTGGGCGCAGCGCAGCCTGGATGAGTTCGTGGCCGGCGAGGCGCAGCACGGCTACCCGCAGGCGCTCTACGGCATCGTGCAGGGCGGCGCCTACCGCGACCAGCGGGAGGAGAGCGCCAGCGTCATCAGCGGCCTGCCCTTCCACGGCGTGGCGGTGGGCGGCAACCTGGGCTCCACCCACCAGGAGATGTACGACATCCTCGACTGGACCGTGCCGCTGTTGCCGGACGAGCGGCCTCGGCACCTGCTCGGCATCGGCGACGTGCCGGGGGTGCTTCAGGCGGTGGCGCGGGGCATAGACACCTTCGACTGCGTGGCGCCCACCCGCAACGCGCGGACCGCCACCATCATGATCCGCCGCGGCGACGACGGCGCGCCCGCGCCGCGCTTCAGGCTGAACATCAGGGGCAAGGCGTTCGAGAAGGACATGCGGCCGCTGGAGGAGGGCTGCGACTGCTACACGTGCACGCACTTCACGCGGGCGTACGTGAGGCACCTGTTCCGCTCGGGCGAGACGCTGGGGCCGCAGCTGGCCACCATCCACAACCTGCGCTTCATGGCGCGCCTGATGGACGACGTGCGGGACGCCATCCGCGGGAACCGCTATACGGCCTTCATGCAGGAGACGCTGGGTGGCGAGGCCTGACCGGAGGCCTTCCGGCCTCGGCTGCGGAGCCAACGGCGGCCAGCCTCTACCTACGCAACTAGCTGGGGTTCAGAAACTACGCTCGATAAGATCGATGGTGGTGCCGTCCTGCGTCACGAAGCGCACCACGCCCACGCCGGGCACGAAGTAGAGGTCCAGCACCGTCTGGCCGCCCGTGCTGGTGAGGCTCGTCTGCCGGACCAGGAGCGCGTTGAAGCGCCCCGCCGGCGTAGCCACGCCGCGCAGGCCCATGACCTCCGAGTCGAGCGTGAGGCTGAAGCCCGGCAGGTTGGTGGTGCTGGTCCACTTCTGGCCGGGCGCCAGGGGCTCCGGCGGGTAGACCTGCAGGGGCGGCTGGTACGGGAACAACTGCCCGCCGGCGGCCGTGCCGTGGCTCACCACGCCCGCGTCCGAGTACTCGAGGTAGTCCTCGGAGATGGGCACACCCTCGAAGTAGTGCACGAGCACCCACACGCTCACGCCGTTCATCTCGCGCGGGCCGGAGAGCGTCTGCGTCTCGCCTGACGAGTAGGTCCAGCTGTAGCCCGGACCCGCCGGGTAGTAGCCCTGCGCCGTGGCGCTGGCAGCCGCCAGCGCCAGGATCAGCAGCGCGGCTCTGATGACTCTCTTCACGTGCCCTCCCGACTAAGTTCGCTCGCCCTACGCGTGGCTTCCTCCACGGCGTCGATGAGCGCGAAGCGCAGACGGTGCCGCTCGAGCGTCCGCACGCCCGCGATGGCCGTGCCGCCCGCGCTGGATACCTCGTCCTTCAGCTCGCTCGGGTGCTTGGTCTCCAGCAGGCGTGCGCTGGCGAGGAGCACCTGCCGCGCCAGTTCGCGCGCCAGCCGCCGGTCGAGCCCCATGCGCACGCCGCCGTCCGCCAGCCCCTCGGCCACCAGAGCGGTGAACGCCGGCCCCGAGCCGGCCATGCCCGTGAACGCGTCGAACTGCTCCTCGCGTATGTCGTAGACGCTGCCCACGGCGCTGAAGAGGCTGCGGGCCAGGTTCACGTCGTCCGGGCCCACCTCGGGCAGCCAGGCTAAGGCCGTGGCGCTCATGCCGAGCGCGGCGCCCAAGTTGGGCATGGCGCGGATGACCCTGCTGGAACCCACGCGCCGGCTGATGTTCTCGGCCGACACGCCCGCCATGATCGAGATGAAGAGCGAGTGGCGGCCGGCGACCAGCGGCGCCACGCTGCCGAACGTCTGCGGCTTGACGGCCAGCAGCACGCGCTCGGCGGTGTGCAGCTCCGCGTCGGTCACGCCGCGCACGCCGTAACGCTCCGCCATCTCCGTCAACCGCCTGGAGTTCGGGTGGAAGATGCCCACCTCGTCGGCACCGAGCACCCCGGCCCCCAGCGCGCCCTGCAGCACGGCGCCGCCCATGCGCCCGGCGCCGACTATGACCAAGCGAAGAGGTGCGGAGGTTCCGGTCACGACGGCCATTCTACGGGCGCCTGTCCAGCGCCCGAGATAGGAAAGCCACGAAGAGAGCTCCGGCGAGGGCGCCCACGGCGTCGGCCACCACGTCGAAGACGTCCGCCTGGCGGCCCGGCACGAAGTACTGGTGGATCTCGTCCGTCACCCCGAACAGGGTGGCCAGCAGCAGGGCGAGCCACACGCGGCCCGTGGCCAGCGTGAGCAGCGCGCCCAGCACCGCGTAGGCGGCGGCGTGGCCGACCTTGTCTGCCCCCAGGGGGAAGCGGTCCAAGATGCGCGCTAGGAACCCGCCCACCGCCGGGGAGCCGGACTGGACCACCAGGAAGATGGCCCAGCCGAGCGCGCCGAGCCAGCCGGTCACGTTGAGCCAGCGGGGCAGGCGGCGGGGCATCACGGGGTCGCCGCCCTGGCGTCCACGGCCTCACGCATGCGGCACGGTCAGTTCTCCCCGCAGGTCCCGCTGCATCAGCTCCCGCACGCTGGCAGGGGCGTGACCGCTGCCCAGCAGGTAGATCAGCTTGCTGAGGGCCGCCTCCGGCGTCATGTCGGCCCCGCCGACCACGCCGGCGTCGAGCAGCGCGGCCCCCGTGGCGTAGCCGCCCATGTCCACCCGGCCCCGCAGGCACTGCGTGATGTTGACGATGACCACGCCGCGCGAGGCCGCCTCCTCCAGGGCCGCCAGCAGCTGGCGGTCGCGGCTGGGTGCGTTGCCGGTGCCGAAGGTCTCCAGCACCAGGCCCTGCAGCGGTTCCTGCAGCACGTGGCGCATGAAGCGCGCGTCGATGCCGGGGAAGAGCCTGAGCGAGGCCACGGTGACGTCCTCAATGTCCGGCACGGTGAGGGGGCCGGCTTGCGCGGGCCGCAGGGCTTCAGCCCGAAGCGAGATGTCCACCCCCACCTGCCCCAGCGGCGCCTCGTTGGGCGACTCGAAGGCGTCGAAGCCGCTGGCGGAGACCTTGGTGGCCCGGCAGCCGCGCAGCACGTGCCCCGAGAAGTAGACGCACACCTCGTGCAGGTCCGTGCGGGCGGCGAGCTGCAGCGACGCCACCAGGTTCTCCCGCGCGTCCGACCGCACCTCGGCCAGGGGCACCTGCGAACCCGTGATGATCACCGGTTTGCCGAGCCCCGCCAGCAGGAAGGAGAGGGCGGAGGAGGTGTACGCCATGGTGTCCGTGCCGTGCAGGAGCACCACGCCGTCTATGTCGTCGTAGTGGGCGGCTATCTCGTGCGCCATGCGCTGCCAGTCCGCCGGGCGGTTGTCCGCCGAGTCGAGCAGCGGCCCCCACTCCACCAGCGTGATCTGGGGCATGCTCGGGTCCGAGAGTTCGGGCATGCGGCCGAGCAGCTCCGCCAGGTAGCCCTGGCGCGGCTCGAAGCCGCGTGGACCGCGGTGCATGCCGATGGTGCCACCCGTATGAGCTAGTAGTACCTTGCGTGACACGCCGGATTGTAACCGGCCCGCTTACGCGCTCAGCGGATGCCCGGCGGCACCTGCGCGGGCGGCGGCTCGGGCAGGTTGGCGGGCATGGGCACGCCGTCCATGCGCTTCACCACACCGTTCTCGTTGCAGCCCACGTAGAAGGGGCAGCGCAGGCACTCGGACCACACGCGTGGGTGCAGGTCGCGGCTCTTGTCGATCAGCTGGAAGCCGCACCGCTCGAAGAAGCCCACCTCGTAGGTCCAGGCGAAGAGCTGAGGGATGCCCACCCGCCGGGCCTCCTCCTCGCAGGCGGCCACCAGGGCCCGGCCCACGCCGCGGGCGCGCACGCCTTCCGCCACCGCCAGGCCGCGCACCTCGGCGATGTCGCCCCACAGGATGTGCAGGGCGCCGTTGCCAGCGAAGACCGGCCCGTCGCCCTCGTCGATCTCCGCCACGAAGAAGTCGCGCAGGTTCTCGAAGATGTTCTGCATGGGCCTCACCAGCATGCGCCCCTGGCTGGCCCAGTGACCGATGTTCTCGAAGATGAGGGGCACGTCCTCGGAGCGCGCCGGGCGCACCCGGAGGGCGGGCGACGCGTCCGGTGCGCGGTCGTCGGCGCCGCCGCGGACCTGCATCTCGTTCAGCTGCTGGAGGCTCACCCTGCACCACCATCCTCTGTTCGCTGCGCTGCCAGTTCCGCCCGCGTGGCCGCTATCTGCTCCAGCACGCGCTTCCTGGCGGGCCCGCCGTAGCTGGCGCGCGCGTCTACCACCTGCTCGAGTTCCAGCGCCGCGTAGACGTCGTCCTCTATGCGCGGCTCGGCCTGCCGGAGGTGCTCCAGCGGGAGTTCCTCGAGCGGCACCCCGCGGCTGAGGGCCTCGCCCACCAGCCGGCCCACCACGTGGTGAGCCTCGCGGAACGGCACGCCCTTGCGGGCCAGGTAGTCCGCCAAGTCCGTGGCGTTGGAGTAGGCCGCTCCGGCCGCGCGGCGCATGGCGCCCGCGTTGACGCGCATGCCGGGCAGCATGCCCAGGTAGAGGCGCAGGGAGTCCTCGGCCGTGTCGAGCGCGTCG
>CAZPWN010000006.1:0-31819 GCA_964590475.1 uncultured bacterium | reverse complement strand
AGGTCGGCTTCTACGTGGTGGGCTACGGCTGCACCACCTGCATCGGCAACTCGGGTCCCCTGCCTCCCGTGGTCACCAAGGCCATCGACGAGGGCGACCTGGTGGCTGCCTCGGTGCTCTCGGGTAACCGCAACTTCGAGGGGCGCATCAACCCCGACGTGAAGGCCAACTACCTGGCCAGCCCGCCCCTCGTGGTGGCTTACAGCCTCGCCGGCACGGTCGACATCGACATCGTCAACGAGCCCCTCGGTGAGGACCAGGACGGCAACCCCGTCTACCTCCGCGACCTGTGGCCCACCTACGAGGACGTCACCTCCCTGCTCGACGAAGCCATGAAGCCCGAGACCTTCAAGCGCATGTACGACGGCATCGAGCAGTCGAACGAGGAGTGGAACGCCATCCCGGTCAAGGGCGGTCAGCTCTTCGACTGGGACGAGAGCTCCACCTACATCCAGGAGCCGCCCTTCTTCATCGACATGCCGGACGAGCCCGCCCCGATCCAGCCGATCGAGGGCGCGCGGGTGCTGGTCAAGGTCGGCGACTCCGTTACTACCGACCACATCTCGCCCGCCGGCGCCATCGCCGCCAACGTGCCCGCTGGCAGCTACCTGCAGGAACACGGCGTGGAGAAGAAGGACTTCAACTCCTACGGCTCCAGGCGCGGTAACGACCGCGTGATGACGCGCGGCACCTTCGCCAACATCCGGCTGAAGAACCAGCTCGCTCCGGGCACCGAAGGCGGCTTCACCACCGACTTCACCAACGGTGAGGTCACGAGCGTCTACGAGGCCAGCCGCAACTACATCGAGCAGCAGATCCCCACCATCGTCTTCGCCGGCAACGACTACGGCATGGGCTCCAGCCGTGACTGGGCCGCCAAGGGCACCTACCTGCTGGGCGTCAAGGCCGTCATCGCCGAGAGCTTCGAGCGCATCCACCGCTCCAACCTGGTGGGCATGGGCGTGCTGCCCCTGCAGTTCACCGAAGGTGAGAACCCCACCACCCTCGGCCTGGACGGCACCGAGACCTACAGCATCCAGATCGACGACGACGTGAAGCCGCGGCAGAACCTCAAGGTGACGGCGGTCAAGCAGGACGGCAGCGCGGTTGAGTTCGAGGTCATCAGCCGCCTCGATACCGCGGTAGAGGTGGTCTACTACCGCAACGGCGGCATCCTGCACACGGTGCTTCGCAACATGCGCCGGGACGCCGTAGCCACGGCCTGAGCACCTAGCCGGACCGAACACCAGGTAGGAGGAGGCCCGCGCACCGACGCGCGGGCCCCCTCCGCTTGGCGCGCCGCCGCCCGCCGCCGCATACTCGGAACGCTTGCCGATGTGTGCCCACAGTGGCGGTTTTCCCTCCGTGCCGGCCCGGCGCCACAGCTATACTCGCGCCATGCGCGGGCTCATCACGTTTCTCATAATCGTCCTTATCGTCTTCTTCGCCGTAGGTGAGACCCGGGGTTGGTACCTCGGCTTCCCGACCCAGACCCCCATCCTGGTCTATAAGCAGGACCACACCGCCGAAACGAGCAGGCGCACGCTCAGCCGCACGGACATGCCCATCAGGTTCACGGGTGAGGTGCGGCGCGGCAGCGTCCAGATAGAGGTGCGCTACCAGCGGCCCAGCAGCTTCCAGACCAGCTCGGGCGCCGGCCCGGAGCAGGTGGTGTTCGACCAGACGTGGACCCGGGGTCAGCGCATAGCCTTCGACCGGCTCTTCGAACTGGGCGGCGGGATCTACACGGTGGAGGTCACCTACACGGACGCCACCGGTATCTTCCGGCTCGAGATGCCCGACGGCATAGACCTGTAAGGGCGCGCCAGGTAACGGCTGATCCCTGGGTCAGCCCTTCTTGCGCATCTTCGCCAGCATGTCCCACTGCTCGTCCGTGACCTGATCGAGCAGGTTGAACTCGCCCGCGTTGAACACCGACTCGCCGCCGTCGATGTAGATGAGGTCGCCGGTTATGTAGCCCGCGTACTCGGAGAGCAGGTACGAAGCCAGGTTGGCCAGCTCCGAGTGTTCGCCCACGCGGCCCAGCGGCACGCGGCTCTCGAACAGCTCCTGTATCTCCGGGGTGGGCATGAGCCGGCTCCAGGCGCCCTCCGTGGGGAACGGTCCGGGGGCGATGGCGTTGAGGCGGATGCCGTGCTTGCCCCACTCGCCCGCCAACGAGCGGGTGAGGGCCACCACGCCCGACTTGGCCACCGCCGAGGGCACCACGTAACCGGAGCCGCGCTCCGCGTAGGTGGCGGCGACCGACAGCACGGTGCCGCGCTGCCCCTTGGCTATCCAGCGCTTGCCCATCTCCAGCGTGGCGTACACGGTGCCGTGCAGCACGATGTTGAGCACGGCGTCGAAGGCGCGGTGCGAGAGGCGCTCGGTGGGCGAGATGAAGTTGCCCGCCGCGTTGTTGAGGAGCGCGTCGATGCGGCCGAACTCGGCTTCCGCCGCGTCGAGCGCCGCCGCCACCGACTCCGGGTCACGCACGTCGAGCTGCAGCGGCAGGACGCTGCCACCCGTCTCCTGCATGAGGTTGCCGGCCTCCTTCTCCAGGAGCTCGATGCGGCGGCTGGCGATCACCACCTTGGCGCCGAGTTCCAGGAAGCGGCGGCTCATGCTCAACCCGAGCCCGCTGCCCCCGCCCGTGACGAAGACCACCTTCTCCGACAGTAGATCTGGCTTGAACATGCCACATGTTCGCACGCGGGCCCGCCGGTCGGTACCCGGCCGACCGGCGCCGGTGACGGGAGTACCGCTTCAGCCGAACGGAGCCTGTGGATTTTGTCGTTTGGCGGAGGCTGGGAAGGGGGTGATACTGTCCGAACGATGTCGCAACGCCTTCCTTCGCAACCTCTTCATCCCGTACGAGTTCATCCCGTACGAGTTCGTCCGCTGCTCCGCGCCCTGGTTGCTCTGGCGCTTCTCCTTGTGGCCGCCTCCGCGACCGCCCTGCAGCCGGTCAACCGCCAGGTGCGGGTGCTCCTCGACCTCACCGACAGCGTCACCGTCGGCGCCACCGGCCCCCACTCGGGCTCGGTGGACGGCGTGCCGCGCTTCGCCACCGCCGGAGCTCTCGAGTGGCCCGTGGTGGCGCAGGACGGCGAGCTGTACGTGGACGGCCAACGCGTCGGGCGAAGGCTCCTGCTGGAGGCGGACGGCAGCTTCATGCGGGTGAACGGCAACCGCTACCGCGGAGCCATCAGGTTGGTGGCGGTGGACGACCTCATCGAGGTCGTCAACGTGCTCGACATCGAGTCGTACCTCCGCGGCGTCGTGCCCTCGGAGATGTCCGCCTCGTGGCCCATGGAGGCGCTCAAGGCCCAGGCCGTGGCCGCGCGCAGCTACACCCTCACCTCGCTCGACCCGGCGGGCAGGTATGACCTCTGCGCCACCGTGGACTGTCAGGTGTACCGCGGCGTGGAGGTGGAGCACCCCCGCACGGACAGCGCCATAGCCGCCACCGCGGGCGTGGTCGTCACGTACGGCGGCGCCACCGCGCGCACTTACTACCACGCCGATTCGGGCGGTGTCCTTGCCTCCAGCCAGGAGGTGTGGGGCACGGCGCTGCCGTACCTGGTGTCGCGGGCGGACGCGCCCGCCTCCACGCCGCACCGCGCCTGGGTCTTCAGGCTCGACGCCGCCGCCGTGGGCGCCTCGCTGGAGGCGGCCGGCATCGGGGTCGGAGCGGTGCAGGGCGTGCGCGTCGTGCGCCTCAGCGAGTCGGGCCGGGTGCTCGAACTCGAGGTCACGGGCAGCCAGGGCTCGCGCGTGGTCCGGGGCTCGCAGCTCACGAACATGGCGCGCGGCTGGGGCCTCAAGTCCACGCGCTTCAGCGTCCAGGGCGGCCTGACGGTTCGGGGCGACGGCTGGGGCCACGGCGTGGGCATGAGCCAGTACGGCGCCCGCGCTCTGGCGCACGCGGGCTACGACTTCGGCCACATCCTCTCCTACTTCTATCCCGCCACCTCGCTCACGCGGTTCGTGGCGGAGGGCCGCTGATGGAGCGGCCGCTGGGCCCTTACCGCGCATGAACTTCGCGGCACTCCTGGGCGTGCTCGCCGCCGTTACCTTCAGCCTGCCTCTGGTGGCAAGGCTGGCCGAATCGCTCGGCCTGCACCGCAACGCGGGCGTGGCGGTGAGCCTGCTGCTGGCGGGCGTGGCCGCCGGCGCCTGGTACGTGAAGTCCGTTCGGGCCCGTGCGTCCATCCCCCTGCGGGGCCGCGTCAGGAGCGGTAGAGTGGGCACGGACCCCGAAGGCGGGACCAAGAAGGAGCACGATGCGAGCGTTCAAGGGCATCGTTAAGGAAGGCAAGATCGAGCTGGTGGAAGGCGCCAACCTGCCCGAGGGCACGTTGGTTACCGTCACCGTGGGCGAGGCCGAACTGATACGCGCGAGTCTGGCTGCCGTGCTCAGGCGCAGCGGCTCCCGCCGCATCAGCCGCGTGCCCGCCTACCGGTTGCGCGCGAGCCGCCCCGCTTGAGCGCGGGCGAGAGCAAGCGCCTGACGCTGGTTCCCACCCCGGTTGGCAACCTGGCCGACATCACGCAGCGCGCACTGGACACACTGGCCAAGGCCGACGCCGTTGCCGCCGAGGACACCCGGCGGAGCCGTACGCTGCTGGACCATCACGGCATAGACACCAGACTCGAGCGCCTGGACGCCCACACCATGGAGAGCCGCGCCGCCGCGCTGCTGGAGCGCTACGACCACCTGGCGTACATAACGGACGCCGGCACGCCGGGAATAAGTGACCCCGGCGCGGACCTGGTGCGTGTGGCGCTGGCGCACGGCGTTCAGGTGGAGGTGCTGCCGGGCCCCACGGCCTTCGTGCCCGCCCTGGTGGAGTCGGGCCTGCCGACCGCCAGGTTCACCTTCGAGGGTTTCCTTCCCCGCAAGGGCTCGGAGCGGCGCCGGCGCCTCAAGCAGATCGCGGAGTCCGGCGCCACCAGCATCGTCTACGAGTCGCCCAACCGCCTGCTCGCCACCCTGGAGGAGCTCGCGGCCCTGTGCGGCGCCGAGCGGGCAGGGAGCGTCAGCCGGGAGTTGAGCAAGCTACACCACGAGACCGTGCGCGGCACCCTCGCAGAGTTGGTGGAACGGTTCCGTGAGCGCCCCGCCAGGGGCGAGATCGTCCTGCTGGTGGGGCCCGCCCCGCAGCAGGAGGAGCAGCGCGGACCGCACGCCGAGGTGGCCACTTTACTGGCGTCGGCCGGCGTTCGCGGTAGGCTTCTGCGTGACGCGTTGAGCGCCCTGGGTGTGCCCCGCAACGAGGCGTACGGCTTGGCGCTCGAGCATCCGGAAACAGGTCCGGACGAGCCCAGCTAAGAGGCTCGTTCGAGGGCCGGCCGTGTCGCGTGCCTATGAGGCCCCCCGGGGTCGGGGCGCAGCGGCGCGGCCGGGCCGGAGGAGAGCCAGAGCGAGTGAGTAGCAACGACCCATCGACGGTGACCGTAGCGGCGGCGACCCCGCCGGCGGAAGCAGCGGCAGTGCGCCTGCTGGGGGTGCCCAGCGTGGCTCGCCTCGCGCAGTTCGCGCGCCACGAAGGCCCCGCCGTGCTCTTGACCACCGAGACGCGCCGGGATCTCTACTCCGAGACCCACGTGTTCGGCTCGCTGCGGAGCATGGATCCCGGCCTGGCGGACTGGCACGAGAAGCGCGACAAGGTGGTGCTGACGCTGGAGCACGCGCTCGCGCGCTTCCCGGAGCGGCCCGACAGGTACGCGCTCGAGCTCGCCAAGGGCCGCGAGTACAAGCGCGACGATCTGCTGGAGCGGCTGGTGCAGTACGGCTTCGAACGTGACGAGGCGCCCGGCTTCGAGGTGCGCGGCGACACGGTGACCCTCTACCTCACCGAGGCGGCGCCGGAGGAGGGCAAGGCGCAGGCGGCAAACCGCGGCGAGGAAGACAGCGTGCGCCTGGAGTTCTTCGGCGACGAGCTGGACGCCCTGACGGTGGGCGGCGAGGCGGCCGACAACTTCGTACTGGCGCCTCGCACCCTGGAGAACCTCGAGCGGGACGAGTGGACTGCGCGCGTGTTGGAGAAGCTGCCCGGCACCGTCTTCCTCGACGCGCCCGAGCTGTACGGGGGCGACATGAGCGAGGCCAACGCCGAGTGGCTCTGGACGCACCTGGCGAGCCGCTCCGTGATCTCGTTCGGGCGCGATCCGCTGGAGGCAGCCGCCGCTGCGCCGCCGGTCGAAGCGCTCGGCTACTACCGCGGCAAGCTCTCCGACTTCACCGCCGACCTGCACATGTGGCTGAAGGACGGCTACTCCGTCCAGCTCCTCCTCAAGTTCGAGCGCACCGGCCGCTACCTGCGCGAGCGGGTCATCGACTCCGTGGAGTCGCACTGGCGCAACCGCGTGGAGCCGCACCCCGGGCAGGTCTCGCTGGTGCTCGCCAAGGCCCCGCTGGGCGGCTACAAGGACGACTCCACCAAGGAAGTGGTGGTCACCGAGGAGCTGCTCTACGGCTACCAGGGCGACCGCAAGCCGCGCCACGTGGGCGGCAAGCGCGTGGCGGACGCCTCGCAGCTCACCGTGGGCGACTACCTCATCCACCCCGACCACGGCATCGGCCGCTTCATGGGGCTCGAGCCGCGCCAGGTGGTGGGGGTCACGCGCGACTACCTCAACTTGCGCTACGCCGGCGAGGGCAAGCTCTACCTGCCGGTGGAGCTGCTGCCGCTGCTCAGGCGCCACCCGGGCACCACGGACGACCCGCCTCGCCTCTCCACCCTGGGCACCAACGAATGGGCCCGGGCGCGCGAGAAGGCGCGGGCCAGCGCCGAGAAGCTGGCGGCGGAACTCATCAAGACCTACGCCCAGCGGCAGGTGAGCGAGGGCACCGCCTTCCCGCCGCAGCCGGAGTGGGACGAGCTTATCGAGGAGAACTGCCCCTTCACGCTCACGCCGGATCAGGCGCGCTCCGTTACCGAGGTCCTGGCCGACATGGAGCGGACCGTGCCCATGGACCGCCTGGTGTCGGGCGACGTGGGCTTCGGCAAGACCGAGGTGGCCATAAGGGCCGCCCACCGCGCGGTGGGCAACGGCGCTCAGGTGGCCGTGCTGGTGCCCACCACCGTGCTGGCGCGCCAGCACTACCTGACGTTCCAGGAGCGCTTCGTTGGGCTGCCCGTCAACGTCGAGATGCTCTCGCGCTTCACCTCGGACGGCCAGGCGCGGGAGATCCTCAAGGGCCTGAAGGAGGGCACGGTGGACGTGGTGGTGGGCACGCACCGGCTCCTCAACGAGGCCATCGTCTACAAGAACCTGGGGCTCCTGGTGGTGGACGAGGAGCACCGCTTCGGCGTGGGCCAGAAGGAGCGCATCAAGGGGCTGAAGGCCAACCTGGACGTGCTCTCGCTCTCCGCCACGCCCATCCCGCGGACGCTCTACATGAGCCTGGTGGGCCTGCGCGACGTGTCGCAGATAGGCACGCCGCCGGAGGGGCGCAAGCCCATCCAGACGGTCCTGCAGCCCTACGACCCCATGGTGGTGCGTGAGGCCATAATCGGCGAGCTGGAGCGGGGCGGCAAGGTGTTCTACATCCACGACCGCATCGGCAGCATCGGCCTGAGGGCGCGCACGCTGAACGAGCTGGTGCCCGAGGCGCGCATCGGAGTGGCGCACGGGCAGATGAACGAGGGCGAGCTCGAGGAGATAATGATCGGCTTCGAGGAGGGCGCCTACGACGTGCTGCTCTCCACCACCATCGTGGAGTCGGGCCTGGACATCAGCGGCGCCAACACGCTGGTCATCGAGCGGGCCGACCGCCTGGGGCTAGCGCAGCTCTACCAGTTGCGGGGCCGAGTGGGGCGCCGGCAGACGGAGGCGTGGGCCTACATGCTCTACCCGGGCCGCCTGACGGAGCAGGCGCAGCGGCGCCTGTACGCCATCGCGGAGCTCAACGACCTGGGCTCCGGCCACCTGCTCGCGGAGAAGGACATGGAGATCCGCGGTGTGGGTAACCTGCTGGGCCCGGAGCAGCACGGCCACGTTAGCTCCGTATCGCTCGAGGTGTACACGGAGATGCTGGCGGAGGAGATAGCCAAGCTGAAGGGTGAGCAGCGCGCCGCCGAGGTGCCGCAGGTGACGGTGGACTTGGATCTTGACGCCAGGTTGAGCCCCACCTACATCCAGGACGACGCTGTGCGCATCAACTTCTACGGCCGCCTGGCGGAGACGATCAGCCTGGCGGAGGTGAGCCACATAGCGCGGGAGATGCGCGAGGCGTACGGCCCGTTCCCGCCCGAGGTGAAGGCGTTCGTGGACCTGGCGCGCCTTAGGCTGCTGGCGGGCGCCAAGGGCGTGGCCACCATCAAGGAGCACATGACGGACGTGCAGCTCAGCTTCGACTCGGCGCTGGAGGCCCTCGACTACGACACCAAGCGCATGAAGGGCCTGTCGTTCTCCGTTGAGCCCACCACCTACCCGCCCGGCTTCAGCATCAAGAAGCGCGGGCTCAAGGCGGCCGACATACCGGGGGCCATCATGGAGTTGCTCTACCTGGTCGGTTGAGGACGGGCACCCGGCCTAGCCGGTAGCCGGACCGACACTAGAACCAGAAGAGAAGCGCCCCGCAAGATCGCGGGGCGCTGTCGTCATTCTGAAATTACCCTGTTACAGGGCGGCTAACTGCTCAGAAGTGGTAGTTGAAGCCGAGACGCCCGATGATGCCGAAGGCGAAGGGGGAGAGGGAGAACGAAGGGCCAGCTTCGAGGAAGATACCGCCCTGGGGCAGGCCGGCGTCCACGAGGCGGAACTCGCCACCGACGAAGGCGTTGATGGCCACGTCGATGCCGGCGCCGATGCCGAGACCGAGACCGCCGCCGACGTAAACGTCGATGGGGGTGGTGCCGGTGTCGACGTCCAGGTCGTAGAGGGCGTCGAAGCCCAGGGCGAAGCCGCTACCGATGTAGTTGTAGCCAGCGTTGACGCGCACACCGAGGTTGGGTGTCACGTCCTCGATACCGAAGTGAAGTGCGGCACCCGGGTAACCGACGCTGAAGCCAGCCCAATAACCGGACTGAGCGAACGCGGTGCCGGCGCCGAGAGTGACGACAGCGATCAGGGCAATCAGGAACTTGCGCATTCAAACCCTCCAAACCGAAATCTGAGAAGACGTACTAACTCCTCGCCTGCCCGGTTATATCACGGCAAAAACGGGCTCACAAGTCGTTGTTTTCACTCTAGGACGATAAGCATGGGCTCTAAAGGCATCGGTCACGCGGGGGCGGAGTCCAGTTAGAGGTTCGTTAAGGGTGTGGCCCACGTATGAGAAGGAGAGTAGGCGTGCCCTCAATCCGAGGTCGACCCGAACAGCTCCGCGGCCCGCCTCCGCGCGTCGCGCGTGAGGGGCGTGGCGCGGTTGCAGGGCGGAAGTTCGCCGTGCTGCTCTAAGTGTTCGGCCAGCAGATCCGCTTCGTCCGCCTGGGGCACACGGCTGTACTCGTAGCGCCAGTACACGCCGTGCTCGGCCACGCAGCCGCCGCGGGCCAGGTGCTGGCGCAACCTGTTGGGCACGTCGGTGGCCGACTGTCCGATGTAGATCACCCGCTTCTCCTCATCCGCCACCTCGTACACGCCCGGCATGGCGTCACGCCCGCGGGGGGCGGGTAGGCGCGAGAGGGAGCGCCAGCGTGCAGCTATGCTCAAGGCTCGTAACCCAGCTCCCTGAGGGCCTCGCGGTCCTCCCGCCAGTCGCTGCGGACCACGACCTCGAGCTCCAGGTAGAGCCGCTCCTGCATGAAGATCTCGAGCTGCTTGCGCGCCATCTTGCCTATCTCCTTGATCATGGCGCCGCCCTTGCCGATGACTATGCGGCGGTGCCCGCTCTTCTCCACCCAGATCTCGGCCACTATGACCACCGGGCGGTCCTCCTCCTCCGGGTCGTTCCACTCCACAACCTGCACGGCCACGGTGTAAGGCAGCTCCTCCCGCAGGTGGATCATGGCCGCCTCGCGGATGAGCTCGGCGGCCCACTCCTCGCGCGTCTGGTCGGAGCGGATGTCGGGGGGGAAGAAGAAGGGGCCCTCCTCCAGGCGGTCCAGCAGGTCCTCACGTAGGGCGTAGACCGCCTTCGGGTCGTTGAGGGCGGAGATGGCCAGCGTGCGTTCCACGTGCGGCGCCAGGTCCTTGTAGAGCTGCAGCGCCTCGTCGGGGTACTTGGCGGCGTCGACCTTGTTGCCCACGAGGATGACGGGCGTGTCGCGCAGGTTGCCCAGGAGCCGCGCCACCTGCTTGTCCTCGTCGTTGGGCGGGCGGCGCAGGTCCACCACCCACAGCACGGCGTCCACGTCCACGATGGCGTCGCGCACGGCGCGGTGCATGGCCTGGTCCAGCGCGGACTTGCTGGTGCGGTGGAAGCCGGGCGTGTCCACGAAGACGAGCTGCTTGCCCTCCTGCGTGTACACCCCGCGCACGCCGCGCCGCGTGGTCTGCGGCTTGGGGGTGATGGGCGCCACCTTCACGCCCAGCATGGTGTTGAGCAGCGTGGACTTGCCGACGTTGGGCTTGCCCACGATGGCCACGAAGCCGGAGCGCGTGGCCTCTTCCTCCGGCGTGTCCAGCGGGCTCTCCAAGTTGTTGCCCTGCGTCTCCTCTGTCACCCTGGGGTCATCCTCTCCTGTAAGGCGCGCGCCTCTGCTCGCCGGCCGGGGCCGCGCGCGTGATCGATCCGTAGCCCCGCTCGCCGGGCGGCGGGGCCTCGTAGGCCGTCATGTTAGCCGCTCCTGCACCCTGAGGCGGCCGCGCAGAGCGAAACGGAACGCGGTGTAGGAGAGGATGGCCAGGCCTATGTAGCCAACCGCCAGCGCGGTGGGGTCCGCCGTGGCGTAGCGCGCCACCAGCGTGCCCAGCGCCGTGCCGATGGCCAGCTGCAGGAAGCCCATGAGCCCGGACGCAACGCCCGCCCGCGACTTGTGCGGGTCGAGCAGCATGGTCGTGCCGTTGCCCATGACGAACGAGAAGGAGGCGAAGAAGGTGACCATGCAGAGCACGAAGAGGGGCAGGGTAAGAACGCCGCTGAGCGAGAGCGCGAGCAGCAGCACGCCCGCGAACAGGTAGCCCGGCAGGGCGGTGGCCACGATCTGCTGCGGGCTGAAGCGCTGCAGCAGCCTGGCGTTGATGGGCTGCGTGAGCAGCGTGGTGGTGGCCACCAGCGCGAAGACGACCGCGAAGCCCTCGGGGCCGAGGCCGAAGTAGCCGATGTAGAGGCTGGGCGAGGCCAGGAGGTACGCCATCAGCCCGCCGTAGATGAAGGTGAGGAACGCCACGGACCAGCCCGAGCGGGGGTCGGCCAGGATGGCGCGCACGTTGTTCCACACGCTCCGCAGCTTGAACGCGTCGTGATCGGGCTCCTGCAGGGTCTCCGGCAGCACGTACAGCACCATCAGGGTGAGCACCACCGCCACCCCGAGGAGGAACACGAAGGTGGACTCCCACGTCCACAGCCGCAGCATGAGCGCGCCGATGGCGGGCGCCAGCAGCGGGGCGGAGGAGAAGACGATCATGGCGTACGACATCATGCGGGCCAGCTGCGCGCCGCTGAACAGGTCGCGCAGGACCGCGCGGGAGAGGATGGGGCCCGTAGCGCAACCGAGGCCCTGGATGAACCGTCCCACCAGGAGCATCGTCAGGCTGGGCGCCAGGAGGCAGACGAGCGACCCCACGAAGTAGACGGCGAGGCCCGCCAGCAGCACGCGGCGCCTGCCGAACCTGTCCGCCAGTGAGCCGATGAGGAGCTGCGGCAGGGCGTACCCCACCATGAAGACGCTCACCACCAGCTGGATGGTGGCCTCCTCCACGCCGAAGTGGCTAGCCATGGCCGGGAACGCCGGCAGCATGACGTCGGTGGCCAGCGCCGACATGGTCATGAGCGAACCCACGACCATGAGCAGAAGCAGGGGCGAGAGCTTGCGGTCGGTGGCGGGTACGCGTTTCAGGTTCGTGCCGGGTGTCTGGTTCATCAGGGTTCCACGGTTCTCAAGGCGTACATCGTACCGCGCTGCCGCGGGATCGGCGGTCCGCTCCACGGGGCCATGCGGGGGGCCTACGTTCGGCTCCGCCCGGTTCTCCCGGGACGCACGCGCCGGCCAGCAGCACGCCTGCAAAACGAGTGAACCCCGGAGCTTTTCACTCCGGGGTTCACCTTGCGGTTTGGTTGCGGGGACAGGATTTGAACCTGTGACCTTCGGGTTATGAGCCCGACGAGCTACCAGACTGCTCCACCCCGCGTCGCTCAGACGCAAAAGTTAGTGTAGCCCCCGCACCCGGGGTATGTCAAGGTTCCATGAGTTACGAAGTGGCTGCGGGCTGTCCGGTCAAGCGCCGATGCCGCGCACCAGCACCAGCTCCTCGGCCGAGGCGGAGTCCGTCACCGTGAGGCCGCCCTCGAGGAGGTTCCGCGCCTGCTCCAGGCCGCGCCCGTCGCGGTGGTACACGGTGAGCAGCGGCCCACCGGCCTCCACCTCATCGCCCACCTTCCGGTGCAGCACTATGCCGACGCCCATGTCGATCCTGTCGTCCTTGCGGCTCCGGCCGCCCCCTAGGGCGCCGGCCGCCCGGCCCACCGCCAGCGCGTCGATCCGCCCGACCACGCCTGCGCGTTCGGCTCGCAGCTGCCACTCACCTTCCGCCCGCTCCAGGCGGCCCAGGGCGGAGACGTCGCCACCCTGCGCGGCCACCCACTCCTCCATCTTCTCGTAGGCGCGCCCGCTGCTGATGGCGTCTAGCAACTCCTGGCGGCTGCTCGGCAGGCCCGCCGCGGCCAGCACCTCGCTCGCCAGCGTGAGGCTCAGTTCCAGGAGGTCATCCGGGCCGTCACCCTGGAGGCAGCGCACGGCCTCGTCCACCTCCAGCGCGTTGCCTACCGCCAGACCCAGCGGCTCTGACATGTTGGAGATCACCGCGCGCACCTCGCGGCCCGCGTGACGGCCGATGGAGACCATGGCTTCGGCCAGGGCCCGCGCGTCGTCCAGCGTCTTCATGAAGGCGCCGGAGCCCACCTTCACGTCGAGGACCATCGACTTAGCGCCGCCCGCCAGCTTCTTGCTCATGATGGAGCTGGCTATCAGGGGCAAGGACTCGACCGTGCCCGTGGCGTCCCGCAAGGCGTAGAGCAGGCCGTCCGCCGGGGCGAGGTCTTTCGACTGCCCAGTTACCACCACGCCCACCGAACGCGCCTGAGCCAGGAACGCCTCCTCGCTAAGGTCCGTCCGGAAGCCCGGGATGCTCTCGAGCTTGTCTACCGTGCCGCCCGTGTGACCCAGCCCGCGGCCGCTCATCTTGGCCACCGTGCCGCCCATGGCCGCCAGGAGCGGTGCCAATACGAGGGTGGTCTTGTCGCCCACGCCTCCCGTGGAGTGCTTGTCTACCGTGTTGGGAAGGTCGTGCAGTTCCAGCAGCTCGCCGGACTCGGCCATGGCGCTGGTGAGCGCGGCCGTCTCGGCCTCGCTCATGCCGCGCCAGCAGACCGCCATCAGCCAGGCGGACATCTGGTAGTCGGGCACCTGGCCCGCGGTGTAGGCGCTTACGAAGTCGGCCAGGTCGGTGGGGTCGTGCTCGTCACCGGCACGCTTGGCGAGGATCATGTCTATGGCGCGAACCTGAGGCATCAGGCCCATGCTACGGCAGGTCCCGCCTTCGCGTCCGGCGCGGCAGGGTCAGGCCGGGCACCGCTAGCGGCCTAGCGCTCAGTCACGGCGCGCCGCGCCACGGCCGCCTCGTCCCAGGGCAGCGTCCGGGTGGCGCGCTCCAGCGTGCGCTCGTGGCCCTTGCCGGCGAGCAGCACCACGTCGCCCGGGCCGGCCAGCCGCACGGCCTCGCGGATGGCCTCCGTGCGGTCGGGCCGCAGCGCGAAACGCTCGCCCTCCTTGGCGCCAGCCTCCTCCGCGCCGGACGCCATGAGGGCCAGGATGGCGTCCACGTCCTCGGAGCGGCTGTCCTCCTCCGTGAAGATGGCGAAGTCGGCGCCCTCCACGGCCGCGCGGCCCAGCGGCGCCCGCTTGGTGGGGTCGCGCTCGCCGGCCGAGCCCACGACCACTATCAGCCGGCCCCCGGGCCGCCTGACGGCCGCCAGCGCCTTGGCCAGTGCCGGCGCGGTATGGGCGAAGTCCACGATGACCGTGGGCTCGCTGGCCACGAGCTGCATGCGGCCTGGCACACCCGGGAAGGTGGCGAGCCGCTCGAGCGCTCGCTCCAGCGGCACGCCCTCGTGCTGCGCCACGGCCAGCGCGGCGGCGGCGTTGTGGGCGTTGTAGAGACCGACCATGGGCACGCGCGCGGCCACCTCGGTGCCGTGCACGCGCAGTTCCAGGCCCAAGCCGGCCGCGTCCTGCTCCACACTGATGAGCCTCACGTCGGTGTCCGCGTGCTCGCCGTAGGTGATCACGCCGTTACCCGCTGCGGCGGCTCTGAAGCGCTCGTAGGCCTCGTCGTCGCGGTTGAGGACGGAGAGGGGGGCGCGCCGCATGAGTGTGGCCTTCGCCTCCGCGTACGCCTCCAGGCTGCCGTGGAAGTCCATGTGCTCGGAGGCGAGGTTGGTGAACACCCCAACGGCGTACCGCACGGCGTCCAGGCGCCCCAGGGCGAAACCGTGGGAGCTCGACTCCAGCACGGAGTGCGTGGCGCCCGCGCGCGCGAAGCGGGCGAGCAATGCCTGCACCTCCGTGGCTTCGGGGGTGGTGAAGTGGCCCTCCTCCGGCGGCAGTTCCTCGTCGCCCAAGTAGAGCCCGGCAGTGCTCGAGAGGCTCGAGCGGAGCGTGCCCGAGAGGAGCCAGTGCGTGAGGTAGCTCGTGGTGGTCTTGCCGTCCGTGCCGGTGACGCCGATGACGCGCATGGCGCGGCTGGGGTGTCGGTGGAAGGCGGCGGCCAGGTAGGGCAGGGCGGCGCGCGAGTCGCTCACCTGCACGTAGGGGGCGCCCAGGGCGCCGACCTCGGCCGGAGTCCGCTCGCCCACCAGCACCACCGCCCCCGCGGCAACGGCCGCGGCCAGGTGATCGTGAGCGTCGAACTTGGCGCCGCGCCGGGCCACGAACATGTTGCCGCGCTCTATGCGCCGGTGGTCCTGTGCCACCCCCGTCACCTCGAAGAGGCGCAGGGTCTCCGCGCTCGGCAGTTGGCTGTTGGCGAAGAGTTCGGGCGCCTGGCTGGCGGCGTCGACCAGCAGCGCACCCAGGTTGATGGGGGGCGTGACCGCGGAACCGGGAGCGCTGCTCACGGCGGGTTCCTCAGCCCATCACGGGCGCCGAGAGGCCGTTGCGCTCCACCAAGTCCAGCACGCGCCTCAGGTCGGCGGCCGAGTTCACGAAATCCAGGTCATCGGCCGGCACCGCCACCACGGGCGAGAGCGAGTAGTCCTCTATCCAGCGCTCGTAGAGGTCGCCGAGCCTCTCCAGGTAGCGGTCGTCTATGTCGGCCTCGTAGCTGCGCCCCCGCTGGGCGATGTGGCGCTTGAGGGTGGGCAGACTGGCGCGCAGGTAGATGAGCAGGTCCGGCGGCCTGAGCGCGGCGGAGACTGCGTCGTAGAGCGTGCGGTAGGAGGCGTGGTCGCGGTCGTCCATCACGCGGTCCTCGTGCAGCAGGCGCGCGAAGATGGCGGCGTCCTCGTACACGGTACGGTCCTGCACCACGCGCCGGCCCGGGTTCACCTCGCGCAGGTGCTGCTTGAGCCGGGCGGCCAGGAAGAAGATCTGCGAGTGGAAAGCGTATCGCGGCATGTCCGCGTAGAAGTCCTCGAGGTAGGGGTTCTCGTCCACCGCCTCGTACACGGGAGCCAGGTGGAAGCGCTCCGACAGCACGCGTGTGAGGCTGGATTTGCCGGAGCCGATGTTGCCGGCCACGGCTACGTATATCCCCGAGGGTGTGTTCTCGCTCTCGTCCATCTCGGTTGGCGAGCATACCCCCTCGCGGACTCGGGGCGGCTACCCTCCAGCCAGCAGTGCCGGGGCCGAGCGGCGAGGCGAGGTAGGCCGAGTGGGTAGTCCGGCGGCTGTTTCGCAATGCACTATGGAGATGCTTGAAACGTACTTCGCTGTGCTAGAATCCCCCCAACTGATGGAAGACAAACCTCCGGAACGATCGCGACGCTCAACGCGCGTCGCCACATTCATCACCATCCCAATCGTCATCGCCAGCCTGGCTTTCGCCCAGGTAGCGGCACCCGCGGAAGCGGGGGTCGGGGCGGTTCAGATCCTCGTGTTCATCCTCCTGCTGGGCCTGTCCGGCCTCATGTCGGCCTCCGAGACCGCCCTGACCGCGATAGGCAGCTGGAAGGTGCGCGAGCTGCGCGACAGCGGCGCGCCCTCCGCCCACGCTTTCAGCGTGCTCGAGCGGCACCCGACGCGCTTCATCACCACGCTGCTGATAGCCAACAACGTGGTCAACATCGCCTTCACGGCGCTGGTCACGCAGGTCAGCCTGCAGGTCACGCTGGCGCGCGGCGGCGGCGAGTCCCTCGCCGTCACCATCGCCACGGCCGTCACCACCATCCTCATCCTGGTGTTCGGCGAGATAACGCCCAAGTCGATAGCCGTGCATCACCCGGTGGCGGTCTCCAGGCTCGTCATCCTGCCCGTTTACTACCTCTCCGCCGTGGTCTATCCGCTGGGCATCGGCTTCACCTGGCTCACGGGTCAGGTCCTCAAGCTCCTCAAGCTGCAGCCCACCGCCGACACGATCATGTCGCCCGACGAGCTGCGCATGATGCTCCGCTCGGCCGAGGAGGTCGGGGCGCTGGAGGCGCAGGAGCAGGAGATGATCCGCGGTGTCATCGACCTGGAGGAGACCGTGGTGCGCGAGGTCATGACCCCGCGCGTGGACGTCATCGCCGCCAAGGCCCAGGCGTCGCTGGGGGACCTGCAGGTGCTGGTTACCGAGCACGGTTACAGCCGCCTGCCCGTGTACGGCGAGAACATCGACGACATCAAGGGCGTGGTGTACGCACGCGACCTGCTGCCCTACCTGGGCGAGGCCCAGGCCATCAACGGCACCACGGCAGAGGACATCATGCGCTCCGCGCAGTTCGTGCCCGAGACCCTCTCCATCCTGAGCCTGCTGCGCGACATGCGCATGCGCAAGAACCACGTGGCCATCGTGGTCGACGAGTTCGGCGGCATGGCGGGCGTGGTGACGCTGGAAGACATCATCGAGGAGATAACGGGCGAGATCTACGACGAGACCGACGACGACGAGGTCGAGGAGATCGTGGATCTGGGCGACGGCACCTACCAGCTGCAGGGCACCGCCAACATGGAGAACGTGGCCGACGCGCTGGGCATCGGCTTCGACGACGACGGCGACTACGACACCGTGGCGGGCTTCCTCATCGGCGAGCTCGACCGCATCCCGCAGCCCGGCGAGTCCGTCACCGTGGAGGGGGTCACCTTCACCGTGCAGAGCGGTGACGAGCGGCGCGTGCAGACCGTGTTGGCCAGCCCGGAGGCGGAGGAGACCGAGCCGCCGGTGGAAGGGGCGCAGCCGACCGAGAAGGAACTGCCCACCGAAGAGGGTCCTGGCATGGCGGCCGCGCCCGGCGCCGAAGCCTGAGCCGGCCCCAAAGGCCTGTTCACCCGGCTGCAGTCAGCTTGGTTAGTTCACGTAAACGCGCGGCACGCGCGCCCCGACCCCGGTGAGCAGCTCGTAGCTCACGGTGCCGAACGAGTGGGCCAGGCTCTCCGCGTCCGGCCCGCCTTCGCCCCACAGCACTGCGCGCTCGCCGGGCGTCACGCCCCCCAGCTCGCCCACGTCGATCATCAGCTGATCCATGCAGACGCGGCCCACGACCTCACAGCGCTGACCTCTGAGACTCACCCACCCTTTCCCCGTGAGCTGCCGCGGGTAGCCGTCCGCGTAACCCACCCGCAGGGTGGCGATGGTGGTCGCGCGGGGCGCACGCCACAGGCCGCCGTACGAGACGGGCGTCCCGGCGGCCACGCGCTTCACGAAAGTCACGGGTGCCTCGAAGCGCATGGCGGGCCGCAGCCTGGGGTAGAGCTGCTCCACGCTGGACGAGGCGTGATGACCGTAGAGCACGATGCCGGCCCGCACCATGTCGAAGTGCGCCTCGGGGTAGGCGGCGATGGCGGCGGAGTTGGCCGCGTGCACCAGGGGCGGGGCGATGCCGGCGGCCTCCAGCGCCGCCAGCCCCTCGCGGAAGCGCCCTAACTGGCCGAGGGTGACCGAGCGGTCGACGCTGTCCGAGTCGGCGAAGTGCGTCCAGACCCCGCCCAGCTCCAGCCGGGGGTGCTTCAGCACGGCCGTCGCCAGGGCCGCCAGACCGCTCGGCGGCAGGCCCAGGCGGCCCATGCCGGTGTCTACCCCGATCTGCACGGACAGGACGCGGGGCAGATCCGCCGCGGCTATCAGCTGCAGTGCCCGTTCGTCCGTCAACGTGACGCTCACGCCCGCGTCCGCTAGCCGCGTGATGGTGCCGGCGTCCCGCACGGGCCCGAGCAGCAGCACGCCACCCTTCACGCCGGCCTCGCGCAGCGTGAGCGCCTCGGTGGGAGTGGCCACCCCGAACCACTCCACCCCGGCCGCCTCCAGCCGCTGAGCCACCGGCACGAGCCCGTGCCCGTAGGCGTCGGCCTTCACGGCAGCCAGCACCTTGGTGCCGGACGCGATCATCCCGCGCACCACGCCTAGGTTGCTCTCGAGGGCCGAGAGGTCTATCACGGCGGCGGGATCGTCGGGCGGTAAGGCAGGTACGGCCGGTGCGGTCGGTTCCCCCAGGGGCGCTCTCTGTTGCGTCATCCGGTCCAGCCTAGAACGAACGCTCGGCGGCCGTCAGCGGTTCCAGCTGGTGCGGCGCTCCACCGTCTTGGCCAGCGACGAGGCCATGAGCGTGAGGATGATGTAGAGGATGGCCACGGTGTTGAACGGCGGGAAGACCTCGAAGTTGGACGCCTGGAACTCGCGGGCGCGCTGCGTGATGTCGCGCACGCTGAGCACCGACAGCAGCGAGGTGTCCTTCAGCATGGCTATGAACTCGTTGCCCAGCGGCGGCACCACGATTCGCAGGGCCTGCGGCAGCACCACGTAGCGCGCCGTCTGCCAGTTGGACAGGCCCAGGCTGCGCGCCGCCTCCGTCTGCCCCTTGCCGATGGCCTCTATGCCCGCACGGAAGATCTCGGCCATGTAGGCCGCGTACCCGAGCGAGATGCCCACCACGCCCCGCGTGAGGCGCGACATGTCGATGAAGCCGCCGGTGGCGTCCCTTATGGCGCCCTGCAGCGGGAAGCCCACGTAGAGGATCACCACCAGCATGGGGATGCCGCGGAGCACGTCCACGTAGAGTTCTGCCACCAGCCGCAGCGGATGGTGGCCGCTCTGCGAGGAGGCGAAGGTGAGCGCCAGGCCGAAGAAGCCCAGCACGGCCAGCAGCATGGCGGGGCGCTGGTAGGTGGGGGAGAGGAACGAGGACTCGTAGATGACGGGCACGCCGGCCGGCACCTCGTCCGAGGGGATGAAGGCCGCGCTGACCACGCCCGACTCGAGGCGCTCGAGCGCAGCCGCCGTGTCTACCACGGCGCGCACCTGCATGCTGCCCACCGAGCCCTCGTAATCGCCGCTGCGCACCCGCTCGCTGGCCGCGCTTGGGGTGCCCTGGAGGATGGCCACGCGCCCGCCGCCCTCGCCCACCAGCGAGTACTCGAGCTGCGGCCGCGTGAAGAGGAACGCCGCGCCGGCGCACAGCACCAGGCTGCCGATGAGGAAGTTCCTCACCGTGTGCGGGCCGATCTTCAGCATCTGCAGGCCCGCGAGCACGAGCCCCAGGATGGAGGCCACAACGTAAGCCACCACCGCCACGAAGGCGGTGGTGCCGATGCCGGGCAGGAGGAACTGCAGCGCGGCCTGATAGCGGGTGTTGGTAACGAATAGGTAGACGACGAACGGGACCGCCGTCAGGAGGATCAGATAACTGGGGCGAACGTTACGGAAAGGACCGCCGCGCCGGGGGCTGCGAGCCCGGGAGCTCACATGAGCCCCCGGGCGGGATCAGCTACTGCAAGGCGGTCCTGCACGTTATCGGGTGATACCTACTACTCAGTCGTCCATCGGTTCGGAGAACCACTTGGTGACGAGCGCCTCGAGCGTGCCGTCGGCCTTGATCTGCTCGAGACCGGCGTTGAGGGCGTCGACCAGCTCGTCGCCGGGCTGCACCGCGAAGCCGAGCTCCTCGCCTGATTCCACGTTGCGGATGGCGGCGGCGATCTCGCCGGCGTACTGCTCCACGAAGCTGTCGGCGGAGGTGTCGTCGATCATGACGCCGTCCACGTCGCCGTTGATGAGCGCCAGGATGGCGGCGTTGAAGTCGTCGTAGATCTGGAGGCGCTCGCGGCCCACGAGCTCCTCAGCCAGGATGGCGTTGGTGGTGCCGTTCTGCGAGCCGAGGACGAGGTCGCCGTCGACGAAGTCCTCGAGGGTGAGGTTGGAGTCCTCGGTGCGCACCGCGATGGCCTGGTTGACCGCGTGGTACGGGTCGGTGAACTCCACGACCTGCGCGCGCTCCTCGGTGATGGTGATGCCGGAGGCGATCATGTCGAACTCGCCGTTGGCCAGGGCGGCGAAGATGCCGTCCCAGGCGGTGGTCTGGAACTGCGCCACGCAGTTGATGCGCTCGCAGACGGCGTTCACAACGTCGACGTCGAAGCCGACGATGTTGCCGTCCTGATCCACGGTCTCGAACGGGGGGTAGGTGGTGTCGGAGCCGACGATGAGGGTTCGGCCACCCAGGTCCTGGGCCAGAGCGGAGCCGAACAGAAGGGCCACGGCTAGAGCGAGTAGGGCTGAGACGGTACGCTTCATGCTTAACTCCTAAATGTCGAGAGCATATGCCCGTGCACGCGGCACGTATTGTCGGACCCACCGAGCATACGCACGTGAGCCGCACGCCCGCAACCGGACTGCGACCTTGTACTTAACCACTACTTAACCACGGCGGTGGCGCGAAGACGGGCCGCCTGAGCGCGCTGACGGTAGACTGACCGCGTGGAACCCCCGCTCGACCTGGACGCAGGGCTCGATTCGCGCGCCGTGGACCTTGGGGCCCAGGCCGCCAAGAAGCTCGGCGAGATCGGCATCAGTACCTACAGACAGCTGTTGGAGCACTTCCCCCGGCGCTACGAGGACCGGCGGGCGCTGCCCGACTACTCCGCCCTCGTGGAGGGGGAGACGGCCACCATCGCGGGCCAGGTCATGAGCCGCGCCGGGTCCCGCAGTCGCCGCGGCATGCACCTCCTGCGCGCCAGACTGCGCGGTGCGAACGGTCAGAACGTCACGGCCGTCTGGTTCAACCAGCCGTGGCTGGAGAAGCAGGTTTACCCCGGCCTCAACCTGATCCTCAGCGGCAAGGTCAAGCTCAAGGGCCGCTCGGCGGAGATCACGGTGCAGAGCTTCGAGGTGGACGACGACTCGGAGTCGCTCTCGTTCAACCGCATCGTGGGCATCTACCCCGCCACCCAGGGGCTGTCGCAGGCCTACCTGCGCCGCGCCGCTCACCGGCTGCTCGAGGCGCTGGGGCCGCTGCCCGATTACCTGCAGCGCTCGCTGCTGCAGCGCTACGACCTGCTGCCCTTCGACCAGGCCGTGAGGCAGGCGCACTTCCCGTCCTCGGAGGAGGAGCTGCAGGCGGCGATAAGGCGCCTCAAGTTCGACGACTTCCTCTTCTTCGAGTTGGCCATCCTGCGTAGCCGCGACCCCAACCGCCTGGGCCGCGTGTTCCGCGTCAGCCAGGCGGACATGCAGGCGTTCTTCGAGTCGCTGCCGTTCGAGCTCACCGGCGGGCAGAGCAGCGCCCTGCAGGAGATCCTCGAGGACATGCAGGCGCCCCGGCAGATGGCGCGGCTCCTTCAGGGCGACGTGGGCTCCGGCAAGACGGCCGTGGCGGCCGCCGCCATCCACGTGGCCGTACGTAACGGGGCGCAGGCCGCCCTGATGGCGCCCACCGAGATCCTCGCCCGGCAGCACCTGGTGAACCTGCAGCGCTACCTCTTCCCGCTGGGCGTCAGGACGGAGCTCCTAACGGGCTCCATGACGGCGGGCGAACGCCGCACCGCGCGCGAACGGCTGAGGAGCGGCGAGGCGGACCTGGCCGTGGGCACGCACGCTCTCATCCAGGAGGGCGTGGAGTTCCGTGACCTGGGCCTGGCCGTCATCGATGAGGAGCACCGCTTCGGGGTGGCGCAGCGGCGCGGCCTGCTGAAGAACGGCCCGGACGTGCTGGTCATGAGCGCCACGCCCATCCCGCGGTCGCTGGCGCTGACCACCTATGGCGACCTGGAGCTCACGGTCATAGACGGCCTGCCGCCCGGCAGGAAGCCCGTGAGGACCTCCCTGGTGAGCGCCAACAAGCGGCTGGACGTGTACCGCTTCGCCTGGCAGCAGATACGCGAGGGACGGCAGGTGTACGTGGTCACGCCCCTCATCGAGGAGAGCGAGGCGCTCGACGAGGTGCTGGCCGCCACCCGCCTGGTGGAGGACCTGCGCCAGATCCTGCCCGACGCGGCGCGCATCGGCATGCTGCACGGCCGCATGAGCGTGGCCGAGAAGGACGAGGCCATGGCCGAGTTCCGGCGCCACGACCTGGACCTGCTGGTCTCTACCACGGTGATCGAGGTGGGCGTGGACGTGGCCAACGCCACCATGATGATCATCGAGAACGCGGAGCGCTTCGGCCTGGCGCAGCTGCATCAGCTGCGCGGACGCGTGGGCCGCGGCGCCCACGAGAGCCACTGCGTGCTGGTGGCGGGCGACGCCAGCCGCAAGACGAAAGAGCGCCTCAACATCGTGGCCAAGCACGCCGACGGCTTCGCCATAGCCGAGATGGACCTGCGCCTGCGCGGCCCCGGCGACCTGCGCGGCACGCGCCAGTCAGGCCTGCCCGAACTGAACGTTGGCGACCTGGTGAACGACCTGGAGATAATCGAGGAGGCGCGGGGGCTGGCGCAGAAGATGCTGGAAGCCGACCCGGAACTTGCCGCGCCCTGGGCCGACAGGCTACGTGGGGAGTTGCGCCGACGGAGCCAGGCGGTGATGGTGAGGGAGGTCATCTAGGTGGAGGTCATCTACATGGACGACCAGGTGGAGGTCCACAGGTGCGGCTGATCATCCGTTTCGCTCTGGTAGCCATCGTGCTGGGTCTCATCCTGGGCCTCGTGCTGAGGCGCACACTGGGCCGCCGCCGCTTGGGCCTGCTGGCCACCCTGTCGCTGTTGCCCGTGGCCGCTCACGCCGTCTACCTGGCCGTGATCTCCTGGCAGGGAGGCCTCGAGGCGGTGACCCTCCTCCCGTTCGCTCTGGTGGCGCTGGCGCTGCTCGTTGCCGGCGCGCTGCTGGGCCGACGCTGGCTCCGCACGCGGCCCATCCTGACCGCGCTGATGCCCGCGCTGGTGGCCTTGGTGTACGCGGTGGCGACCAGCCTCCTGTGGACGGTGAGCCTGCGGGCTACGGAAGTCGTGCCCAACGCCGTGGCGGGTGCGGCGGTGGGGCTCTCCACGATCGGCCTCGTGGCCATGCTGCTGGTCTTCGTGCCGCAACCGGTTGAGATGGGCGGCAAGTTGCGCTGGCCTTGGCGCCGCCCGTAGACTCGCCACGTGACACGCGAGACACGCAAGGCGATGCTCCGCACCACCCTCCTCGGCTTCCTGCTCCTGCTCCTCGCTGCCTGCGCGCCGCGTACCGAGATCAGGCAGACGCAGGCGATCGGCTCCGTGCTGCCCCTGCAGTTCGAGCTGGTGGACGGCCGCACCACCATCGAGCGCTTCGATCCGCCCGGCGCCGGCGACCAGCTGGAGCTGACCGCCGGAGCCCAGCTCCGTAACCCCAACGAGTTCGGCGTCTGGGTCGACGCCATCACCTACACGGTCTTCCTGGAGGGCAAGCGCGTGAGCCGCGGCGCCTTGGCGCCCGACGCCTACCTGGAGCCCGGCGCCACGGTGCCGGTGAAGTTCGACGTGGTGACCTCCGTGGCCGGCGACAACGAGCTCCTCACCGCCGCCGTGCGGGCCTTCGCCGACCAGCCCATGCACTTCCAGATAGACGGCAACGTACGCTTCCGTACCGCCACCCACGAGTACGAGAGCCGTAACCGCACCCTCCTGGAGGGACACGCCGCCGCCCGCCAGTCCGTGGAGGCGCCGCTGCTGCGCTTCAACGAGGCGGAGAGCCGCGTCTTCATGCTGCAGCCCGGCGTGCCCGTGGTGCAGGTGGTGCTGCAGGCCGCCAACCCGGGCGACGTGGGCTACTTCCTGCTCGGCAAGGACCTCTCGCTCTCCGTGGGCGGCTGGCCCATGGCCACCGAGGACATGCGCCCGGTGCCGTTGGCCGCCAACCAGGCGAGCCGCATAGACATGCTCTTCTACCCCGAGGTCGAGACCCTGAGCGACGAAGCTGCCACCGCCCTGGAGGCGGCCCTGCTCGGTCACACCACGCTGCTCAAGCTCGAGGGCCAGCTGTCGATGGACGTGCTGGGCGTGGACTCGTTCCCCGTGCCGGACGGCTGGTCCGTGACGGGCTTCGTGTACGGCCGCTGAGTTGGCTAGGCACGGTTCTGAAGGGCAGGAGGTCGGTGAGCGCGGACGGTTGGTGCTGGTGCGTCACGCACCCACGGTGCCGCAGGCGGGCGTCAACTCCGCGCAGTGGGAGCTCGACCGTAGCGCCGCAGAACTGACCAACCTGCTGGCAGCGCAGATGGCGGCCAGAACCCCGGTGGACCTGGTGATAACCAGCCACGAACCGAAGGCGGTCGGCACGGGCCGCACGCTGGCGGCCGCTCTGGGCGTGCGGTCGCTCACGGCGCCCGACTTGGAGGAGCACCACCGCAAGCGCACGGCGCTGATGGAGGAGGCCGAGTGGCACCGCACCATCAAGCGGTTCTTCGGCAGCCCCCACGTGCTGCTGTTCGGGCAGGAGACGGGCGCGGAGGCGCGGCGCCGCTTCGAGCGCGGCCTACGCGCCGTGCAGGCGCAGCACGCCGGCAGGCGCCTGGCGGTGGTGAGCCACGCCACCGTGCTGACCCTGCTCCTGGCCGGACCCAACGGCCTGGCGCCCTACGACCTGTGGCGCACCTTCCGCATGCCCGAGGCGGTAGTGGTCGACCCGGAGACGTTCGAGATCAGCGAGAGGTTCGCGCCAGACCCACCAGCATAGGACCGGCCACTTCCCAGCGCCGCCTGTCGAAGCCGCCGTAGAACTGCACGCGCCCGAGGCCGGCCGCCGCCAGCGCCCTTTCCAGCTCGTAGCGGTGGTAGTAGCGCTGCGTCAGCTTGCTGGTGGTGCGCTTGACTGCGCCGTCCGGCCCGCGCTCGTCCAGGTAGTAGTGACTGGTCACCAGTTGCGCCTCGGGGTCGTGATCCTGCGAGAGGAACAGGTGCACGCCTTCGCCCAGGTCGCCCCACTCGGGTTCGCGCCGCAGCACGCCCAGCGCTCCCAGGTGCGGTTGGTAGACATCGAAGGCGAAGAGGCCGCCCTGGGCCAGATGCTCGGCCACGGTGGCCAGCGTGCGGTCCTGGTCTTCCAGTGTGTAGGCGTGCATGAGGGTGTTGAAGGGCGCGATCACCAGGTCGAAGGTCCGCCCCAGCCTCACGCTCCGCATGTCGCCCTCCACAAGCTCCAGCCCGGCGCGGCCCTCCAGCCGCTCGGCGGCGCGCGCCAGCATGGCGGGGGCGGCGTCCACCGCCACCACCTCGTGGCCGGCGGCCAGCAGCGCTTCGGTGATGCGGCCCGTGCCGGCGCCCAGTTCCAGCACCGTGCCGCCCTGATCGAAGGCCAGGCGGGTGTAGAACGGCACGTCGTCGCGGTAAGCGGCGTACTGCAGGTCGTAGAGGGCGGCGTTCTCGTCGTAGATCATGCTTCTTCGGCGACTGCCGGCGTCACTCCCACTCGATCGTGCCGGGCGGCTTGCTGGTGATGTCGTACACCACCCGGTTGACCTCGGGCACGGCGTTGGTGATGCGGGTCGACACCGTGGCGAGGAAGTCGTGCGGCAGGTGCACCCAGTCCGCCGTCATGCCGTCCATGCTGGCCACTGCGCGCAGCGCGGCCGTGTAGGCGTACGTGCGGCTGTCGCCCATCACGCCCACGGAGCGTACGGGGGTGAGCACCGCCAGGGCCTGCCACGTCTCGCCGTAGAGGCCGAACTCGTGCAGGGCGCTGATGAAGATGTGGTCCACGCGCCTGAGGACGTCGAGCTTCTCCTCGGTGACCTCGCCCAGGCAGCGGACCGCCAGGCCGGGCCCGGGGAACGGGTGACGCTCCACCATCGCCTCGGGCATGCCCAACTCCCGCGCCAGGTCGCGCACCTCGTCCTTGAAGAGGTAGCGGAACGGCTCCAGCAGCTGGAAGTCGAACTCCGCGGGCAGGCCGCCCACGTTGTGGTGCGACTTGATGTTGGCCGCGCCGTGACCGCCGGCCGACTCGATGACGTCCGGGTAGAGCGTGCCCTGAGCCAGGAACTTGATCTTGCCGCGCGCGCGCTGCGTGCGGCTGGCCTCCTCCTCGAACAGGCGTACGAACTCGCGGCCGATGATCTTGCGCTTCTCCTCCGGGTCCACCACGCCCGCCAGGGCGTTCAGGAACCGTTTCTGGGCGTGCACTACCGTGAGGTTCACGCCTAGCTCGGTCAGGGCGCGCTCCACCTGTTCGGCCTCACCGTGGCGCAGGAGGCCGTGATCCACGAACACGGCGGTGAGCTGCTCGCCCAACACGCGCGCCAGCAGCGAGCCAAGGGTGCTCGAGTCCACCCCGCCCGAGATGGCCAGCAGCACCCGGTCGTCGCCCACCTGCTGCCGGATGTCCGCCTCCAGGGCGGCGACGACGTTGCTGGTGGTCCAGTCGCGCGTCACACCCGTGAACCGCAGGAAGTTCTCCAGCACCTGGCCGCCCTTAGGGGTGTGGACCACCTCCGGATGGAACTGCAGGCCGAAGAGCCCCCGCGCGGCGTCCTCGAACGCGGCGACCTCCGTGCTGTCGGTGGTGGCCGTGACACGGGCGCCGGCGGGAGGCTCCCGCACGGCGTCGCCGTGGCTCATCCAGGCCACGAACTCGCCCTCCACGCCCTCGAACAGGCGCCCGGAGTAGGAGCCCAGCCTGGCCCGGCCGTACTCCCTCCGCGCGCTGCTCTCCACCGCGCCACCGGCGGCGCGCGCCAGGAGCTGCATGCCGTAGCAGATGCCCAGCAGCGGCAGGCCCTGCTCCAGCAGGCCGTCCGGCAGGCCGGGCGCCTGCTCGTCGTACACGCTTCTAGGGCCGCCGGAGAGGATGACGCCGGCGGGCTCCGCCGCCATGATCCTCTCCAAGCTCGCGGTGTGCGGCAGGATGACGGAGTAGGCGTTGGCCTCGCGCAGGCGGCGGGCGATGAGCCTGGTGTACTGAGAGCCGTAATCGATGACGACGATGCTTGAGATGAGCGTCCTCCCGGGTGGTTCCGAGCCTGGTCCTTGCGGCCTGCAGCTGCCGCGCCTCAGCTGCCGGTGGGCGTGGCCTCCAGCAGCGTGTCGGCAGCCTGCGCCAGGGCCGGCCGGTGCGTGACGGCCAGCACCAGCCTGCGGCGCGCCAGCCGCTCCAACAGGGTAACTATCTCATGTTCCGAGGTGTCGTCTAGGTTGGAGGTGGGCTCGTCCAGCAGCACCGCCTGCGGGCTGCCCAGCAGCGCCCTTGCGATGGCCAGGCGCTGGCGCTGACCGCCCGAGAGCCCGCCGCCGTCCTCCAGCAGCTCCGTATCGAGCCCAGCGGCCAGCTCCCTCACCACGGTGGCCAGACCCACGGCCTCGAGCGCGCCCCAAAGCTCGGCCTCTGGCACCTCGCGGCCCATGGCGAGCACGTCGCCCACCCTGCCGGAGAGCACGCCATGGTCCTGCGGCACGTAGGCCAGGCGGCTGCGGAGCTCCTCCTCCGGCACCGCCCCCAGCGGGTGGCCCGCCAGGAGCACCTCCCCGGCCGTGGGGCGGTCGAAGCCCAGCAGCAGGCGCAGCAGCGTGGTCTTGCCGCTGCCGCTGGGGCCGCTCACCACCACCAGCCCCTTCGGCGGCAGCGTCAGCGACACGTCCACGAGCACCGGGGCGTCGGCCCGGTAGGAGTACGCCACGTCCCTCAGCTCGAGCAGCGGGGCCCCCGCCGGCTGCCCCGCGGCCGTGCCGCTGGCCACGGCGTTGGCCTGAGGCGTGACGGTCACGAAGGTTATGGGGCTCGTCCGTTCGGGCGCCAGGGCGGCGGGGGCTCCCTCCGTTCGCTCGCCGTCCGCCCGGCCGCCCTCGGCCGGCTGGCCCGGCGGCCGGGTGAGCTTCACCAGCCGCTCCTCCGCGGCCGCCGCCTGCCGCATGAGGGCGTAGCCGTGCGGCAGCAGTTGCGTGGGCGTGGCGGCCAGCGCCACCAGGGTTATGAAGGCTATGACGTCGCCCACGGTCATGGCGCCCCGCTCCACCCCGGCAACGAGGAAGACGACGAGGACGCCGATGGCGGTGAACACGAGGACCTGCGTCAGCGGCACCTGCAGGCCCGCGATGAGGCTGCGCTGGCTCATGGCGCGTTCCACCGCCTGGTTGGCGGGCTGGAAGCGCCGCAGCATGAACGCCCGGGCGCCGAAGGCGCGCACGAGCTCCGTGTGCCGGAGCCCCTCCTGCAGGTGCCGGCCCACCTCCTCGCTCTGCGCCATGGAGCGGTCCGCGGCGCGCTGCAGGTAGCCTCCCACCCAGCGCAGCACCAGCACGGTCGGCAGCGCCAGCGCCACCAGCGACAGGGCGGCGAGGGGGTCGGCCCTGACGAGCAGCACGAGGATCAGCAGGAGCGTCACGCTCTCCGCTATCAGCGTGCCGAGCCCGAAGCGGAAGTACGTCTCCACCTCCCTAAGGTCGTTGATGATGCGGCTGGCTAGCCCGCCCGACGTGCCCGGCAGCCTGCCCGGCGGCGCGTCCAGCAACGCGGTGTAGAGCCGGGTGCGCCACCTGGCGCTCAGCTGCGCCGCGGCGCGGCCCATGAGGGCGTCCTGCGCCCAGAGCGCCAGGCTGCCGCCGATGGCCACGGCGGCGGCCACGGCCAGCACGCGCGGCAGGGCGGCGGTGTTCTGCGCCTGCAGCACCTGGTCGAAGAGGGGCGTCACGAAGAGCGGCACTATGGCCACGCGCGCCACCCCGTTCAGGATGGCGGCGAGGCTCCCCAGCAGGGCGGCCCTGCTGCGCGGCAGAAGCAGGTGCGTCACGGTTCGGCGGTCGCCGCCGTCTCGGGTGGCAGGGCGGCCGCGGTGCCGTCCGGGGTGGGGCCCTGCGCCAGGCCGGTCTCGGTGAGCACCTGCCGCACGAGGGTGGCGGCTGCGCCCGGCTTGGGCATGGTGAGCTCCAGGCGCTGGCGCGTGGCCGCCAGGCCCTCCTCGTCGGCCAGCAGCGCCAGGGCCTTGTCCGCTACCAGGTCCGGGTCCACGCGGCCCCGCAGCTCCGTCATCAGCTCCTCGCCGCTGATGCGGTTGGGCAGCGAGACGGGCACCTTGAGGCCCTCCACGAACAGCTTGACCGCGTAGCGCTTGAGGTAGCGGCCCACGAGGGGCACCAGCCCCAGCCAGTGGCCGGCGCCCTCCAGGGGGATGAGCTCCGGCTGGTTCATGGGCAGCAGCACCAGGGCGGGCACGCCGGCAACGCCCAGCTCCAGCGTGTTGGTGCCCGGGATGGTGATGGCCAGATCGGCGGCGCGCATGTGGGCGTAACGCGACTCCTCGTCCACCAGCTCCAGCCGGGCGCCCGACGGGGTTATCACGGCGCCGGCCTCAAGCACGCCGGCCACCCCGCCCAGCGTGGCGGCGTGCACCCCCGCCACCCCGTCCCTTATGGTCTGCTCCTTCAGGAGCCGGCTCACGGGCCACACGAAGCGCGCGCCCGGCAGGGCGGCGGCCAGCCGGTCGGTTACGGCGATCATCAGCGGTATGAGGTGCAGGGCGAAGCCGTCGCGGCTGCCACCGAAGAGCAGCACGTGCGGCTCTCCGGGCTGCGCCACCGGCTCGCTCGCCTTCACGGCGTCGGCCACCAGGTTGCCCACCACGGAGGTGAGCCGGGCAGGCGCGCCGCCCCTGAGCGCGCGCCTCTGCACGTTGTCGTCGGGCACGAGGAGGCCCGCCAGGCCGGCGTGCCAGTAGGGCTCGAAGGAGTAGCGGTACGCCGGGTAGCCGAGGCGCTTGCCGAGAGCCACGGCCATGGCGCCGTTGCCGCCCAGGCCGATCACCACGCCCTTGCCGCTGGCTGCTCGGTCGTCCCGCCGCGCCAGGTCCACCAGCGGTTCGGGCGCCGCGCCCACCGCCGCGGCCCGCAGGTACTGCGCGGGCGTGCTGAGAGCGTCCGGCGCGAAGGTGGCGGCTATGGCGGGCTCGTTGCCGCCGGCGAACTGGCAGGGGATGAGGCTGATGGAGACGTCCAGGTGCGGGTGGTTGGCGCGCAGCTCCTCCAGCACGGGCCTGACCCAGGTGTACAGCTCGCCGGGTCCGTTGCTCACCAGCACGACCTGCGCCACGTCAGCCCCTCGTCACGAAGTGCGAGACGCCGCGCTTGCTGGACCGGATGAACTCGAGCATCAGGGCCACGTCGACGTTGCTGGCGGCCAGCTCGGCCAGGTCGTCCATCTGGCGCCGGCGCACGTAGCGCAGCGCCTGCTCCAGGGCGGCGTAGCGGGGGCCCGTGATGTCGTGGCGCTGCAAGCCCACCCGGTTCAGCCGGTAGTGCACCGCGGGGTTGCCGCGCGCCATGGCGTAGGGCAGCACGTCGCGGTTGGCGGCGCTGCCGCCGCCGAACATGGCGTAGGCGCCCACGCGGCCGAACTGGTGCATCATGGCGCCCGCGCCGAGCACGGCGTGATCGCCCACCTCCACGTGGCCGCCGAGCTGCACGTTGGTGGTGAGCACGCAGCCGCGCCCCACGTTGCCGTTATGCGACACGTGGGCGTAGCTCATGATCAGCGTGCCCTCGCCGATGCGCGTGGCGTTGCCCTCGCCGGTGGCGCGGTGCACGGTGGCGAACTCGCGCAGCTCCACGCGGTCTTCCAGCACGGCGTAACTGGGTTCGCCCTCGAAGCGGCTGTCCATGGGCTCGCCGCCCACCACGGCGTACGGTCCCAGGCGGCAGCCCGCTCCTACGCGGCTACCGGCCAGCAGCACGGTGCCGGGCAGCAGTACGGTGGCCGGGCCCACCTGCACGCCCTCTTCCACCACCACGTTGGGGCCCACCTTCACACCGGGAGCCAACTGCGCCCCCGGCGCAACGGAGGCGCCAGCAGCCACCTCGGGTGGATGGGTAGGCGTCACCTTGGGGCGCGCCTCAGCGGGCGTACATGAAGGAGAGGGTAGCTTCGGCCGCCACTTCCTCGCCCACGAGGGCGCGCGCCTCCACGCGGCAGATGCCGCGCCGGAAGAGCGTGATGGTGCCGGTGAGCCTGAGCTGATCGCCGGGCACCACGCGCCGGCGGAACTTGGCGCCGTCCACGGTGGTCAGGTAACCGACCGCGCCCCCATCGGTCTCGCCCTCGCGCACGGCCAGGCCCACGGCGGCGGCCTGCGCCAGCGCCTCGACGATGAGGACACCGGGCATGACGGGCTCGTCGGGGAAGTGACCTACGAAGTAGGGCTCGTTATGCGTGACGTTCTTGATGCACTCGAAGGAGTCGCCCGATTGGGACACGAAACGGTCCACCATCAGGAAGGGGTAGCGGTGCGGAAGGATGGCTCGGATATCGACGGCCATGTGGCAAGTGTAACGCAAGGGGCGCGGCTGCCGCCCCGTGAGGGCCGCCGCTTCGTGGGCGCCGCCGCTTCGTGGGCGGCGTCAGTTGACCAGCACGG
>CAZPWN010000005.1:0-34025 GCA_964590475.1 uncultured bacterium | reverse complement strand
GGTCGCCTGCTGCGCGGACGCGCCCCGCGGGCGGTCTTCGCCGGAACGCTTGACCGTGATGAGCGTCTCGTCACCGCCGCCGCTCGGCTTGAAGAGCGAGAGGCTCTCGCCGTCGTCCTCGTCGGCCGGGCGGCCGCCCTCCACGATGGAGCGCTCCTCCTCGGCCTGCAGGCTGGGGGCGGGAGCGTCGGTGGCGGCAGCGCCGCCTTCAGCTTCGAAGCGCGCTATGACCGCGTTCACGGCCACCACGTCGCCCTCGGCGGCCACCTTCTCGATCAGCTTGCCGGCGAAAGGGCTGGGCAGCTCCACGGTCACCTTGTCCGTCATCACCTCGACGACGGGCTGGTCGAGCTCGACCGTGTCGCCCACTTCCACCATCCAGCGAACGATCTCGCCTTCCACCACGGACTCGGCCAGTTCGGGCAGCCGCAACTCTCTAGCCATCAACGCTCCTTCTCCTCGGGTCAGGCCGCGGCCCGCGCACGTGCCACGCGCGGGCCGTCAGCCGGATTCAGTAATCGAGTACCCGCTGCACCGCCCGCAGGATGCGGTTGGGCCCGGGTAGGTACTCACGGTCGTACGCGTAAGGGTACGGGGTATCGAAGCCGGACACGCGCGCCGGCGGGGCCAGCAGGGAGTCCAGCACGTCCTCGGCGATGGTGGCGGACACCTCGCTCATGAAGCTGGCGGAGTGCGGCGCCTCGCTGACCAGCACCACGCGCCCCACGCGGGCCACCGCCTCCAGCACGGTCTCTTCGTCCCAGGGCGCCAGCGAGCGCAGATCGAGCACGTGGGGCGAGATGCCCTGCTCCACGAGCGCGTCGGCCGCCCTCAGCGTCTCCGCCATGGAGCCGCCGTAACTGATGAGCACCACGTCGTCGCCCTCGCGCCTCACGGCCGCTTCGCCGATGGGCAGCATGAACTCGGGGTCGTCGGAGATGGGCTCCTTCAGCGAGCGGTAGAGGCGCTTGGGCTCCATGAACACCACCGGGTCGTCGTCGCGGATGGCGCTGCGGAGCAGACCCTGCGTGTCGGAGGGGGTGCTCGGCACCACCACCTTGAGGCCCGGGGTGTGCACGAAGTACGCCTCGGGGCTCTGGGAGTGGTGGTGGCCGCCCTTGACGCCGCCGGCGGTAGGCATGCGGATGACCATGGGCGCCGTGAACTGGCCGCCCGAGCGGTAACGCAGCTTGGCCACCTGACTCACGAGCTGATCGAAGCCCGGGAAGACGTAGTCGGCGAACTGGATCTCGGCCACGGGCCGGTGCCCGTGCACCGCCATGCCGAGGGCGGCGCCGATTATAGCGGCCTCCGACAGCGGGGAGTCGATGACCCGGTCGGGGCCGTACTTGTCGTACAGCTTGTCGGTGGCGAGGAAAACCCCGCCCCGCTTGCCGACGTCCTCACCCATGATCACCACGCGGCGGTCGCGGGCCATCTCCTGGTCTAGGGTCCGGGCTACCGCCTGGACCATGGTCACGGCACTCACGTTGGCTACTTCCTTCACGGCTTCCATCACGGGGCGCCGTCGCCCAGCAGCTCGTCGCGCTGCCTGCGCAGGCGCGCCGGCATCTCGGCTAGGACGTCCTCGAACATCAGGTGCAACTCCGGCGGACCGGCTTCCTCGGCGGCCTTCAGGGCCGCGGTGAACTCGGCGTCCAACTCCTGCTTGGCGCTCTCCTCCGCGGCGTCGTCCCACAGGCCGCGCTTCTCGAGGAACGCCCGGAACCGCGCGAGCGGGTCGCGGCCGCGCCAGAGGGTCACCTCTTCGCGGGGGCGGTAGCGGCTGTCGTCGTCGGCCGAGGAGTGGCCGCCGTAGCGGTAGACCAGCAGTTCGACGAGCGCGGGCCCCACGCCTTCACGCGCGCGGGCCACGGCCTCCTTCATCACGAGGTAGGAGGCGAGCACGTCCATGCCGTCCACGTAGTAGCCGGGCATGCCGTAGGCGTGAGCCTTCTGATGGATGGTGTCGGAGCCCGTCTGGCGCTTGAGGTCCACGCTGATGGCGTACCCGTTGTTCTCGCAGACGAACACGGCCGGGGCGCCCTGGGCGCCGGCGAAGTTCACGCCCGCGTGCCAGTCGCCCTCACTGGTGGCGCCGTCGCCGAAGGTGCACACCGTGACCTCACCCTTGCCCTCGATCTTCTGGCTGATGGCCGTGCCAGCCGCGGGCGGGATGTGGGAGGCGATCGGCGACGCCATGGTGAAGGTGTTGAGCTCGAGCGAACCGCCGTGGTACGGCATCTGCCGGCCGCGGGCCGGGTCGGCGAGCGTGGCCAGGGTCTGGCCTATCAGCTCGACGAGAGGGATGCCAAGGGCGAGGCAGAGACCCATGTCGCGGTAGTACGGGTACACCCAGTCCCTACCTGCTTCGATGGCGTGGGCTATGCCCACCTGTGCGGCCTCGTGGCCGGCGCTGGGGGCTACGAAACTTATGCGGCCTTGCCTCTGCAGGCGGCCGAAGCGTTCATCTGCTATCCGGGCGCGCAGCATGTCGCGGTAGAAACGTTGCAGCTCTCCTTGCTCCAGGTCGAGCTCGAATTCGGCGACCCAGTCGCCGGCCTCGTTGATGACGCGGATCGGTTCGTCCGTGAACGGCTCGAAACGTTGCGACTCTCGGATCATGCGGGCCTCCCTTCGGTATCGGGCCACATCCATCTAGGAGTGCGGCTCCTGGAAATAGAACGCCCCGGCCTCCTGAGCCGGGGTTGCGAGGGTGGGGCATGGCTGAGCCACTAGGTTGGGGGCACCTAGTAGCTCGGCGGCTAGCGCGCCGAAGATCGGTGAGTTCTCACTGGTCATGATGTTCATGAGACCGCCGCGTCTACCCGGGAAGCGTCATGGCCTGAAGCCTGCTGCGCCCGCCCTCCTGTCGCTCGGCTAGAGGATAGCAGAACGGCGCGCGCGTTCCCGTAGCGAACCCGGCACGCTCCATACAAGGCCGGTGGGGAGCCACTCCCTGCAACCCGGCCTGCTCACATTAGTATGGGATGAGAGCTACCGCTCCGCTCCGGCCGCCCGAACACCTGGCAGGCCGGCGCTCTCACCACCCAGGAGCGGTAGCCGGAGGGGGAAGTTCAGGTGTCGGACCCGGTTCGTGTTCTGCTGGCGGTGGCCGCCCTAGCCGCGCTGTCACTGCTCTCCGTTGCGGTGTCGAGCTCCGCCTGGCTGTGGGTGCTGCTTGCGGGCGCGCTCGGCCTCTACTTCCACGCCCGCACGCGCCTCTACGGCCTGCTGGTGGTGGGCGCACTCCTCGTGGGGGCCGCCGTGGGGATCCTCCTCGAAGTCGCTCTGGAGTGGAGCGGCGCGTTCCTCGTGAGCGTCGGCAGCGCCGCCGTGACCGTGGAGGCCGTGGAGGAGCGGCCCGGGCACTGGGCGTTCGTCTTCGGGCTCGCGCTGGTGGGGCTCGGGATGCTGCTCGGTATCTTCGATGCCGGCCCGGCCACCATCCAGGCCGCGGCTACGTTGGTGGTGGCCACCCTCGTCTGGCTGCTCATCAGGCGGCGGCCGGGCCGCGGCGCCTGAGGGAAGATCCGCCCGCTACGACTCGCGCGGTTGCCGCAAGGTCGCACCGGACCCGCTAGACACGGCGCTTCATTCGGTAGACTAGCTCACGATGATAGGCCGCGCTTCACGCAGCGGCGCACCGCAACGACGCCCACCTGGTAGGTGGGTACTCAAGAGAGCCACCTGCAGCGCCGGCGAGCCAGCGGAATCGCAGTAATACTGCAAGCGCACTGGCATGCCTGAGCAGCATGGATCCGGAGGAACCATGGAGCAGACGATCAACCGAGGCCTAGATGGCGTTTACATCGACGAGAGCGCCATCTGCTTCATAGACGGGGCCAAGGGCCAGCTGATCTACGCGGGCTACGACATCCGCGAGCTGGCCGGCAAGGCGAGCTTCGAGGAGGTCACGTACCTGCTCTGGCACGGCGAGCTGCCCAACAGGACTCAGCTTGAGGAGTTCCGTCGCCAGCTGGCGCCCAACTTCACCCTGCCCGAGCCCGTCTACCAGCTCTTCAGGGCCCTGCCCACGGACACCGATCCCATGCTGGCGCTCCACAGCGCCGTGGCCCTGCTCGGTAGCCTCGACGGCGCCGCCAACGGCGTGGACTCCGACAACGTGCAGCGCATAGGCCAGCGCCTCCTGCCGCAGTTCCCGCTCCTGGTGGCCGCTTTCCAGCGCATCCGCAACGGCCAGGACCCGGTGCAGCCGCGCTCCGACCTGAGCGTGGCGGGCAACTTCCTCTACACCCTCACGGGCGAGGAGCCCACCGAAGCCGCCACCAACGTCATGGACGTGGCCCTGGTGCTGCACGCGGAGCACGGCTCCAACGCCAGCACGTTCGTGGCGCGCGCCACCGCCTCCACCCTCACCGACGTCTACAGCGCCATCGGCGCGGCCGTCGGGGCGCTCAAGGGCCCCCTGCACGGCGGCGCCAACACGGCCGTCATGAACGCGCTCGAGAAGATCGGCAGCTTAGGGGGCGTGGAGCAGTACGTGATGGACATCCTCGGCACGCAGGGCGGCCGCGTGATGGGCTTCGGCCACCGCGTCTACAAGGTACTGGACCCCCGGGCCGTGATCCTCAAGGACGTCAGCCGCGCGCTGGCGGAGGAGTCGGGCGATTCCAAGTGGTTCGAGATGAGCCTCGAGATGGAGCGCATCATGGACCGCGAGATGGCGAAGAAGGGCAAGGAAGTCAAGCCGAACGTCGACTTCTTCTCCGCCTCCGTCTACCGCATGCTCGGCTTCCCGGCGGACATGTACACGCCCATCTTCGCCGTGGCCCGCATAGCGGGGTGGATGGCGCACCTCTACGAGCAGTACTTGGACAACCGCCTCATGCGCCCCCGCCTGGTCTACACCGGTCCCACCGGTAAGGAGTTCGTGCCGGTCGACGAGCGCTGAGCTTACGCAGATCCGAACCTATGACGCCTGAGCTGCTGCCCTGATCGGGGCGCGGCTCAGGCGTTCCCTTGTGGTTCGAAGCGTTGGCGGGTGGTCCGGCCGCTCACGCGCCTCAGGCGCTGACGTTGAGCGAGGCCAGGAAGAGGCGTAGCCACTCGGCGTAGGCCGCCGGATCCTGGTTCCACGCCTCCACGTGCTCCACGTCCGGCAGGCGCACGTAGGTGAGGGGCGCCGCCACCGCCTGCGCGAAGCGGTCCACCGCCTCGATGGGGATGGTGGTGTCGCCCTCCCCCGCTATGAGGAGCACGGGCACGTGGATATCGGCCGCGTGGCGGTACTGCCGCAGCGAGCCGTAATCCACGCCCGTGCGGAGTCCGGCCACGAACAGCCCCAGCTGCGTGAGCGGCCCCGGCAGGGGCATGCCGGCCTTGACCGCGCCCAGCTCGATGACGGGGTACGGGTCGATCAGCGGCGAGTCGAGCACCACGCCCACCACCTCGGGGGCGTCGGCCGGCCAGCGCTTGAGGGCCTCCAGCGCCACGGCGCCGCCCATGGAAGCGCCGTACAGCACCACCCGGTCGTGACCGCGGGCGCGCAGCTCCCGCGCGCCCACCAGGGCGTCCTCCCACTCGCTGGCGCCGTAGTGGTAGAGGCCGTCCGGGCTGGGGTCGCTGGCATCGTGGTTGCGGTAGGCCAGGGCCAGGGCGGGCAGGCCGAGCCCGTTGAAGGCGCCGAGCGGCCTCAGCAGCTCCGCCAGCTCGCCGCGCCGGCGCCCGTGGAGCATGAGCACGGCGGTGCCGCCCTCAGCGGGTACGTACCAGGCGCGCAGGTCGCCGACGGGGCCGTCCAGCGTCAGTTCCGTGAACTCCAGGCCGAGCGCCCCCGGGTCCGTGCGGTACACGAAGTTGTCCATCCGCGCCGCGTCGCCCGTGCTCGGCGGGGCGCCCTGCAGCACACGGAGCTCGCGCCTTACCAGGCCGTCCGTGCGGCCCAAGACCTCGCCCAGCACGCCGTTGCCGCCCTCCCACATCAGGCCGTACACGCCCTCGGCCAGCGTGTCCGCGAACTGCCGATCGTCCTCGGGCGGTGGCAGCGCCACCGTCATGCTGGTCGCGTCCGAGGTGGCTTCCACCAACGGCGCCGGCAGCTCTTCCGGGGGCCAGGGCGCGGCGGCCGGCGTCTCCTGGGTGGCCAACACCTCGAACTCGGGCATCAGACCGTAGGGCGCCGGCACGATCACGCGGTTCGAGAGCACGTAGCCCGCCGCGCCCAGCGCGGCCACCAACAGCACCACCACCACGACCAGGCTCCACAGCACGGCCCTCACCGCCTCACCTCTCCACCTCGTCCATCACCACCGCACCTCGCCGTACGTGTCCTCGCGGTCCGGGCTGGTGGAGAAGATGACCACGGGCGTGCCCGTGAACTCCTCGATGAGCCTCAGGTATTCGAGCACCGCTTCGGGTAGATCTTCCCGGCTGGGGAGGCCCCGCAGGTCGCCCCAGCCGCGCATGCGGCGGTAGACGGGGCCGCCCTCGGCATGCGCCACCGCCACGTTCACGTGATCCAGGCCGGACAGCACGTCCAGCTTGGTGACCACCAGGCCGTCGAAGCCGTTGATGGCGCAGGCGTACCGCAGCTGCGGCAGATCCAGCCAGCCCACCCGCCGCGGCCGGCCGGTGGTGGTGCCGTACTCGTCCCACTGGTTGGCGCCGGAACCGCGTAGCTTCACCGCCGTCTCCTCGTCGAGTATCTCCGTGTCGAACGGGCCATGGCCCACGCGGCTGGTGAACGCCTTCACCACGCCGTACACCCCCGTGAGCGCCTTGTGGCTCACGCCTGCGCCCACCAGGATGCCGCCCACTGTGGGGTGGCTCGACGTCACGTACGGGTAGGTGCCGTAGGCCAGGTCGAGCATGGTGCCCTGACCCCCCTCGAACAGCACCCGCTCGCCGCGCTCCAGCGCCCCGCGTATCAGGGCGCCCGTGTCGATGATCATGGGGGCCAGCCGCTCACGCACCGGTTCCAGTTCCTCCATGGCGGCGTCGACGCTCGTCCAGCCCACGCGTGCCGTGGAGTTCGGCTTGGCCTCCAGCAGCCGGCCCAGCCGCTGCCGCAGCACGCCCTCGTCGAGCAGGTCGCCGAGCCGTATGCCCACGCGCCGCGCCTTGTCGGAGTAGGCCGGGCCGATGCCGCGGCCCGTGGTGCCCACGAAACCGCCGCCCTCGTCGTTCTTCCTGTGGTGCGGCAGCACCAGGTGCGCCTCGTGCGACAGGTGCACCGCGCCGGGGTCACGCCGGGCCGATAGCTCGTCCAGTTCCTCCAGGAACGTCCAGGGGTCGATCACCATGCCGCCGCCCAGCACGGAGGCGGGCCGGTCGTGCAGCGTGCCGCAGGTCAGGTGATGAAGCTTGTAGACCTCGTCGCCCACCACCACGGTGTGCCCAGCGTTGGCCCCGCCGGAGTAACGCACCACCAGGTCCGCTTCCGCTGCCAGCGCATCGACGACCTTGCCTTTGCCTTCGTCGCCCCACTGGGCGCCGATCATCGCTATACCGGGCATGCGTCCTCCTGGGGCACGCCCGACTCTCGCTCGTCGCTGGCGTCCACCACCTGGGAGCGTACCAGGATAGGGCTTCCGCAGGGCACCGGAACCGGGGCCCAGGCGTTACCCTGTGGCATGACCGCCATCAACACGCCCCGCGTGCTCGTGAGCACGGGAATCGAGACCCGCACGATCCAACTCCTACGCGAGGACGCCCTCACCGGCCGCAACTACTCCCAGGCCGTGGCGTCCGCCGGCGGCTTGCCCATCATGGTGGCCGTCCTGGACCCTGCCCTCGCCCCCGCGTACGTGGACACCGCGGACGCCCTGCTCCTCACGGGCGGGGTGGACGTTGACCCGCAGCGTTACGGGGCCGCGCCGAGCCCGCACCTGGGCGCCGTCGACGAGCGGCGCGACGCCTTCGAGCTGGCGCTCTACCGCGCCTTCCGGCAGGCGGGCAAGCCCGTCCTAGGCGTGTGCCGCGGACACCAGCTCATCAACGTGGCCGAGGGCGGCACCCTGCACCAGCACGTGCCCGCGGTCGACGGCGCCTGGCAGCACGAGCAGAAAGACATCAGGGGAGCGCCCATCCACGAGGTGAGTCTCGCCCCCGATAGCGCCCTAGCGGCGGCGCTGGGCACCGAGCGGGTCCGCGTGAACAGCTACCACCACCAGGCCATCGACCGCCTGGGCGAAGACCTCGTGGCCGTGGCCCACGCCAGCGACGGCCTCATCGAGGCGGTGGAGGGCCGGAGCGGCGCTTTCCTTCTGGGCGTGCAGTGGCACCCCGAGATGGCGTTCACCAACCACCCGGAGCAGCGCGCACCGTTCGACCTGCTGCTGGACGCGGCGCGCCTGCACGAAGGGGCGGGGCGTCTGTTACACTCTCCCGCATGACGCAACCGCGCCCTTCAAGTGGTGCCGTGGACTTCGGTCACCTATATACCCGCTATGGCGCCGTCCGGATCGTCTCCCTGGCGTATATCCGGCCCGCGGTTGCTCGCCCGGTCTGACACCGGGACAGACTCACCCCTAGAACGGACCTCACCAGAGTCGGAGCAAGCTGCGGGAAGTACGCCCGTGGTGCAACCGGACTCTTCCTGCGCGCACCGTCCGCGCAGATAAGTAACGACGGATCAGGAGACAACGTGGTCATAGTCATGGCGAAGAACGCCCCGGCGGAAGCCGTGGAGCGTGTGATCAGCGACATCAAGGCGCTCGGCTTCACCCCCCACATCAGCGAAGGCGAGGAGCGCACGCTCATCGGCGCCATCGGCCCCGCGCCCACCGAGGAGCTGCGGGAGCAGCTCGCCGGCCTCGTGGCGGTGGACACGGTGGTGCGCATAACCAAGCCGTACAAGTTGGCCTCGCGCGAGTTCCGGCACGACGACTCGTTCGTGGTCATCGGTGGCGACGGCTCCAACGCCGTGAAGACCGGCAACGGCCGCTTCGTGGTGGCCGCCGGCCCCTGCGGGGTGGAGAGCCGCGAGCAGCTCCTCGGCGCCGCCGAGATCGTGCAGCGGCACGGCGGCGCCGTGCTGCGCGGCGGGGCCTACAAGCCTCGCACTAGCCCGTACGCCTTCCAGGGGCTGCAGGAACGGGGCCTCGAGATCCTGGAGGAGGCGCGCGCAGGCACCGGCATGCCGATCGTCACGGAGGTCACGGCCCCGGAGCTGGTGGAGAAGGTGGCCGCCAGCGCCGACATGCTGCAGATCGGCGCCCGCAACAGCCAGAACTTCGCGCTACTGGCGGAGGTGGGCAAGGCGGGCAAGCCGGTGCTCTTCAAGCGCGGCATGAGCACCTCCATAGCCGAGTTCCTGCAGGCGGCGGAGTACGTCCTCAGCCAGGGCAACCCCAACGTCATCCTGTGCGAGCGCGGCATCCGCACCTTCGAGACCTCCACGCGCTTCACGCTCGACGTCAGCGCCGTCCCCGTGCTCAAGGAGCTCTCGCACCTGCCGGTGTGGGTGGACCCGAGCCACGCCGCGGGCCGCCGCCCGCTGGTGGCATCGCTGGCGCTGGCGAGTGCGGCGGCGGGCGCCGACGGCCTGATCGTCGAGGTGCACCCCAAGCCCGAGGAGGCCAAGTCGGACGCGGCGCAGCAGCTGGACGACGCCGAGTTCGCTGACCTGATGGACAGGCTCGGCAAGGTCGTCTCAGCGCTCGGCAAGAGCCTCTGAGGTAGCGGTGCGCCCCGCACCCATCTTCGGCACGGTGGTGATCGTCGGGGTCGGCCTGATCGGCGGCTCCATCGGACTCAGTGCGCGGCAGCGCTTCCTGGCGCGGCGCGTGGTGGGCCTCGACCTCTCGCCCGTCACGCTCGACGCGGCCCGCGGTCTCGGCGCCATCGACGAGGCGCAGCTGAGGGTGGGCCCCTGGCTGGCGGAGGCCGACCTGGTGATCCTCGCTACCCCGGCGCGCACGCTCGTCTCCGCGGGCGGTGCGCTCCTGCCGCACCTCAGGCCGGACGCCATCGTCACGGACGTGGGCGGGGTGAAGGCTCCGGTGGTGCAGGGCATGTCGGAGGCCGGCGCCCGCTTCGTGGGCGGACATCCGATGGCGGGCAGCGAACAGGGCGGCGTGCTCCACGCGGACGCGGCGCTGCTGGAGAACGCGGTGTGGGCCCTGACGCCGGAGGCGGGCCTCACGGACGAAGGCGCCCTGGCGCGCGTCCGGGAGTTCGTGCAGGCGCTGGGCGCCAGGCCCATCGAGGTGAGCCCCGAGCTGCACGACAGCCTGGTGGCCACCGTCAGCCACCTCCCCTATCTGGCTGCCGTGGCGCTCACCGCCCTGGTGGCCGAGAGCGACGACAGCGGGCTGCTCATGCTGCTGGCTGCTGGCGGCTTCCGCGACCTGACGCGGGTGGCCAGCGGCGACCCGACCATGAGCCGCGACATGGTGGCGGGCAACTCGGCCGCCGTGCGGCGGGCGCTCGGCGCCTACCGGCGGCAGCTTGAACGGTTGGAGGAGCTGCTGGACCGGCCGGAGGAGCTGCGCGCCGCCGGGGAGGCAGCCCGCCTTGCCCGCGGCTCCATCCCCATCGTGCGCCGCAGCCTGCTCCCAGCCCGCTTCGAGGTGGTCATAGCAGTGCCGGACAGGCCGGGCGAGCTGGCGCGGATCACCAAGGCGCTGGGCGAGGCCGACGTCAACGTGAAGGACATCGAGGTGCTGGGCGTGCGCGAGGCGGGCGGCGCCATCCGGCTGGCGTTCGAAAGCCTGGACGAACAGGAGCGCGGCTCCGCCGCCCTGCGCGCAGCGGGCTACGAGGCGCGCGGGCGCAACAACGGCGGTACTGGGGCCGGGGCCGGTGGGGCCGCGGCCGAGGAGGGTTGACCTCCTAGTCCACCTGTAGGCGCACCCGGACCCGGATACGTGAGCGGGCCCGGCACACGTTCGTGGCCGGGCCCGCTGCTACGCGACGCGCAGGGTCAGACGCGCTGGAACAGCGCCGCCATCCCTTGCCCGCCGCCCACGCACATGGAGACGACGCCGTACTCGGCGCCGCGCGCGTGCATCTCGGCGAACAGGTCGGCCGCGATGCGAGCGCCGGTGGCGCCCAGCGGGTGGCCGATGGCGATGGCGCCACCGTTGACGTTCAGCTTCTCGTCGGGGATACCGAGTTCGCGCTGGCTGTAGAACGCCTGGCTGGCGAACGCCTCGTTGATCTCGAACAGGTCCACGTCGGCCACGCTCATGCCGGTCTTGGCGAGCAGCTTGCGGATGGCGGGCACCGGGCCGATGCCCATGACCTCAGGGTCCACGCCCACCACGGCCGCCTGCACCAGGCGGGCCAGGGGCTTGAGGCCGAGCGCCTGGGCCCGCTCCGCACCCATGATGACGGCCATGGCCGCGCCGTCGTTCAGCGGGCTCGAGTTACCGGCGGTGACGGTGGCGGCCTCGTCCTCGGCGAAGACGGTGCGCAGCTCCGCCAGCTTCTCCAAGCTGGTGCCGGCCCGCGGGCCCTCGTCCTGGGAGAGCACCACGTCGTGCCAGGCGCCGTCCTCGTCCTGCACGCGCGTGGGCACGGGGATCACGTGGCCGTCGAAGAAGCCGCGCTCCCTGGCCGCCAGCGCCTTCCGGTGGCTGTTCAGGGCGAAGGCGTCCTGCTCCTGGCGGCTCACGCCGTAACGCCGCGCCACCGCCTCGGCCGTCTGCCCCATCGTGTGGTACGCGCCGGGCTTGCTCTTCACCAGCGCCCGGTTGGGCGCCAGCTTGTGGCCGCCCATGGGCACGCGGCTCGTGTTGTCGCTGCCGCCCGCCAGGACCACCTCGTTCATGCCGTGCGCCACCGAGTGCACGCCCTGCACGATGGTCTGCAGGCCGGAGGCGCAGAAGCGGTTGATGGTGGCGGCCGCCACGGTGTCCGGCAGGCCCGCCAGCTGCACGGCTATGCGCGCCATGTTGTAACCGGCCTCGCCCTCGGGGTGCGCGTTGCCCAGCAGGAGATCGTCGATCTCGGCGGGTTGCAGGCCGGGGGTGCGCGCGAGGGCCTCGCGGGCGATGAAGGCCGCCAGGTCGTCCGGGCGGGTGTCCTTGAGCAGGCCCTTGTGAGCGCGGCCCACTGGGGTGCGTACGGCGGTGGTTATCACTACTTCGTTCATCGCTGTTCCCTTCGGGTGATGGTCATGCGCGGGTCGCGGCGGCCTGGCGATGAGTCCGGGCCACGCGGGCAGCGCGGCCGCTCAGAGCGTGTTCCACGGACGGATGAGTATGGCGCCGTCCTTCAGGTGCGCGACCTCGGGACCCTTGATCTCGCTCTCGTCCCCGCCCGACTGCGCTAGGGCGCCGCCGATGCGGAGCTGCGGACTCATGATCCGCTCCGCCCAGATGACCGCTTTCTCGTTGCCGGAGGCGCCCGCGTGCGCCAAACCGCGCAGCATGCCCACCACTATGATGTCGTCGTTGGCCAGGACCTCGGCCCCGGAGTTCACGTCGCCCAGTACCACCACGGAGCCACTCGACTCCACGCGGCCGCCGGAGCGCACGGTCCTCGCCACTATCACCGTCTCGCCGCGCGCCTGGATGACGGCGGTGGGCGGCCTCACGTCCACCAGCTCACCGCCCGCGGCGCTTACGCGCTCGGCTATCTCTTTTATCAGTTCAAACGGGGTCCGCTCGGCTAGTTCCAGCGACACCCGCCCCTCCAGCAACTCGGCATGCGCGTCGAGCGCGCCGCTGACCTGCAGGACGTCGTCACCCGGCTCGAGCGACAACAGGATGCCACCACGGGTTCCTCTGGCCTTCATGGGTTGTTGGCTACCTCCACACCGTTCAGGCTCCAGTAGCCGGCCATGAAGTCCCGGGCGACCGGGATGGCGACGCGCGAACTGGATCCTCCGTACTCGATGAATACCACGAAGGCCACCTCCGGGTCCTCGTAGGGGCTGAAGCCCATGAACCAGGCGTGCGTGTAGTCGGAGCCGCGCGGGGTCTCCGCCGTGCCCGTCTTGCCGGCCACGCTCACCGGGAACACGCCCGGGCCCAGGATGCTGCGCGAGGGGTAGTCGGTGAGCATCATGCGCATGCCCTCCTTGAGCACCGACCAGTAGCGGCCGCCCAGCTGCTTGACCTCCGGCACGAACGGCTGGTCGCCCACCTGCTTGACCAGGTGCGGTTCGACCATGCGACCGTCCAGCGCGAGGGTAGCGATGAACTGCGCCACCTGCAACGGGGTGGCCAGCACGTCACCCTGCCCGATCACCGTGTTCAGCGTGAAGCCGGGCAGCCAGCCGTACTCGTACTGCGGCTGGGCGCGCACCCAGTCGCGGTCGGGGATCCGGCCGGCCTTCTCCTCCGGCAGGCCCACGCCCACGCGCACACCGAACCCGAACTCGCGGGCGCGGTCCACCACGTCGGAGATGAACGGCGACCAGCCCTGACTGAAGCCGGGCGTGTCGGCCGCCGCGTAGTAGTAGTACGTGTTGCAGCTGTCCGCCAGGGCGTGGCGCGCGTCGTAGTTGCCCTTGTGGTAGTTGGCCCAGTTGGCCCACGTGCTGCCGGCGAAGCGGAACGTGGCGGAGCAGGGGTAGAGCGTGTTGGGCCCGGCGTAACCGAACTCCATCATGGCCGAGCTGGTGGCCACCTTGAAGGTGGACGCCGGAGCGTACGCCTCCACCGCCCGGTTGGAGAGCGGCATGTTGCGCGCGTCCGTGAGGATGGCCGACACCGCTTCCGGGTTCGACGGCCGGTAGGTGAACACGTTCTGGTCGAAGGTGGGGTAGGAGGCCATGGCGAGGATCTCGCCCGTGTGCGGATCGAGCGCCACGATGGCGCCCCGCGCCACGTCCTCTAGCGGCAGGCCCACCCTTGCGCGGTCGGAGTTGACGTACTCGAGCGAGCCGGCCAGCACGTCCTCCGCCACGCGCTGCAGCTTGGGGTCCAGGGTGAGGATCACGTCCTCGCCGGGCTGAGCGTTGTACACCACCTTGGAGGCCACCACCGTCCCGCGGTTGTCGACCTCCACCTCGCGGCTGCCAGCGGCGCCGAACAGTACGTCTTCGAGGCCAGCCTCCAGGCCCATCACCCCCACCAGGTCGTTGTTCGTGTAGCCGGGGTTCCGCGCCGGGTCGGCCTGCGCGGTGTAACCCACCGTCTGCGCCGCCAGGTTGGTGGGGTAGGTCCGCTCGATGCGCTCACGCAGGTGGAGGTTCGGGCTCAGCGCCACGCGCTCCTCCACCGCGGGTACCAGCTCGTCGGGGATGTTCCAGGCGAGCACCGCCCCGTTGGCGATCTCCTCCGGCTTGGTGGGGTCCGGCGGCTTGGGCGGGCCCTCGAGGCCCAGCAGCGCGGCGAGCGCTTCCCAGCCCCTGATGTCGCCGCCGCGGTAGAGCAGGTCGTATGCCACGCGGTCGTCCGCCAGCACGGTGCCGTCGCGCGCCAGTATGCGGCCGCGCAGCGGCACGATGCGGCGCTGCTGCAGCGCGTTCTGCTCGGACTTGGCCACGTACTCCTCGGCCATCACCAGCTGCAGGTGCATGAGCCGGACGGTGAAGAGCGCCAGCACGGTGAGGATCACCGCCAGCAGTACCTTCATGCGCGAGGCCATCTTAGAGGAGCTCCTTCTGAAGTATCCGGCTGCGCTGCAGGAGCGCCGCGCCCCAGGGCAGTACCAGCAGACCGGCGGCCACGGTGAGCGCCGACTCGGTGAGCGCCACTACCCCTAGGCGCCCGAAACCCACTTCGCCACCCGCCAGCCACAGGAGCATGGCGGACATGATGACCCACTTGCCGAGGCTGGCCACGAACACGACGAGGGCGCGCTCGAGAACGCCGGTGTTGGAGAGCTGCGCGCGCACGAGCGACGCTACCAGGGCGGCGCCGGCCAGAGCGAAGGCGTGACTACCAAGCACGCCGCTGCCCACGAGGTCCTGCACGAGTCCGGCTCCGTAACCCAACAGCACCAGCTGCCACGGCTTCACGCGCCACAGCAGCGTGAGCACGGCCAACAGGAACAGGTCGGGTGAAGGCAGGGGGGCCAGCAGCGCGGCGATGAAACCTTGTGCCACCAGCAGGATCAGGTAGAAGAACACAAGGCGCATCGGCTCAAGTGTACCGAACGGCGCGGCGCCACCGGAAGGTAAGCTCGCTCATGGCGATCCTTCTCATACATGGCGGCGCTGGCAACATCGCCCAGCGCGATCAGGCGGCTTACGAAGAGGGTCTGCGGAGCGCCCTGGCCGCGGGCACCGCAGCCCTGGAAGCCGGCCCGCGGGAAGAGCGGACCGCGGCCCTGGCGGCGGTGCTGGCCGCGGTAACCAGCATGGAGTCCAACTCCGAGGCGTTCAACGCCGGCGTCGGCGGCGCGCTCACTCGTGACGGCGCCGCCGAGCTGGACGCCTGCGTCATGGTCTCGCACGCGGCCCCGGGGAAGCGCGCCGGAGCCGTGGCGGGCGTGACCAACACCCCGAACCCGATCCTGCTGGCCGACGTGGTGAGGCGCACCACCCCGCACGTGCTGCTCATCGGCCCCGGTGCCGAGGCGCTCGTGGAGGAGCCCGTGGAGAACGGCGCGCTCATCACCGACAAGAGCCGCGCCACCCTAGGGCGCTGGTTGGCCAACAACGGTGGCGACGCCGAGCAGGAGGGCGGCGGGCAGCCGAGCGGCTCGAACACCGTGGGCGCCGTGGCGCTCGACGACGAGGGCAACCTGGCCGCGGCCACCAGCACCGGCGGAACGACGGGGCAGTGGACCGGCCGGGTGGGCGACGCTCCCCTGCCGGGCCTCGGAACCTACGCCGACGAGCACGTGGCCATCTCGTGCACGGGCAAGGGCGAGGCGTTCATGGAGGCTGCCACGGCCGCGCGCCTGGCCGCGGCGCTGCAGGCGGGCGCGGAGCTGGGAGAGGCCACCCAGCGGGCCCTGGACGACGTGGCTCGCCTGGATGGCGACGGCGGCCTCATCGCCGTCACCGCTCAAGGCCGCCTGGTGGTGGCGTTCAACAGCGCGGCCATGGCCTACGGCGTTGCGGCCGGCGGTTCCGTAGAGTCGGAGGTGGGGCGCAGCCCCATGGTGCGGGTCCTGTAGGAGCTCAGCAGTTCCGGCGGCGTTGGCCGGTCACTTACCGAATATGTTGGGCAGTTCGTCGAAGTCCACGAGCACCTCGCGCGGTTTGCTGCCCTGGTGCGGTCCCACCACACCCAGGCCCTCGAGCGAGTCCATCAGCTTGCCGGCCCGGGCGTGCCCCACGGAGAGGCGGCGCTGCAGGCGCGAGACGCTGGCCTGACCCTCGTTTATCACCAGCTCGGCGGCCAGGCGGAGCTTGTCGTCGTTCCAGTCGATGAGGCCCGACGCTTCAGACTCGTCCGGCGAGGGCGGGTCGAAGTCGGCGCCGTACGCCTCCGCGAAGTCGTCGTCGAAGTACTGCCGCCGCAGGAAGTCGGCCAGGCGCGTGGTCTCGCGCTCGCTCACGAACGGGCCCTGGAGGCGCACGGCCTTGGGCAGTCCGGGCTGGTAGAAGAGCATGTCGCCGCGGCCCGTGAGCCGTTCGGCCCCCATGGAGTCGAGGATGGTGCGCGAGTCGTGGCTGCTGGACACGGCGAACGCCATGCGCGCCGGCACGTTGACCTTGATCAGGCTGGTGAGGATGTCCACGGAGGGCCGCTGGGTGGCCAGGAGGAGGTGCATGCCGGTGGCGCGCGCCATCTGCGCCAGCCGCATGATGGCCGACTCCACCTCCTTGGGCGAGGTGATCATCAGGTCGGCCAGCTCGTCGATGATGATGGTGATGAAGGGCAGGGGCGGCAGCTCCAGCTCCTCGGCCTTCTCGTTGTACTGATCCAGGTTCTTGGCGCCCACCTTCGACATCATCTTGTAGCGCCGCTCCATGTGCGCCACCGCGCCGAGCAGCACGCCGGCGGCGTCGGCCGGGTTCGTGACCACGGGCCTGAGCAGGTGCGGGATGCCGTCGTAGGGCGTGAGCTCCACCATCTTCGGGTCGATCATCAGGAACCTGAGCTGCGTGGGCAGGAAACGGTAGAGCAGAGAGCTGATGAGCGTGTTGACCGCCACCGACTTGCCGGAGCCGGTGGAGCCGGCGATGAGCAGGTGCGGCATGCGCGTGAGGTCGCCTATCCACATCTCCCCCTCGATGGAGCGGCCCAGCACCACGGGCATGCGCGCCTGTGAGCGGCGGAACTCGCTCGATTCGATAGCTTCGCGGAACCTCACCACCTCCGGGTAGGCGTTCGGCACCTCGAGGCCGATGACGCTCTTGCCGGGGATGGGCGCCTCGATACGCACGGAGCCCACGGCCATGGCGAGGGCCAGGTCGTCGGACAGGTTGGCGAAGCGGCTGATCTTCTCGCCGGGGGCGGGCTCGACCTCGAAGCGCGTGACGGTGGGCCCCCGCACGGCGGCGACCACGCGGCCGCTCAGCCTGAAGTTGGAGAGCGTATCGTCGATCTGCTTTATGCGGTTCTGGCGCTCCACCTCGGCCTCGTTACGGTCGTAGGCCGCAGGCTTGGGCGCGTCCAGGAGATCGGCGGGCGGCACCTGGATGTCGATGGTGCCCACCGCGGGGATGTCGGGCGAGACGCCGGGCGTGACCGCGGCCTGCGGCGCCGCACCCGCCGCGGTCGCCGCACCGGCCGGCAGGGGTTGGCCGGCGGCGGGCACCTCGTTCTCGTCTATCAGGGCGCGCTCCACGTTGCTGGCCGGAGCGTCCTCCACGGCCACGGCCTGCGGCGAGGTGCGAAGGGACGGCTCGACGCGCTGCTCCTTGCCCACGAGACCCGCCCGGTCGAGCTCGGTCTCGATGGGCTGGAACTCGGGCCCGTAGTCGCGCTCGCCTTCACGGAAGCTCCGCACCCACTCGGCCTCCTGCTCGGCGCTGGCGGCGTCGGCCGGTTCCTCCGCCTCGGCGGTCAGAGCTTCGGCTTCGGCGGTCAGAGCCTCGGCAGCCGCCAGCTCGGCGGCCAGGCGTTCTGCGCGCTCCCGCTCGGCCCGTTCCCGCTCGAGCTCCTGCGCGTGCAGCACGGCGCGGCGCAGCACGGCGGACAGCGCCTCGTCCCACCCCTGGTCCTGCGCCAGCAGCGCGCGCCCCTTGTCGTTCAGTTCGGTGGTGAGCGTCCGGTGGTAGTCGGTCAGCTCCTCGAAATCGGGATAGGCCTCCAGGGCGTCCGTCAGGCGGGCGGCAAGGGGGCGCCACCGCTCGAACTCCGCCGCGTGGCCCACCAGCGCGTCGGCGTCGGCCTCCACCTGCCTGAGCTCCTCCACCCGCTTCTGGTGGGTCCGGTAGGCGCCCGCCAGCTGCCGGGGGGTCATGCGTTTGAGTTCACGCTGATCCTGGTCGCGTTCGCGCGCCAGGCGCTTCTGGCGCTCGGTGAGGGCCACCAAGTCCAGCGCGAGCGCCTTGCGGACCCTCTCCAGCGCCTCCGCCGCCGAGCCCCTCTGCTCCAGCGGGTCGTCCAGCCCGCGCTTGAGGCCCATGGCCCACGCCTCGAAAGTGGTGGCCTCGGGGTCGGGCGGGCTGGCGCTCTCCGCCGCGAGCTGGTAGCCGAGTTCCACGGCGCGGTCCTTGGTGAACCCGGCCACCGCACTCTGCCAGGCGCGCACGTCCGCTCGCGCCTCCTTGAGCGCCACCTCGTCCGGGTCCGCTAGCAGCCGCCTGCTCTCATGCACGTCCTCGCGCCAGCGCTCGAGCTCGGCGCTGCCCGGGTAGAGGCTGCTGAGCGCCTGCAGGTCGCGGTCTATATCGGTGAGGCCCCGGCGGGTCAGCGCCACGTCCGCCTGGAACGCCGCCCGCTTGCGCACCTTCTTGCGGGTCTCGGTGAGCCAGCTCCAGGTGCGCCGGATGCCGCCCAGGACGCTGCGCAGCACGGCGCGCAGCAGCCGGGTGGGCGCCCAGCCGAGCAGGAGGTCCACCCCCACGGTGGCGAGCACCACGGCGGGCAGGGCCGCGAGAGTGCCCCAAGTTGCGCCCAGCGTCTGGCGCACGCCGGTGCCCCAGGAGCCGGTAGCGCTGGGCACCAGCCCCACGGAGGTGCCCCAGAGGCCGGCCACGAGCAGCAGGTAACCGAGGAGCGCGCGCGGCCACCAGCGGGGGTTGCGGCGCATGAGGAACAGCCCGCCCAGCACGAGCAGCGGCACCGGCAGGGCGTAGGCGGCCCAGCCCACCCGGTCCAGCTGGGCACCCCTCACGGTTGCGCCCAGGTCGCCCGTCGGCAGCGCCGGCACGAGGATGCCCGTGGTGAAGATGCCCAGCGCCAGCAGCACCAGCCCTATCGCCTCGAGGTCGAGGCGAGAACCGGTACTTACGGTGCGCTTCTTGCGGCTCTTCGTCACGGGCCATAGTCTATCGCGCCTCGGCCGAGCTGCCCCAACGGTCCGGTAACCACGGCAACATCCGGCAGGAGAAGAACAGAGGTGCGGGTGACAATCCCGTAAGAACCCCTTAAGGACGCCGTCATAGGCCGTCGGGGAGAATCCGAGCGTGGAACACGTGGAACCTGAACACCGCAAGCTGAGAGTCCCCCGAAGGCTCGTACGCCTGAAGCTACGGTCCTGGCCGGTGATCCTGGCGCTGCTCTCGGCCCTGCTGTTCCTGGTGAGTTTCGGTAGGGACTCCGCCACCTATTGGCAGGGTTTCCTCCTGGCCATCCCGTTCCTGGTGGCCACCACGGGTCTGGGCTGGCAGGCGGGCGCCGTGCTGGCGCCGATCGGCATACTGCTGGTGTTCCTCAACTCCCTCATCTCGGGCATCAGCGCGGGCCCGTCCGACTACGTGGGCATGGCCCTGGCCATGCTGCTGGGGGCGCTCGCCGGGCACCAGATCTTCGCGCTGTGGCGCTCCGCCGAGCGCCGCGCCCGCCACTCCGAACGCCGCGCCAAGCTGCTGCAGGAGGCCGCCATCGAGCTCAACCAGTGCACGTCGGTGGACGCCCTGTTCCGCAACGCGCCGCGGCTGCTCTCGGACATCCTGCCTTTCACCCACGCCGAGATCTTCGTGCCGGAGGAGGACCACCTGGTGGTGCACACCAGCTTCCGGTGGCGCGTGGACGCCGACTTCAGGATCCCGCTGCGGACGGTCACGGGCCGCGCGTTCACCTCCGGTGAGCGGCAGTACGTGCCGGACGCGCGCCTCGACCCCGACTTCATGGTGGCGCCGGGCGCCGCACCCACCCTTACGGAGCTGGCCCTGCCCATCGCCAACGGCGGCGAGGTGCGCGCCGTTCTCAACCTGGAACACGAGAAGCGGGCCGCCTTCGGCGCCGCCGTGCAGGAGGCGCTGCGCGCGTACGTCCGCATGGTGGAGGAGGTGCTGCAGCGGCTCGAGACCACCGAGGAGCTGGCGCGCAACAAGGCCGAGCAGAAGGTACTGGCCGACCTCAGCCAGAGCATGCTGGTGACCGAGAGCGTGGCGGACACCGCCGGGGGCGCCCTCGAGGTGCTGCTGCCCGCGCTGGACATAGATTGCGGCGCGTTCCTGACACTGAACTACGGCCAGTTCCGCTCCCTCGCCGCGCGCGGGGCGCTCACGCCGGAGCGGGAACGGGAGCTGCAGGACGGCCTGCCCAACGAAGGAGCGCTGGCCAGCGTCTGGAACACGCGCGAGCCGCTCTTCCTCGACAGCGTGGCGGCGCCCATCTGGAGCGGCGCGGAGAACGCCCGCTCCGTGGCGGTGATCCCGGTGGCGGACGCCAGCCGCCAGATCCAGGCCCTGCTGGCCCTGACCCGCGTTGGCAAAGCCAGACCGTGGACGAAGGCGCAGCGCAGCACGCTGCAGGCCCTGACCACACCCCTTTCCGCCGGCCTGGACCGCGCCACCCTCAACCGTCAGCTGATAGCCATGCTGGCGGTGATCCGCCAGTTGAGCAGCTCAGAGGCGCCCAACGTGCTCTACCGGCGGGCGGCGGAGGCGGCCGTGGACTTGGTGCCCGGCGCCGAAGCGGTGTCGATCCTGGTGCGCCACGGCGACCTGTTCTACTACGAGGCCGCCATCGGCTGGGACCTCGAGGAGCTGCAGGCCCACGCGGGTCCTTTCACCTACGCCGAGCAGCTGCACTGGTACGGCGGTGAGAAGAACTCGTTCCTGGCGGGGTCGGCTCGCGTCCTGAAGGGCGCCGCCATCGTGAACTCCAGTGACACGGCGGAGCGCTCGCCCAAGGACCTGGGCAGCGGCCGCCTGGCGCAGATGAAGAGTCAGGCCATGGTGCCCATCGCGGACCACGAGGGCGAAATCGTGGCCACCCTCAACCTGGACAACTTCTCCACCGAGCACGCCTTCAGCCAGAACGCCCTCCGCCTGGCGGAGTCGTTCGCTCAGCACATTGCCGTGCTGGTGCGCCAGTCAGAGCAGGTGATGGAGCTGGAGCGCTCCGCAGTAACCGACCCCCTCACGGGGTTGGGCAACCGCGAGGGCTTCGAGCGCGTGGTGCGCCAGGAGCTGGCCCGGGCGAGGCGCTACGAGCACCACCTGAACCTGGTGATGCTGGACCTGAACAACTTCAAGAACGTGAACGACCGCTTCGGTCACGCGGCGGGCGACGCGGCGCTCCGCCACGTGGCGGACGCGCTGAAGGCCTCCAAGCGCGACACGGACTCGGTGTTCCGCTGGGGCGGCGACGAGTTCGTGCTGCTACTGCCCGAGGTGCGGCCCGAGGCGGCCCGCAGCGCCATGCAGCGGCTGCTTGCCACGGTGTCGAACATCGAGGTGCAGGGGCTCAAGATAGGTGCCAGCGTGGGGCTGGCGAGCTACCCGACCGACGGACTGGACGCCGAGAGCCTGCTGAACCGGGCCGACGGCCGCATGTACGAGGGCAAGCACGCCTCGGGGCCGACGCTCAGGCGCTCCGCCGCCAGCAGGCGCGCCCGCACCGCGGACGAACCTCAGCCCTGATCCTTGGGTAGGACCGTGGGATCGTTGGGTTCCGGCTCTTCCGGACCCTCCAACCGCTCCGCATCCTCCGGCAGTTCGGGGCCCTCCAGCCGGTCCGGTCCCTCCAGGTCGTCCTGGTCGTCCTGGTCCTCCGGGTCGTCCGAGTCCTCCGCGTTCCTGGCGCCCACCACCAGCGACTCCTCGGCCTCCGCATCTTCCGCGGGCCTCATCACGGTGCCATCGGCCGCCACCACCACCTGCGAGCGGGGCACCCCCGTGAAGGCGGGGCGCGAGAGCACGTAATCCTCGAGGATCACCTTGATCATGGCCACCAGTGGCACCGCTATGAGCGCGCCCAGCAGACCCATGAGCCCCACGCCCGCCATGATGGACAGCATCACGGTGATGGGGTGCAGGTTCGTGTTGCGCGAGAGGATCAGGGGCGAGAGCAGGTGCGCTTCGATCTGGTTGGCGGCGGTGAACACCACCACTGCCAGCACGGCGGCCAGCGGACTCACCGTGAAGCCGAGCAGCATGGCCGGCACGACTCCCAGGATGGGACCCAGGTACGGCACGAGGTTGAACACAGCTGCCAGGAAGCTGATGGCGGTGGCCAACGGGATGCCGATGAGGGTCAGGCCTATCCAGATCATCACCCCGAGCACCATGGTGATGAGGAGCTGACCGCGCAGGTAGCCGCCGACCGCCGAATCCGCCTTGGTCATGAGGTCGTTGGAGACGTCCCTGTAGCGCACGGGTATCAGGCGCTTGAACGCCCGCACGAAACGCGGGAAGTCGTACAGGAAGTAGGCGCCCGCCAGGAAGATCAGGAAGATCTGGAAGGTGGTGGAGATGACGGCCGTGGCGCTGGACACCAGGAGGCTGGGGCCGCCCGTCACCAGCTGCTCCAGCAGGCCCTGCACGCTCCGCACCAGCCCCTGCAGGAAGTTCTGGAACTGCTCGCGCACCTGAAGGGTGATCTCGAAGCTGTTCTCGCCGACACCGAGCCTGCTGGAGAGGAAGTCCGGCAGACCCTCGCCGATCCTCACGAACCACATCTGTATGGAGGTGAACCAGGCGCCCACGTTGTCGAGCGCGCTGGGGATGAGCTGCACGAAGCGCCCGGTCTCCGTCACCACCTGGGTCACCACCAGCGAACCGAAGGCGAGGAGCAGCATGAGCGCGCCGTACGTGAGGCCCACGGCCAGGCCGCGTCCGATGCGCCGCCGACCCAGCCACGCCACCACTGGATGGAGGATGTAGGCGATGAGGAAGCCGATGATGCCCACCTGCAGGGCGAAGGCGTAACCGCCCCTCAGCCGCCACAGCACGCTGATGACGAGCACGGTGAGGAACACGTAGGTGACGGCCCTCACCCAGACGTTCTGCCAGACGATCTGCATGGCGGTCGGCTCCGAGCCGTCCACCACCGGCGGCAATGGCGTTCTCTTCTCTCGCGATCCTTCGGTCATGGTCCCACGAACAGAGTAGCCGCCGCGAGCCTCACTTCGGTAGCGTCCATGCCCGCGCCGAAGAACTCGTCCTCATCCGTCCAGATCTCGAAGCGCAGCCTGGCGCCATCCTGGCTGCCGGCCACGGCCCGGTCCGTGCCGGAGTTGCCGACGTAACCGATGACCTGACCGCGGTACACGTTGGTGCCCACGCGGATGCCCGAGCGGATGCTGGAGAGGTGCCCGTAACGCAGCACGGTGCCGTCCTCGGTGCGGAGCCACACCTGGCGGCCGCGCAGGTTGTCGAGCTGCGTTTCGTCCGCGCCGGCATCCTCTACGTCGGTGATGAGCACCTCCCAGGCGCGGGGGTCCATCTCGGTGAACGCCACGTCGGCCCTCACTATCTGCCCGCTGGCGGCGGCCACCACCGGCGTGCCGTGCCCTAGGGGCACGCCCGCGTCCTCGCTGTAGAAGTCGAAGCCCTGGCTGACCCCGTGGCGGTACACCCGGGGGGCGCCGGGCAGGTTCTCGTCCGAAGCCGGCAGGCTCGCGCCGGGTATGGGGAACCAGAGGCCGTCGGGTGCGGTGATCTCGGCGGTGGCCGCCTGCGTGGTCGCGGGCTCCGGCAGGGGCGGTTCCGCCACGGGCTCGGGCCGGTTTGAGGCCCGCGCCAGGAGCACCGTCACGACGACGGCGTAGATCGCCAGGGCGATCAACAGGTACCAGCCCGGCTTGAGCCGTGTTAGGCGGGACGGCGTCACGCGGCGAAGTCTAGCATAGGGTCATGCCCCTCCCAGGCGGCACGGAGGCCGCCTCGGCGCCGTCGCGGAGGCCAAGGCAAGCTGGGTTCTACGGAGCGCTGGCACGGGCGCGACGGAGGCCCGGTCACCGCTTGCCGAGGACCAGCAGCAGCGGGTTGTGACCGCCATGCGCCACCTGGGTCTCGTGCAGGAGCTCCCAGCCCTGCGCGTCCCGCAGGAGCGCCCTGACGAGCTTCACCTCGTGGGTCAGCAGCACGAAGCGGGCGTGCGGCGCCGCCAGCTCCGCCGCTTTGGCGAACAGGCGCGGGTAGAGCTGCCGGTTGTCGGCGTTGCGCCCGATGGCGTCGCCCCACGGGGCGTCCGCCGTCACCACGTCGAAGGGGCCCGCCTCGGCGGTCAGCTCGGCGCCCAGGTCGGCGATGTCGGCCGTGATGAGCTCACACCGCTCCGCCACGCGGGCGGCCGCCAGGTTGCGCTCCGCGCAGGTGATGGCGCCCGGGTCCACGTCCACCCCCACCAGCCGGCGCGCCGGGCCGGCCAGCGCCCGCTCCACCAGCAGCGTGCCGGAGCCGCACATGAGGTTCAGGTACCTGCCTACGCGCTTGCTGCCGGCCAGCTCGTTCATGGCGGCCGCCACCGCGGCGTTGAGGCCGCCGGCCCGGTTGCAGACACGCCACCAGCGGGCGGTGGCGGGCCTGGGGGTCAGCCTCAGCAGCACCTCCCAGCCGGCGCCCAGGGGGTCGGGCCGCAGCCGCACCAGCAGCTCCCCCTCCTCCGGGTCGTAGCCGAGACCGGCGGCGCGCGCCAGCTCCTCGCCCAGGCGCCGCATGACCGGGCTGTCCTTGCCGGCCGCCGCCAGCCGTAGCCCGTCGAAGGGGCCGCCGGATAGGTCCGTACCGGCGCCGCGCTCGCCCGCCACGCTGCCAACGGCGGCGGTCAGCCGGCGCAGGGCGGCGTCACCCAGCAGCGCCTTGGGGCGCGGCACGCCGAAGGTGAGCTGCAGGTAGAAGGCCGCCACCGTGCGCGCCCGCAGCACCCGCTGCACGTCCTGCGCCTCGAAGCGGGCGCCGTCCGCCACGCGGCGCACCTGGCGCGCGCCGAGCCGCTCGAGCTCCCGCACGCCCACGTCTTCCAGCCCCTGGATGAGCTCAGCGAACCACACCAGGCCATGCTAGCCCGGAGCGTTAATGTTCGATTACCGGAAGCCGCCTCTACACCGGCTGCCCGGGGCTCGCCGTTAGCTATAGTTGGGTAGTGTTTCCGAGCGGACGGGCCAAGTGATCCTGGCTGACGAAACCCTGACCGAGAGCCGTTACCTTGCTGGAGCCGGCCCGGTCCTCGCGGATCCAGTGTCCGCTTGAGGGGAGCCGATACGCCAACATGGCCATAGCATCGACCTCCGAACCCGCTGCAAAACCGCGCGTCAGTGCGCGCGAGCGGCGCGAGTGGATCACGGGCTACCTCTTCATCCTGCCCGCCACGCTCCTCATAGCTGTCTTCGGGCTCTTCCCCATCGTGTACTCCATCTACATGAGCGTGCACAACTGGCGCATCCGCAAGGGCGCCTTCATCGGCCTCACCAACTACGAGCGGACCCTCGGCGACTGGTGGGGCGCGCTGGCGTTCTTCGGCGGGCTCGTACTGATAATCGTGGCGCACTGGCTCTGGACGGACGCTTTCAAGGGCCGGCAGGGCGCGCCTTCGCTGGCCAAGGCGCTGGGGGCGCTGGTGCTCATCGGCTCCGGGGTGGCCATCTCGCTCGGCTGGGGCCTCATGATGGAGGCGGGCAACCGCGTCTACCTCAACGGCCTCGTGCGCACCGTGTACTACGGCTTCGGCTCGGTGCCCATCCAGATAGCCCTGGCGCTGGTCATCGCCAGCCTCCTGTTCCAGAAGATCCGCGGGCAGGAGCTCTTCCGCATGATCTACTTCCTGCCGTACGTGACCCCGGCCGTGGCGGGCGCCGCCATCTTCCGCACGATCTTCAGCGCGCGCGAGGAGCGCATCGCCAACCAGGTGCTCATGATGGTCGGTCTGGAGCCGCAGCGCTGGGTCAGCGAGACCAGGCCCCTGTCCCAGCTGCTCTTCGGGGGGGTGTTCCCCAACGCCGACTTCAGCGGTTTCTGGGCGGGCCCGTCGCTGGCGCTCGTCACCATCATCATCTTCGGCATCTGGACCTACACGGGCTACAACGCCGTCATCTTCCTGGCGGGGCTGGGCGGCATCTCGCCCGAGCTCTACGAGGCGGCGTCCATCGACGGCGCCGACAAGCGGCAGCAGTTCCGCTTCATCACCGTGCCTCTGTTGGCGCCCGTGACCTTCTACCTCACCGTGCTCGGTTTCATCGGCACGTTCCAGGCGTTCACCCACATCTACGTCATGCGAGAACCGCAGACCAGGGACGCGGTGGACACGGCCAGCATCGTCATCTTCGACACCTTCTACAAGCGCAACGACTTCAGTTCCGCGGCTGCGCAGTCCGTGATCCTCTTCGTGATCATCCTCATCCTCACGCTGATGCAGAACCGCTTCTTCGGGAAGAGGGCTTTCGGTGGCTGACGCAGCGGCAACCACGGACGCCAAGCGGCCCGCCCCGCCCAAGGCCATCACAGGCCGCGCCTCGCGCGGACCGGGCGAGTTCAAACTCTCGCACCTGCCCATCTACTTCGTGCTGATCGTGGGGGCCCTGATCAGCCTCACGCCGTTCCTCTACATGATCTCCACCTCGTTCATGACGCTGGGCGAGACCATCAACCGCGTGCCCATCCCCTCCAACCCGCAGTGGGGCAACTACGCGGAGGCCTGGAACGAGGCGCGCTTCGTTCGCTACTTCCGCAACTCGGTCATCATCACCGCGGTCATCATCCTCGGCATGCTCGTCACCTGCACGCTGGCGGCTTACGCCTTCGCCCGCATCCGCTTCCCCGGCCGCGGCGCCATCTTCATGGTGCTGCTGGCCACCCTCATGATCCCGGGCACGGTCACCTTCATCCCCAACCTGCTCCTCATCCGCGGGCAGATCATCCCCTGGGGCTCCTGGATGAACAGTCTGCCCGCTCTCACCGTGCCGTTCATGGCGTCGGCGTTCATCATCTTCCTGCTAAGGCAGTTCTTCATCGGCGTGCCGAACGAGCTCTACGACGCCGCCGTCATCGACGGCGCCGGCCATATGCGCTTCCTCACCGCCGTGGTGCTGCCCATGAGCAAGCCGGTGCTGATGACGGCCACGCTCCTCACCTTCGTCACGGCGTGGAACGAGTTCCTCTGGCCGCTGCTGGTAACCACCACCGCCACCTGGCGCCCGCTCGGGGTGGGCCTCTACACCTTCATCTCCGAAGCGGGACCGCAGACGCACCTGCTGATGGCCGGTACGGTCATCACGGTGGTGCCCGTGCTCATCGTCTACTTCTTCACTCAGAAGCAGTTCACCGAGGGCATCGCCACCTCGGGTCTCAAGGGGTGATGGTGCTGCCCCGCTCCCCATCTGGCATTCACGGACACGGTTTCCGTTTATGCGGTAAGGCCCGCCTCCCGGTTCGGTCGCGGACCAAGGTCACTAGCCAGGCGCCCGTCGGTAGGCGACGTGCGCGAACCAGACTCAGTTAGGTAGTAACAAGGCTCGGAAGGAGCAACATAGATGAAGCGAGGCAAGTTCATCCTCACCGCGTTACTAGGACTCGTGCTGGCCACGACTGCGTTCGCGCAGACCAGCTACGAGGACGTGGACCCCACCGGCCAGACGGTCAGTTTCTGGCACCAGCACTCGGGCATCCGCGAGACCGCGCTGCTCGAGATCGTGGACGAGTTCAACCAGACGAACGAGTGGGGCATCACCGTCAACGCCGAGTTCCAGGGCGGCTACGACGACATCTTCCAGAAGATGGTGGCGCTGCTCGGCACCAACGACGTGCCCAACATCGTGGTGGCGTACCAGAACCAGGCTGCCACCTACCAGCTGGTGGACGGCCTGGTAGACATGCGTCCCCTGGTGAACTCCGAGAAGTGGGGCCTCTCCGAAGAGGACAAGGCCGACTTCTTCCCGGGCTTCTACCAGTCGGACATCTTCCCCACCTTCGACAACCAGCGCCTCGGCATCGCGCCTAACCGCTCGATGGAGGTCATGTACTACAACGCCACCTGGCTCGACGAGCTGCGCGCGGCCGGCGCCATCGACTTCGAAGGCCCGCCGACCACCCCCGAGCAGTTCCGCGCCGCTGCCTGCGCCGCCACCGAGAACCCGTACAGCGGCGCCAGCTCCGAGGGCCGCTCCTTCGGTTACGAGCTCGCCGTGGACGCCAGCCGCTTCGCTTCCTGGACCTTCGCCTTCGGCGGCAACGTCTACGACGAAGAAACCAACCGCTACACGCTGAACAGCGACGGCGCCGTAGCCGCCATGGAGTTCCTCCAGGGCCTCTTCGAGGACGGCTGCGCCGTGTTCATCTCCGAGCGCTTCGGCGACCAGACCAACTTCGGCGCCGGCCGCACCCTCTTCACCGTGGGCAGCTCCTCCGGCCTGCCGTTCTACCAGGAAGCCATCGACGCCGGCGCCACCTTCGACTGGAGCGTCGCCGCCATCCCCCACACCACCCCCGACCCCGTCATGAACGTGTACGGCGCCTCCGTGAGCCTGCCGGCCGGCCACAGCCCCGAAGAGACCCTGGCCTCCTGGCTGTTCCTCAAGTTCTACACGGGCACCGAAGCCCAGGCCAAGTGGGCCAACGCCAGCCAGTACTTCCCCGTGCGCGAGAGCGTTGCCGCCGGCCTCGGCCCCATCTTCGAGGAGCTGCCCGCCTACGGCGCCGCCTTCAACATGCTGGAGTACGGCATCGCCGAGCCGAACGTGCCGGGCTACGACTTCGTCCGCGCCCTGATCGACTCCGAGATGTCCGCCATCATGGACGGCGCCGACGTGGAGAGCACCCTCGAGTTCGCCAACCAGGAAGCCAACCTCATCCTGGACGACCAGCTCGAGCAGCTCCCCTGAGCTGACTACCTAAGTTCGCGGCGCCTGACTTAGGCGCTACAAGCTGAAGGACGACACCCGGGCTACGCTCTACGGGTGTCGTCCTTCTCAGTTAGCGCCGCTGGCTCCGCCGTCTCCGCCACGAGCACGGCGCAGGAGCCCGGGGCCCTCACCCCGCGCGCGCTCTACGTGCACGTGCCGTTCTGCCCCAGCATCTGCCCCTACTGCGACTTCCACAAGATGCTGCGCTCGGAGCCGCTGGTGGCGCGCTACCTGGAGCGGCTCGAGGTCGAGGTGGAGCAGGTGGCCTCGGCCTACCCCGGCCCGTTGGACACCGTCTACTTCGGTGGCGGCACCCCCTCCCACCTGCGCGACGCGGAGCTCGAGAAGGTGTTCGCAGCCCTGAGGCGCGGCTGGGGCACGGGCGGCGAGCCGGGCCGCGGCAAGCTGGCCCGCACCGAGCTGACGCTGGAAGCCGACCCGCTGACCTTCGACGAACGGCGCCTGGCGCTCTTCGCCGCGCTGGGCGTCACGCGCCTCTCCATCGGCCTGCAGTCCACCCAGGATCCCGTGCTGTCGTACCTGGGCCGCGTGCACGACCGGCAGGCGGGCCTGGAGGCGGTGCGTATGGCGCTCGCCTCCGGCATGCAGGCCAACGTGGACATCATCATGGCGGTACCGGGTCAGCAGCTGGAGGACGACCTGCGCACCGTGCTGGACATGGGCGCCTCTCACCTCAGCGTGTACAGCCTCACCATCGAGCCCGACACGCCCTTCGGGCGACGCGGCGTGCGCATCGACCCGGAAGCGGACGCGGACGCCTTCGAACTTGCCGGGCAGGTGGTGCAGGAGTACGGCCTAAGGCGCTACGAGGTGAGCAACTTCGCCCTGCCGGGCCACGAATCGCAGCACAACCTGGCCTACTGGCGCGGGCGGTACTACCTGGCCCTCGGTCCGGGCGCCTCGGCCTACCTGCCGGAGGGGCCTTACGGCACGCGCGTCAAGAACCCGCCCATCAAGACGTGGCTCCTTGGCGCCGAAGGGGAACGCGAGGTGCTGGACGCCGACGACGTGGTGCTGGAGCGCCTGATGACGGGGCTCCGCACGCTCGAGGGCGTGGACCTGGGCCGCCTGGCCGAACGCTCTGGCGCGCACGTGGCGGACCTGGCGCCCGCCTGGCTACGGGACGCCACGCGCCACGGTCTCCTGCAGCACGGCGAGGACGACGTGCTGCGCGCCACCGAGGTGGGTCTGGAGAGACTGGATGCCCTGCTGCGCTCCTTCGTGGGCAGCAGGGCGCTCATCGGTTAGTCCGCCCGGCCGCGCCCCCGGGAGGCGGAGCCCTCCGCCTGCCTCAGCAGCCGCACCATCACGGTGCCGGCAGCCAGGTCGAGGGCGCCGGGTTCGCGCAGTTCCGCCAGGGCCCGGTCGTAGCGCGTGACCGCCGTCAGGGGCTCCAGGAACTCGCTCATGTCGCCGGTGCGCTGCTCGTTGAAGTAGGTGGCGGTGAGGCGCTGCTGCACGTCCCGCAGGTCCATCACCAGGTCCGTGAGGGCGATCTTCTCCCACGGCCCCGTGGAAGGCAGCTCCGAGAGCCCGTCGCGCAGCCAGCCGAGGGAGAGGCGCTCGCCCAGCTCGAAGAAGCGCACCGCCGCCTCTGCGAGCGGCGTTTCCGTGCTCTTGGCCACCTGGATGACGCCGAAGCCCGTGGGCAGGTACTCGAGCGCCACTATGTCGGCCGCCGTGTCCTGGTCGATGCCCAGCTCGGTGAGTTCCGCCACGCGCTCGTCGAAGCGCTCGGCCTCGCTGGGCGGCATGAAGCCGCGCAGGCCGGTGCGGAGTTCCGCCAGCGGAGCGCGGTAGCTGCTAACCACGTGTTCGAAGTCGCCGTGGCCGATGTTGTTGAAGAGCATCCAGCTCACCACGCCCTGCACGGCGCGCACCATCTCGAGGATGGCGGTGTACTGCGCCTCCGCCCCGACCTCCGGCCCCAGCTCGTCCATGCGCTTGAAGTAGGACAGCGCGTCCATGACTTCCAGGGCGATGAGGGTGGCGCGGACCACTTCGATGGCGCTGGCGCCGTTGTCGCGCATGGCGCGGTGCACGAACGCCAGGCCCAGGTTGTCCACCAGCGTGTTGGTTATGACGGTGGCGGTGATCTCGGCCTTGAGGCGGTGCTGCTCGATGGCCCCTGCGTAGCGCTCCTGCAGCTGAACGGGGAAGTAGTCGTAGAGGTAGTGCTGCAGGTGCGGCTCGCGGGGCAGTTCCGTCTCGAGCAGGCGGCTGTAGAGGCCCATCTTCACGTAAGCCAGCATCACGGAGAGCTCGGGCCGCGAGAGGCCCTCTCCCGCCACGCGCCGCTCCTCCAGCTGGCGGGCGGTGGGCAGGAACTCCACCTTGGGGTTGAGGCCCGCGGACTCCACCAGGTACTCGAGGAGCGAGGCGTAGAGTGCCGGCTCGCGGCGGCTGGCGCGGAACGCCAGGCTCAGCGCCCGCGCCTGGTCGTGGTTATGCCTCAGCACCAGGCGCGCCACTTCCTCGGTCATCTCCTTGAGGAGCTCGTTCCGCTCCGGCAGGGTCAGCTCACCGGCGGCGGTGAGCGGCTGCAGGAGGATCTTGATGTTGACCTCGATGTCCGAGGAGTCCACGCCCGCCGAGTTGTCGATGGCGTCGGTGTTCAGGCGGCCGCCGTTCAGCGCGTACTCGATGCGCCCCAGCTGGGTGAAGCCCAGGTTGCCGCCCTCGCCCACCACCCTGGCGCGCAGCTCGCCGCCGTTGACCCGCACGCCGTCGTTGGCCGAGTCGCCCACCTCGCCGTGCCGCTCGTCGGTGGCCTTCACGTAGGTGCCGATGCCGCCGTTCCAGAGGAGGTCCACCGGCATGCGCAGGATGGCCTGGATGAGCTCCTGACCCGACAGCGCCTCGGCTTCCACGCCCAGCATGGCGCGGATCTCGGGCGAGAGCTTTATGCTCTTGGCCGCCCTATCGAAGATGCCGCCGCCCTCGCTGATGAGGGAGCGATCGTAATCCTCCCAGGTGGAGCGGGGCAGTCCGAAGAGGCGTTTGCGCTCCTCGTACCCCTTGTCCGGATCCGGGTCGGGGTCGATGAAGATGTGCAGGTGGTTGAAGGCGGCCTGCAGGCGGATGCGGTCCGTGTAGAGCATGCCGTTACCGAACACGTCGCCCGACATGTCGCCGATGCCGGCCACCGTGAAGGTGTCCTTGTAGACGTCCACGTCCAGTTCGGCGAAGTGGCGCTTGACGGCCTCCCACGCCCCGCGGGCCGTGATGCCCATGCCCTTGTGGTCGTAGCCGGCGGAGCCGCCGGAAGCGAAGGCGTCGCCCAGCCAGTAGTCGTACTCGGCGGCCGTGGCGTTGGCGAGGTCCGAGAAGGTGGCGGTGCCCTTGTCGGCGGCCACCACCAGGTAGGTGTCGGCGTCGTCGTAGATGACCAGGTCCTCGGGGTGCACGACCTCGCCGTCCACCAGGTTGTCCGTCAGGTCCAGCAGGCCCCTGATGTAGGTCTGGTACTGCGCCCGCACGTGGTCACGCAGCTCGGGCCCCTGCGGCGCGCTCTTCACCACGAAGCCGCCCTTGGAGCCCACCGGCACGATGACGGCGTTCTTGGTGGTCTGCGTCTTGAGCAGTCCGAGCACCTCGGTGCGGAAGTCGGCGTGGCGATCCGACCAGCGTATGCCGCCCCGCGCCACCTTGCCGCCCCGCAGGTGCGTGCCCTCCACGTTGCGGCTGGCCACGGCGATCTCGTACATGGGCCGCGGCTCGGGCATGAGGCTCACGTTGGCCGATTCGATCTTGATGCTCAGGCGCGGCAGGCCCAGGAAGTAGCTGGCCCGCACGGTGGCCTTCATGAGGTCGAGGAGGCCGCGCAGCACCTGGTCCTCCGCCAGCGACTTCACGTCCGCCAGGCCGTCGATGAACTCCTGCTCGATGGACTCCAGCACCTCCAGCCGCTCCGGAGAGGGGCCTACCGTGCCGCCTGAGCCGCCTTCCGAGGCGCCGAAGGCGTTCGGGTCGAACTTGGTCTCGAAGTAGCGCACCAGCATGGCCGCCAGCTCGGGGTGAGCCAGCAGCGCGCCGTTGACGAAGGCGCGGCTGATGACCGAGTTGATCTGCGCGTAGTACATCTGGTACAGCCGCAGGAGGGCCACCTGCCGCACGGTCAAGCCGGCGTGCAGGATGAGCCGGTTGAGGCGGTCGTTGTCGACGCCCCCCGCCAGCAGCAGACTCAGGGCGCCCACGATGCGGGAGCGGTTGGTCTCCACGTCGATGGGGCCGCCCTGAGCGTTGGCTACCGAGTAGACGTCCACGCCGCGGTGCTCACCGTCCACGGTGAGGTTGTAGGGGTTCTGCTCCAGCACGCGGAAGCCCAGATTCTCCAGGAGCGGCAGCACGTCCGACAGCGCCAGGCCGTGATCGCGGTGGTACACCTCCAGCGTGGCGGTGTCAGCTGCCGGCACATCCGCGGCCATGTCTGCGCCCTGTTCGATCAGATCCACCACGTGCGGCACTTCCGTGAGCTTCTCGAGGTGGCGCACCTCCGCCACCACCCGTTCCGGCCGGGTGTCCGCCCGGTACCTGTCGTCGAAGGCGGGCAGGTAGCGCTGCGCCAGCCGCGCCCCGGCGGCCTCGCCGTAGGTGCTCTGCAGCAGCTCGCGCACCTCCTCGTCCCAGCTGCGCGCCAGGCGAGACACGTTCTCCTCGAGCTCCTTCTGGAGCGCCGCACTGGGCTCCTCGTCGGTGGCGAAGAAGAAGTGGAAGCGGGCGTGCCCCTCGTCCTCCCCGATGGCCAGGCGCGAGTCGACGCGGCGGGCGCTAAGCCGGTCGGTCAGGTACTCCTGCACCCGCTGGCGCACCTCGTCGGAGAGGCGCTCGCGCGGCATGAGCACCATGACGGCCACCCCGCGCTTGAGGGGGTCCTCGCGCAGGGTGAGGCGCACGGTCCGTTCCTGCTCGAGCCTCAGGATGGTGCGGATGTCCGCGTGTATCTGGTCGGCGTCCGACCAGAAGAGCTCCTCGCGCGGCATGCCGTTGAACGCCGCCACGATGGCCTTGTA
>CAZPWN010000004.1:20389-36435 GCA_964590475.1 uncultured bacterium | reverse complement strand
ACGCCCTGGGTGGAGCGGCCGTAGCTGCGCACGTCGGCCACGGTGGTGCGGATGACGATGCCGTGGTTGGTGAGCATGAGCAGCTCCTCGTTGCCCCGCACGGGGGTGAGGGTGACCATGTTGCCCGTCCTGTCCGTCAGGCGGTGGCCGATGACGCCTTGACCGCCGCGGCCCTGGAGCGGGAACTCCTCGAGCAGGGTGCGCTTGCCGAGGCCCAGCTCGGTGAGGCTCAGCAGTTCGGCCTCCGCCTTCTCGGCCTCGGCGATGACCGCCAGGCTCACCACTTCGTCCGACTTCTTCAGGCGGATGCCGATGACGCCCTGCGTGGCGCGGCCGGTGTCGCGGGCGTCCGCCTCCGCGAAGCGGATGGACTGCCCGTGACGCGTGCCGAGCACCACGTCGGCGCTGCCGTCCGTGATGCGCACGGCGACCAGCTCGTCGCCCTCCACCAGGTTGATGGCGGCCAGGCCGGCGGAGGTGATGTTGATGTAGTCGCGGATCAGGGTGCGCTTGATCAGCCCGTTACGGGTGGCGAAGACGAAGTAACCCGGGATGTCCAGGCTGCGCACCGACAGCACCGTCTGCACCTGTTCGCCGTCCTTGAGGGGCAGGATGTTGCTGATGTGGCTGCCGCGCGCGTTGCGCTCGAGCTCCGGCAGGTCGTAGATCTTCTCGCGGTACACGCGCCCCCGGTCCGTGAAGAAGAGCAGGAAGTCGTGCGTGCTGCCCACCAGCAGCTGGGTGTTGAAGTCGTCGTCCTTGACGCTCTGGCTCCTGGAACCACGGCCGCCCCGCGCCTGCGTGCGGTAGCTGGTGAGGGCCGTGCGCTTGATGTAGCCGCCGTTGGTGAGGGTGACCACCATGGCCTCTTCGGCTATCAGGTCTTCCTTGGTGATGTCGTCCGAGAGGTCCGTGATGGCGGTGCGGCGCGGGTCGCCGAAGTCCTTCTTCTCGGCCAGCAGCTCCATGCGGATGACGCGCTTGAGCTCCGTCTCGTCCGCGAGGATCAGCTCGAGCCGCGCTATCTCCTCCTGCAGCTCGCGGTACTCCTCCTGGATCTTCTCGCGCTCCAGGCCGGTGAGGCGCTGCAGGCGCATGTCCAGCACGGCCTGGGACTGCGGCTCGGAGAGCCCGAACTCGCGCATGAGGCCCGCCTTGGCCTCGGGGCCGTCCTTGGAGCTGCGGATGAGGCTGATGACGGCGTCGAGGTCGTCGAGGGCGATGAGGTAACCCTCGAGGATGTGGGCGCGCTCCTGCGCCTTGCGGAGCTCGTACTCCGAGCGCCGGCGGATGACCTCCGCGCGGTGCTTGAGGAAGTAGCGCAGCAGGTCCAGCATGCCGAGGAGCTTGGGCGCGTTGTTCACGATGACGATGTTGTTCACCGAGAACGTGGACTGCAGCTGGCTGAACTTGTAGAGCTGGTGCAGCACCACCTCGGAGTTGGCGCCGCGCTTCAGCTCGAACACGATGCGCATGCCGTGACGGTCCGACTCGTCGCGGATGTTGGAGATGTCCTCGATCTTCTTGTCGCGCACGAGCTGCGCCACGGTCTGGATGAGCGAGGTCTTGTTGACCTGATAGGGGATCTCCGTGACCACGATGATGTTGCGGCCGTTGTGCTCGTCGAAGTGCGCGCGGGCACGCATGCGGATGGAGCCGCGGCCCGTCTCGAACGCCTGCCGGATGCCGTCCCGGCCGATGAGGCCGCCGGTGGGGAAGTCCGGACCCTGCATGTGCTGCATGAGCTGGTCGGTGGTGAGGTCGGGGTCCTCGAGCAGGGCCACCAGCGCGTCCACGGTCTCGCTCAGGTTGTGGGGCGCCAGGTTGCACGCCATGCCCACGGCGATACCCGCGGCGCCGTTGACCACCAGGTTCGGCACCGCCGAAGGCAGCACCGTCGGCTCCTGCATGGTGCCGTCGAAGTTGTCGCGGAAGTCGACCGTTTCCTTGTCGATGTCCGCCAGCATGGCCTCGGCCACGGTGGTGAGGCGCGCTTCCGTGTACCGGTAGGCGGCGGCGGGGTCGCCGTCGATGGAGCCGAAGTTGCCCTGACCGTCCACCAGGCGGTAGCGCAGGTTCCAGTCCTGCGCCAGGCGCACCATGGCGTCGTAGATGGCGGAGTCGCCGTGCGGGTGGTACTTACCGATGACCTCGCCCACCACACCGGCGCTCTTGCTGTGCTTCCGGTTGCTGGCGAGGCCCATCTGGTTCATGGCGTAGAGGATCCGCCGCTGCACCGGCTTCAATCCGTCGCGAACGTCGGGCAACGCGCGCGAGACGATGACCGACATGGCGTAGTTGATGAAACTAGTTTTTATCTCGTCCGTTATCTGGACGGGTATGACCTGACCTTCGTTCAAGGTGACCTCCACAGCCGACCGCGAAACGGAGCGCGTCCCAGCCGCATCCGGCCCCGTTCAAGGAGTGGATGGGTGGGGAGGAATCAGCGCTCGCCCAGGCCCGGAAGGGCCTCTCGCAGGTCGGCGGCCTGACAGACGATTCTACCATTCCAGAGCGGCTTACCTACGCTTCTCCCGGTACTTATGGGCCGTGGTAGCGTCCGCTTCATGCTGGAGCGTTACAGCACCCCGGAGATGACCGAACTATGGAGCCAGGCGAGCAAGTACCGCGCCTGGCTGGAGGTGGAGCTGGCCGCCACTCAGGCCTTCGAGGAGCTGGGCGAGGTGCCCGCCGGCACCGGTGCGGCGCTCACGGCCGCCGCCGAGGCTGCCCCGCTGGACGAGGCGTTCGCCGAGCGGGTGGCCGACATCGAGCGCACGACGCGCCACGACGTGGTGGCCTTCACGCGCGCCCTCACCGAGCGCTTCGGCGAAGATGCGCGCTACATCCATTACGGTCTCACCAGCACGGACGTGGTGGACACGGCGCAGAACGCGCTGCTGGTGCGCGCGCTGGACCTGATCCTCGCCGACCTGACGCGCCTGCTCGAGGCGGTAACGGAGCTGGCCCAGCGGTACAGGCACACTCCCACCATCGGCCGCACGCACGGGGTGCACGCGGAGCCCACCACCTTCGGGCTCAAGTTCCTCAACTTCCGCGCGGCCTTCCTGAGGGACCAGCGGCGCCTCGAGGCGGCGCGTGAAGCCGTGGGGGTGGCCATGCTCTCCGGTTCGGTCGGCACCTACGCCCACCTGCCGGCGGCGGTGGAGGAGGGCGTGGCCCGCAGCCTGGGCCTGACGCCCGATCCCGTGACCAACCAGACGGTGGCGCGGGACCGGCACGCCGAGCTCATGAGCGCCCTCGCCATCCTGGGCACCTCGGTGGAGCGGGTGGCGGTGGAGGTAAGGCACCTGCAGCGCAGCGAGGTGCGCGAGGCGCAGGAGGGCTTCGCGGCGGGGCAGACGGGCTCCAGCTCCATGCCGCACAAGAAGAACCCCATAGCGTCCGAGAACCTCACGGGCGTCGCGCGGCTGCTGCGCAGCAACCTGCAGGCGGCCCTGGAGAACGTGTCGCTGTGGCACGAGCGCGACCTGAGCCACTCCTCGGTGGAGCGCGTGATCCTGCCGGACAGCACCACCCTGGCGAGCTACGCCCTTCGCCGGCTCAGGCGCGTGCTCGAGAACCTGGTGGTGGACGAGGAGCGCATGCGCAGCAACCTGGACGCCTTGCACGGCCTGGTGTTCTCGCAGCGCCTGCTGCACCTGCTGATCGGGGCGGGCGCCAGCCGCGAAGCGGCCTACGACCTGGTGCAGCGGGCCAGCCTGGAGGCGTGGCGCAGCGGCACCCACCTGAGGGAGCTGGTGGCCGCCGATGCCGCCAACCCCCTCAGCGCGGAGGAGCTGGAAGCAGCCTTCGATCCGGCGTGGTATCTGCGCCACGTGGACGAGATCTACGCCCGCAACGGTCTCTGACCCCGGTGGCGCCGCCCGAGGCTGCTACCATAGGTAGCTACATGACGGACCTAACGCGCAGGCAGGCGGACCCAGGCACGCAAGGGAGCGAACCGTTCGTGCTCGAGTGCTACGACGGCGAGAAGCTGGCGGGCTACGCCTGGCGGGCGGCGCCCGCCAGTGCGCCGGGTGGCGGCCCGCGGGCCGTGCTCCTCGTGCTCCACGGCTACGCCGAGCACGCCGGCCGGCATGCGGGGCTCGCACGCGCGGCGGCGCGCGCCGGCTTCGACGTCTGGTCTTTCGACCAGCGCAACCACGGCAACAGCCCGGGTCCGGTGCGGGGCTCGGTGGAGAGCTTCACGCCGGCGCTCGCCGACTTGGCCGCGCTGCAGATGCACGCCCGCGAGACCTCGGGGCGCGTGCCCAACTTCCTCTTCGGCCACAGCATGGGGGGCGCGATAGCGCTGCGCTACGCCCTGGACCACCCGGAGCGCTTGGACGGCCTGGTGTTGAGCTCCCCGTTCCTGCTGGACGCGGCCAAGCGGCCCAAGGTGGTTACGGGCGCCGCGCCCATCCTCAAGAACCTCTTCCCGAGCGTGCCCACCACGCGCCTGTCGGCCGACTCCATCTCGCGGGAGCCGGACGAGATCTCGCGCTACCTGGCCGATCCGCTCATCTACCACGGCGGGGTGCGGGCCGACGCCGGCGCCACCATGCTGCAGGAGGGCGCCGAGCTCCTGCGTCTGGCCGGTGCCCTGAGCGTGGACACGCTGGTGGTGCACGGCTCGGCTGACCAGATCGCCGCCGTGGAGGGCAGCCGCCGCCTGGCCGCCGCCTCACCGCGCGTGCGCCTGGTGGAGCAGGCGGGCGGGTTCCACGAGCTGCACCACGACGCTCCCGACAGCGGCGTGCCGCAAGCCACCCGCGCGGCCGTAGTGGACTGGTTGGAAGAGCGCTTGGCGACCGCCTAGCCGGAACCGCGAGGCTCAGCCGCTCGGCGGCTCAGCCGGTCACAGCACCCGCAGCACCATGAACTTGAGGTAACGACCCTCGGGGAACGCCAGCGGTACCGGATGATCGAGGGCGTGGCCCTGCTCGGCTAGCACCTGCACGCTGACGCCGGCCGCGCGCGCCGCCTCGGCCACCACCTCCCGGAACTGCTCCGGCGCCACCTGCGCCGTGCACGAGGAGGTAACGAGCAGGCCGCCCGGCTCCACCAGCCGCAGTGCGTCGCGGTTCAGCCGCATGTAGGCGCGCTGCGCCCGGCGGCGCTGCGCCGAGTTGTTGGCCAGGGAGGGCGGATCCACGATCACCATGTCGTAGCGCTGATCCTGCTTGGCCCAGCGGGGTAGCGCGTCGAAGATGTCCGCCGCCAGGGCGCTGTGCTGCCCGGCGTGGGGATTGAGGGCCACGTTGCGCTCGGCCGCCTCCAGCGCGGGCCTTGCGATGTCCACGCTGACCACGGCGGACGCTCCGCCCGCCAGGGCGTAGACGCTGAAGGCGCCGTTGTAGGCGAAGAGGTTGAGTACTCGCCTGCCCTCGGCGAACCGCCTGACGAGCTGCCGGTTGTCGCGCTGGTCCAGGAACAGGCCCGTCTTCTGGCCGCGCCACGGGTCGGCTACGAACTTGAGGCCGTTCTCCGTGACGGTCAGCTCGGGCGGAGGCAGCTCACCCCAGAGCGCGGTGAGGCTAGCAGGCCCGCCGCGGGCGCCCGCCGGCGCGTCCGTCGGCGCGCCCTTGTCGTCGGTGTCCGTGTCGTCCGAGTGGCCGCCCCGCAGCACCACCCCCTTCAGCCTGAGGTGGCTGCCGACCTCCCGGGCTATCTGCGGCAGGAACTGCTCGACGGAGGAGGCGTACGCCTTCACGACGGCGAACCGTCCGTAGCGGTCGCACACGACGCCCGGCAGGAGGTCGCCCTCGCCGTTGATCAGGCGGTAGGCGTCGTTGCCCTCACCGGGGAGGCCCGCTCTGAGGGCCAGCGCCTGCTGCACGCGCGAGCGGATGAGGTCGGGGGTGGGGCGGTCGCCGAACAGGCGCAGGGCGATGGCGCCCGAGCCGTCGTACACGGCGTGCGAGGCGGCGGTGCCGGCCTCCACCCGCACCACCGCCCCATGCGGCAGCTCCGTGGAGCCCAGATGGTTGCGGTAGATCCACGGGTGACCCGAACGCAACGCGGCCTCGAGGGAGGACGGTAACGAAACGGTGCGCACGTCCAGGGGCGCGCCGTCCTTCAAACGAGTACCCGCTCCAACCGTGTCAGCGCCTCGTCCAGGATGACGCGGCTGGTGGCGAAGTTGAACCGCACGAAGCCCTGACCGCCCGCGCCGAAGGAGGCGCCGTCGTTGAGGCCCACCTTGGCGCGCTCCAGCAGGGAAGCGGCCGGGTCCTCGCCCAGGTCGCACTCCCGCAGGTCGAGCCAAGCCAGGTAGGTAGCGGCGGGGCTATGCACCTTGACCTTCGGCATGCTGCGCGCCACCCGCTCCAGCAGATGGTCGCGGTTGCTCCTCAGGTACTCGAGCACCTCGTCCAGCCAGGCGTCGCCCTGCCGGTAGGCGCCGATGGTGGCGGCCTGGGCGAGGACGTTGGGCGACGTTGCCAGTCCGCCGCCGGCGCCGGCCATGCCCTCCAGCAGGTCGTGGTTGCGGCTGACCGCGAAACTGATCTTGAGGCCGGGGATGTTGAACGCCTTGGTGGGTCCGTAGAGGGTGACGGTGCGCTCCGCGGCCGGGTGGTCCAGCGATGCTATGGGCACGTGCCGACCGTCGAGCAGCAGGTCGGAGTGCAGGTCGTCACTCACGATGGTGAGTCCGTGGCGCTCGGCGAAGTCGGCCAGGCCCGTCAGCTCCTCGGTGGTGAACACGCGGCCCACGGGGTTGTGCGGGTTGCAGAGCATGAGCATGGAGGTCCTGTCCGTGACCGCACTCTCCATGGCGCCGAAGTCGATGGTGTAGCCGTCCGGCCCGTTCCGCAGCTCCACCTCCACCGGCACGCGGCCGGCGTTCTCCACCGCCATGCGGAAGGGAGGGTAGAGCGGGGTGAGCAGCATGACCTCGTCGCCGGGCTGCGAGAACGCACGCACGGAGAGTCCGAGCCCCGTGCCGGTGGTGCCCAGCAGCGCAACGTCGTCCGGCTCGGTGGCCAGGCCGTGGCGTTCGGTCAGGCGCTGAGCCACCGACTCGCGTAGTCCGGGGAGGCCTTCGGGCATGAGGTAACCCAGGTCGCCCGTCTCCACCTGGGCGTGGATGGCCTCCTTGATGGGCTTGGCGATGGGGAAGTCCATCTCCGCCACCCAGCACGGCAGCACGTCCTCCGGGTAGTACTTCCACTTGGCGCCGGGCCGAGACCTGAGCTCCGCCAAGGAGAGGGAATCTAGGTAGCTACTTGCGGCGTATGTCATGTGGTCAAGTCTACCAGCCGCTCCGAGCGGGCCCGTTCTACCTGGATCGCGGTGGCAGCGAACTATCATCGGGGCATGAAGCTAACGATCGAGCCGCCGCAGTGGGCCACGGAGCTGCTCTCGGACCTGACGGACATGGACCGGGCGCCACTCCAGTTGGACCCGGCAGACCAGCAGCCCATCGAGTACGACCTGCCCGAGGACGTCTACTTCGAGTACGCCTTCCGTGACGAGAAGGGGGAGGTCCTCGGCGACCCGGCCAACGACAGGGGCGTGGAGTCGCCGTGGTTCCCGAACGCCAGCTCCGTGGTGGGACCGGAGTACGAACCGGACGAGCTGGCGGAGCTGGGCGACGCGAAGCCCAGCGGCGAGACCGAGAGGCTGAGGCTCACCAGCGACCTGTTGCCGGGACAGACGCGGCGGGTGACGGTGTACACCCCGGCCGAGCACGTGGGCAAGGAGCTGCCGCTCGTGCTGGTGCAGGACGGGGTGGCCTTCAACCGCATCGGACGCATCAACGAGGTGGCCGACGTGCTCCTGGGGCGCGGTGAGTTGCGGCCCGCCCGCTTCGCATTCATCGAGCCCGTGGACCGGGTCCAAGAGTACGGCTTCGCTCCGGCCTACCGCGAGTTCGTGACGGAGGAGCTGCTACCGAAGCTCGAGACCGATTTCCCCGCCACGGGCGAGCGCATCTGGCTGGGCGCCAGCCTGGGCGGACTGTTCTCCGCCACCGTGGCGCTCGAGCACCCCGAGCTGGTGGACGCGCTGGTGAGCTTCTCCGGCGCCTTCCTGGGCACCCCCGAGGAGAAGCGGTTCTACCGCACGGACGACTCCTGGCTGCTGGAGCGGCTGAAGTCCGGCGCCGAGCCGCCCGCCCGCTGGTACATGGAGGTCGGCACCCTCGAGTGGTTGGCCGACGTCCACGAGCAGCTGGCCGCGGTGCTGGAAGGGCTAGGCGCCACGTACGAACTGACGCGCCGCAGCGCCGGTCATAACTGGACCAGTTGGCGTAACGGTCAGGCGCGGGCCCTGAGGTACGTGCTTGGTGTCTGATCCGCCAGCCGGGCACGGTTCCGACCGCCTGGCCTGGTTAGCATGGGCGGCATGAGCACTAACCACACCAGCAAGGAAGAGGGCCCGCACTCCGGCCCGAACGAAGGGGGCCCGCACGCGGAGGCGGCGGAGTTCCGCACCGAGAAGGACACCCTGGGAGACGTGCAGGTGCCCTCCCACGCCTACTGGGGCGCGCAGACCCAGCGATCGCTACAGAACTTCCGCATCGGCAACCAGCGCATGCCGCTCGAGGTGGTGCGCGCCTTCGCGGTGCTGAAGAAAGCCGCTGCGCTCACCAACGCCGAGCTCACCGACTTCCCCCGGGATAAGGCCGACCTCATAGCCAGGGTGTGCGACGAGATAATGGCCGGCGAGCTCGACGAGCACTTCCCGCTGGTGGTGTGGCAGACCGGCTCGGGCACGCAGTCGAACATGAACGTCAACGAGGTCATCTCCAACCGCGCCGCCGAGCTGACCGGCAACGAACGGGGCAGCAAGACGCCGCTCAACCCCAACGACGACGTGAACAAGAGCCAGTCGTCCAACGACACCTTCCCGACCGCCATGTACATCGCGGCCTACACCGCGCTGGTGGAGCGCACGTTGCCGGAACTGAGGAGCCTCGAGCAGGCCCTGGCCGCCAAGTCCGCCGAGTTCGCCGGCAAGGTCAAAACGGGGCGCACGCACCTGATGGACGCCACCCCGCTGACGCTGGGGCAGGAGTTCGGCGGTTACGCCACCCAGGTGCGCAAGAGCATCGAAGCGGTGGAGGCCACCCTGCCGCACCTGGCCGAGCTGGCGCTGGGCGGCACGGCGGTGGGCACGGGCCTCAACACCCCGAAGGGTTACGCGGAGAAGGTGGCGGACAAGATCGCCGAGCTCACGGGCCTGCCCTTCCGCACCGCGGACGACAAGTTCGAGGCGCTCTCAGCGCACGACGCGGTGGTGGAGTCGTCGGGCGCCCTGCGGCGCACCGCCGTGGCGCTCTTCACGGTGGCCAACAACATCCGCCTGCTGGGCTCCGGCCCGCGCAGCGGCATCGGCGAGATCCGCCTGCCCGAGAACGAGCCGGGCTCGAGCATCATGCCCGGCAAGGTCAACCCCACGCAGGCCGAGGCGCTGACCATGGTGTGCGCCCAGGTCATGGGCAACGACGCCGCCATCGCGGTGGGCGGCACGCACGGTCACCTGCAGCTCAACGTCTTCAAGCCCATGATGATCCACAACTTCCTGGAGTCCGCCAACCTGCTGGCCGACGCCGTGAACAGCTTCGTGGAGCACTGCGTGGTGGGCATCGAGGCGGACGAGGACCGCATGAACATGCACCTGAACAACTCGCTCATGCTGGTCACCGCCCTCAACACCCGCATCGGCTACTACAAGGCGGCGGAGATAGCCCAGAAGGCGCACCGCGAGGGCACCACCCTCAAGGAGGCCACCGTGGCGCTCGGCTACCTGACGGCCGAGGAGTTCGACGAGGCCGTGGTGCCCGCCGACATGGTGGGTGGGTGACGGGGGCCTAGCCTCCCGGGCCCAGGGCTCAGCGGCGGTTGTCGATGATCTCGGCGTCGCTCGGCAGATCGCGCACGTACTCCGGGTCCAGGCCCGTGTTGATCTCGAGCTGAGTGGCGTGCAGTTCGGCCAGCACGTGGCCGTCCGCCTGGGTGAACACCAGGGTGCGCGGCAGCCAGTCGGAGCTGGGCACCAGGGCCGTTACGTCCAGGATTTCGGCCGCGGGGTCCACGTTCGTGAACTGCAGGCGGTAAGTCTCGCCGTGCTCGCCCTCGAACACCTCCAGGATGGAGGTCTCGAAGCCCTCGAAGATGGCGCCCAGGTCGAAGTTGAAGTTGGCGGTGGCGCCTTCCTCGCTCTCGGGCAGCAGGCCGCCCAGGGCGTCAGGATCGTCGGCGTCGAAGATCATCACCTGGTTGGTCAGGAAGGTGTAGTTGTACACGGCCTCCCCGTCCATGACGATGATGTTGTCCGCCAGCGCGTCCGGCTGGATGATGTAGGCGCTGGCCAGGTTGAGGGGCGGTACGGCCAGGATGTCTACCTCGAGCGTGAAGGTGGTGCCGTCCGAGTTGACGAGCTTGCCCTCCAGCAGGAAGCTGGCGTCGTCCAGGGCGCGGGCCGCCTCCGTGATGTTGTTCAGCACGGTGTCCACGTCCTGTGCACGGGCCTGCGGAGCGACCACGAGGGCGAGGAGAGCTAGGAGCATCAGCGCCGCAGCGGCTGGCGCTGCGCGCCCGCGGCGGAAGGCAGCGGTTCTGGCGGTGGTGGTGCTGGCAGCGGTTTCCATACCGTCGATGCTACTCCCGGAAGCGTGTCCTGCTCCCCGAGTTTGGTGAAGGCGGCTTTAAGCGCACCATCATGACGCCTTAGGCCTTGGTGCTAGGCTCCCAGCTAGAAAGGAGGCAGATCGTGAAAAGACTTATCGCCTCTCTCGCGTTACTGCTTCTGCTTCCAGCGGGCTTCGCCCAGGGAATCGTCATCTCCCCGCAGGCCATCGTCGTCAACCCGGCCCCCAGCTTCGGCGTGGAGGTCTGGCTCGACCGTGACCGCTCCGGCGACGCCTCGCCCGAGTACCAGATCGGTGAGGAGATCGACATCTCCGTGCGGGTGGACGAGTCCAGCTACGTCTACCTGTTCGATGTCAGGCCCAACGGCGACATCACCCAGATCTTCCCCAACCGCTACGACAGCAACAACTTCCTGAGAGCAGGCGAGGTGCGCACCCTGCCGCCCTCCGGCGCGCGTTACGTGTTCAACATCGCGCCGCCCAGGGGCCTCTCCAAGGTGATAGCGGTCGCCTCCAAGAACGAACTGAACACCAACCAGCTCGCCCGCTTCCAGCGCGAGGACGACGTGTTCGCGCAGAGCAACATCGGCGAGTCCGGCTTCATCGAGAACTTCGCCATCATCGTGCGCCCCATCCCGCAGCAGAGCTGGGTGACGGACACCGCGCTCTACTACGTGGGTAGCCGCCCCGCGCAGGCCGCCTTCGGCACGATGAGCTTCACGTCCAACCCCTCCGGCGCCTCCGTGTACGTGGACAACGAGTTCGTGGGTTACACCCCGGTGCGTTTCGGCACCAGACCCGGTAGCCACAACATCCGCATCGAGGCCGAGGGCTACGAGCCGTTCACCACGCGCGTGAACGTGCGTCCCGGCGGCACCGAGAACGTGGACGCCAGCCTCACCCGCGTGCAGCGCGCCGGCACCATCTCCTTCAACTCCTCGCCCGCCGGCGCCGACGTGTACGTCGACGGCCGCTACGTGGGCACCACCCCCACGGGCGCCATCCGCTTCGACGCGGGTCGTTACCAGGCCCGGTTCGATTCGCCCGGCCACGACTCCGCCACCATCGCGTTCGACGTGCGCGCCGGCGAGAACCGCACCGTGAGCACGAACCTGGCACCCCAGCGCGCCAGCCTGGTGGTGCAGGGCAACGTCGGTGGCGCCCTCGTGTTCCTCGACGGTCGCCAGGTCGGCGCCCTGCCCAACGGCACGGGCCGCCTGACCCTCGACGACGTGGCTCCCGGCTCGCACGAGCTGGTCGTCATAGCGCCCGGCTTCACCACCTACGTCACCACCTTCAGCGCGAACGCGGGCCGCACCACCGAGGTCAACGTCCGCCAGTCGCGCTTCTGACGGACGGGGACCGGCCAGGGAGCACCGAGCCCAGGCCACCCTTCTTGCAACCCGATAACCAGTGACGAACCGCGTCCGCCCCCCATCCATGGTGGCGGACGCGCTCGTTGACGCCGGCGCCGCGCAAGGCGCCGGAACTTTGCGGCCTTCGGGCGCCCGGGCGGCGCGGTACACTCGCGCCATGAAGAGCGACTCCGTCGTGGCGGTGGTGCTCGCCGGCGGCGATGTGGGCGACCGGTTGGCCGCGGATGCCGGGGTCGAAGCCAAAGCGCTGATCCCGCTCGGGGAAGAGCCACTCGGCGCGTACGTCCTGAGGGCCCTGAGGGCCAGCGGCTCGGTGAGCCACATCGTTTACGTCGGCCCGACCAACGCGCGGCTCGACGGCCTGTACGACCTGCAGATACCCAGCGGGCACCGCATGGTGGATTCTCTGGCGCTGGGGCTCGGCGCCGCACTCGCCATCCCCGGCGCGGGCCCGCTGCTCCTCCTTGGGGCCGACATCCCCTGGGTGACGGGCGACATGCTCTCGCGCTTCGTGGCTGAGGCCACCACCGCAACCACCGGCGAGGGGCCCGCGCAGCTCGTGTACCCGGTGGTGCGCGAGGCGGCGGCCGTGGCTCAGTTCCCCGAACAGAAGCGCACCTACGCGCGCCTGCTGGACGGCAAGTTCACCGGCGGCAACTTGGTGCTCATGCACCGTGGGCTGGCGCCGGCGCTGCTGCCGCAGATCGACCGGGTGTTCCGCGCCCGTAAGAACCCCTTCGCGCTGGCCGGCATCGTCGGAATAGACGTGCTGTTCCGGCTGCTCTCCGGCCGGGCGGACATAGCGCGGCTGGAGCGGCGCGTGAGCCGCCTCGTGGACGCTCCGGTGCGCGCCCTGATAAGCGATGACGCCGCGCTGGCCGCGGACGTGGACTCACCCGCCCAACTACCCGGAACCCTTACACCGAACCTCCCCAGCGTGCCGGAAGTCGGCAGCTGACGCACGAGGAGACCCGACAAGTGAGACGCCCATCCCAACTCCGTTTAGCTGCCCTACTGGGCGCCTTGGCCGCCGCGGCCTTCGCGCTGCTCCTAGCCCTCGCGACCTTCTGGCTCCTCGGTAGCTCCGGCCGCCTGGGCTTCACCACGCTGAACGCCGCCGGCATCCTCGAGGGCGTCGTCTTCCTGCTGGCCTACTCGTTCTCCCTGATCTACGTGCGCAGCGCCCTAAGGCTGCCCTCGCCCACGCTACTCAGCTTCGGGCTGTTGCTGCCGCCCACCGTGGGCCGGGCCGCGGCCAAGGTGCCCGTGGTGGACTCCTCGCAGGTGGCCCAGACCATGATGGAGAACCGCATCGTGATCGTGGAGCAGGGCGGCGTGCCGATCGGCGTCACGGGCCTGCACCACGACCGCATCACCTCCTGGGAGGAACTGGTCAAGGCGGACGCCGCCATGTCCGTCACCGACCTGCGCCGGGTGCTGGCCCACGAACAGCTGGTGGTGGCCATGGACGGCGACGACGTGAAGGGCATCATCACGCAGGAGATGTACCTGGCCGGCCTGTGGGGCAGCGTGCGCTGAAGGCGCGAACGCCGAGGCGACGGGCGCTCCCCGCCTCCGTAACTTGCGCTGAAGCATGTGGCGCACCTCCTCGCGGGGTGTGCCTGAGCGAGCTGTCCGTCTAGGCCAGCGGCAGGTAAGGGACCGCGTCGGTGGCTAGAGCCGCCTGGGCGTGCTCCTCGCTGGTAGGTGCGCCGTCGCCGCCGGGCCGTAGCCTGCCCGCCAGGGCGATCATGGCCCCGTTGTCCGTGGCGAGTGCGGGGGAGGGGAAGGAGATCTGGACCCCGAGCTCCTCACCCAGCGCCGCTACCTCGCGCCTGAGGCGCCGGTTGGCTGCCACGCCGCCCGCTATCACCAGGCGCCGCATGCCGGTGCGCTCCAGCGCCCGGCGCGTGACCTCGGTGAGCGAGCCCACCACCACGCGCTCGAAGGTGGCGGCCACGTCCGCCTTGGCCACGTCGGGCTGGCGTTCCAGCAGCAGCGCCACGGCCGTCTTCAGGCCGCTGAACGAGAACTCGATGCCCTTGGAGCCCGCCATGGGCCACGGCAGCTTCACCCCGTGGTCGTCGCCCTGTTCGGCCAGCCGGGAGAGCTCGGGACCGCCCGGATAGGGCAGGCCCAGCAGGCGCGCCACCTTGTCGAACGCCTCGCCGGCAGCGTCGTCGCGCGAGCGGCCCAGCTCCTCGATGTCGTTCCAGTTGCGCACGGCGAAGAGCGCCGTGTGGCCGCCGGAGGCGATGAGCGCCAGGAACGGCGGCTCGACTCCCGTGGCGGCCGCCAGGTGGCCCTGCAGGTGGTGCACGGGCAGGAACGGCACGCCGAGGCCCCAGGCCAGGGCTTTGCCGTAGCTGAGACCCACCAGCAGCGCACCTACCAGGCCGGGGCCGTGCGTGGCGGCAACCGCCTCCACGTCGCCGAGCTTCAGGCCGGCCTCCCTCAGCGCGCGCTCCACCGCCTCGTCGATGACCTCCAGGTGCTCGCGGCTAGCCAGCTCCGGCATCACGCCGCCGAAGCGGTCGTGCAGGGCCGTCTGCGCCACCACCACGTTGGCGAGGACCTGCTCGCCGCGGGCTATCCCCACCCCCGTGTCGTCGCACGAGGTGTCTATGCCGAGGATGATCTTGCGTTCCGAGTCAGGGTCGAGCTCCATCTGCTGCTTCACCATCGGCCGGACGTTAGCACCTCTCCACGCTGAAGCCGGTAGCGGGCCTCAGGTCGAGCACGGCGCCTTGGGCGCCCGCGAACTCGTGCAGGGCCGCCCGGCAGGCGGCCTCCGCTGCGTCCGAACAGATGATGCCCACGGTGGGCCCGGCCCCGGAGAGGAAGACCGCGTAGGCGCCCGCCGCCCGCGCGCGCCCCGCCGCCGCGGCGAAACCCGGCACCAAGCCGGCCCTGAACGGCTGATGCAGCACGTCCAGCGACGCCGTCCTGAGGAGCTCGGGCCGGTCCTGCGCCACGGCCGCCACCCAGAGGGCGGCTCGTGAGGAGGTGAGGACCGCGTCGGCGAGGGCCACGGAGGTGGGCACCACCTGGCGCGCGGCGGCGGTGGAGAGCTCGAAGGCGGGCACGCCGTAGAGCAGGCGCCACTCGGCCGGCAGGGGTAGGGAGGAGCAGTGGAACGTGCCGCTAGGATCCGCGGCGGAGACCGTGAAGCCGCCGTACACGGCCGGCGCCACGTTGTCGGGGTGCCCCTCGATGGCCGCCGTCAGCTGGAAGAGGGTCTCCCTAGTCAGCTCGCCACCCGTAAGCTCTCCAGCCAGGGCGGCGCCCGCCACCAGGGCGGCGGACGAGGAGCCGAGACCGCGCGCGAGCGGGATGGGGTTCTCCACCTCGAAGGTAACGGTGGGCGGCTGCAGGCCCAGATGCTGGTACACGGCGTGGAAGCCCCGGTGCACCAGGTTGCTGCCGTCTCGCGGCACCTCGCCGTCGCCCCTGTAGACGAGGCGGTCCTCCGGTGAGTGCGTGAGCGTTACGCGGAGCTGCAGGTCGAGGGCCAGGCCCAGCGCGTCGAAACCAGGTCCTAGGTTGGCGCTGGTGGCGGGCACGGTGGCGCGGAGCACGGGTCAGGCTACCACTTGAGGTTCGCGGCCTCCAGACGCGCCAACGCGTGCGGCAGCTGCCTCACGACGTCGGAAGCCACCAGCGAGGTGCCCAACTGAGCTGCGGCCAACTCGCCCGCGCAGCCGTGCAGCCACACGCTCAGGCAGACGCGCTGGAAAGCGTGCTCCCGGCCGCCGGGCCTGGCGAGCAGGGCGCCCAGGAGCCCGGCCAGCACGTCGCCCGTGCCGCCGCTGGCGAGCGCCGGCGTGCCGCGGGTGGACACCGCCAGCCGGCCGCCGGGTTCACAGACGATGGTGGCCGGCCCCTTCAGAACGACGACGGACGCGTAGCGCTCCGCCAGGCGGCGCGCGGCCGTCAGCGGGTCGCGCTTCACCAGCGCCGCGGCGTCACGCTCGCTCGTGCCCCCATCGCCGGCGGCCAGCAGGCGAGCGGCTTCACCCGCGTGAGGGGTGAGCACGGACGGGATGTCGCGCAGACGATCGGAGCTCCTC
>CAZPWN010000004.1:0-20289 GCA_964590475.1 uncultured bacterium | reverse complement strand
TAGGGGCCCGAACCCGCCACCACCGTCACGGTGCCGGCGCTGTACTTGTGGGCGTCCGGTGCGGTCCGCGGCAGGTGAGGGGCGAGTTGCGCCTCCGTCAGAACCTCGGCGTCCGAGACGCTGTCCAGGATGGCGGCGGGCAGTCCGATGTCCAGCAGCACGCTCCGGCCGTAAGCGCCGCGGTTCGGGTAGAAGAGACCGGCCGGTTTGCGCGCCGCCAGTTCCACCGTCAGGTCCGCCCGTACGTGCGGTCCGGTGGGCTCGGCCAGGTCCGCGTTCAGTCCGCTGGGCACGTCCACGGCTACCACCGGCAGTGAAGAGCCGTTGACGCCTTCGACCAGCTCCGCCAGCGCGCCCTCGAGGGGCCGGTTCATCCCTGTGCCGAAGAGGGCGTCCACCACGACCGTTCCCTGGTGCGCTGCGGGTTCGCGGTGGGTGGCGGGGTGGCCCGCTTCCGCTCCTTGCGGACCGGAAGCCTGGCGTTCCGCCGCCCCGGAGTTCAACTGGAGGTCCGACAGGCGCCTGGGAGTACCGCCCGCCGCCAGGAACGCCGCACGCGCATTGGCGGCGTCCCCAGGGGCTCGGCCCGCCCCCTCCATCTCGAAGAGGCTCACCGTCAGGCCGCGGCGCAGCAGCTCGGTGGCGGCGACGTAACCGTCGCCGCCGTTGTTGCCGCGGCCGCAGAGGACCACCGCGTGCTCCACGCCGGGGTAGGCATCCAGCAATGTCCGCGCCACACCCAGGCCGGCGGCCTCCATGAGGCTCGACGTGGACACGCCCGCGGCCGACGCCCGGGCGTCGGCTACCCTCATCTGCTCGGCGGTTACGAGCTTCACGGTCCTCCCGCCCGGACCTGCATGCTCCCGTTGGGACCACGCTGCAAGCGAGCGCGCGCCGGGAGCTCGGTCCAACTCAGCTCATGATCCCGTCGATCCGCTCGACCATCTCCTGGCTCAGCTCCACGCTGGCGGCCCTGACGTTGTCCGCCAGCTGCTCCGGGCGGCTGGCGCCCGTGATGACGCTCGCCACCCCCGGCTGCCGCAGGACCCACGCGAGGGCGAGCTGCGCCCGCGTGATGCCCAGCTCGTCGGCCACGGGCTTGAGCGCCCTGACCTTGGCGGCGTTGGCTTCCGTCAGGTTCTTCTCGCGGAAGCGTTCGAAGTTGGCGAAGCGGCTGCCCTGCGGCACGCCGTCGTCGTACTTGCCGGTGAGCAGCCCCTGCGCCAGGGGGCTGAACACCACGAGCCCGATCCCTAGTCGCGTGGTGGTGGGGAGGATCTGCTCCTCCACACGGCCGCGGCGGATCATGGAGTACTCCGGCTGCTCCGTCACGGGCGCCACCAGGCCGTTGGCCTTGGCGAAGGTGTGCGCCTCGGCGATCTGCGCCGCCGTCCACATGCTGGTGCCCCAGTAGTGAGCGCGGCCGGAGCGCACGACGTCCGAGAACGCCTCCACGGTCTCTTCCAGTGGCGTCTCGGGATCGTAGCGGTGCGCGAAGTAGACGTCCAGGTAATCGAAGCCCAGGCGGTCCAGGCTGCGGTCGATGGACTCCATGATGTGCTTGCGCGAGAGGCCCCGGTCGTTGATGTCGTCCGACATGGGGTGGAAGACCTTGCTCGAGACCACCAGGTGATGGCGCTGCGCGCCGGACGCGGCCAGGGCGGCGCCCATGAGCTCCTCGGCCTTGCCCCTGGCGTAGACGTCGGCGATGTCGAAGAAGTTGACGCCCAGCTCCAGCGCCTGGTCGATTATGCGCTGGACGACGTTCTGCTCCTCGACCGTCTGGCCGTAGGTGGTCCAGCCGCCGAGGCTGACGGCGCTGACCTTGAGGCCGCTCCTACCGAGCTTGCGGTACTGCATCTGGGTTTCGGACATGTCGTTAGGTTAACCCGGCGCCCTCAAGCGCTCAGGTGGCGAGGAGCGGCCCTAGGCGGCGGCCGCCGAGCAGGTGCATATGGAGGTGGTAGACCTCCTGGTGCGCGTCGTCCTTGCAGTTGACTATCAGGCGGTAGCCGTTCTCCAGCCCCTCCTGCTCGGCCACCTTGCGCGCCACGGTGAAGAGGCGGCCCAGAGCGGGCTCGTGCTCCTGCGTCACGTCCGCCGCGGTGGGGATGGGCTCGTTGGTGATGATGAGCACGTGCGTGGGCGCCTGCGGGTCGATGTCGCGGAAGGCGGTCACCAGGTCGTCCTGGTAGAGGATCGTGGCGGGGATCTCGCGAGCGACGATCTTCTCGAACAGGGTCCTACCGTTCTGCGTGTTCTCTGCCATGCCCAAGTGTAGCCGGGAGGCAGGCGTTCGCGGCCGCCGGATACCCCCTTCGTGCCCGGTCCAGCCGCGGTTGGGCCGGCTTCGGGGTCACGCCTGCTTGAGCTCGCTCATGGTGAAGAGGGCCCTCAGCTCCACCCCTTCGGCTCGCAACGCTTCCGCCCCGCCGGCCTCGCGGTCTATGACGCAGAGGGCCTTGTCGACCAGGGCGCCGCGATCCTTGAGGTCGCGGCTGGAGAGCACCACCTGGCCGCCGGAGGTCACCACGTCCTCCACCACGAGGAGGCGTTTGCCCTTCACCTCGCCGCCTTCCGCCAGGCGGCGCGTGCCGTACTCCTTGGCTTCCTTCCGCACGAAGTAGGTGGGCAGCCCCGTGACCTGGCCGAGCATGACGGCCAGGGGCACGCCGCCCAGCTCCAGGCCGGCCAGCGCGTCCACGCCGGCTGGCACCAGTGGCGCCAGCGCTTCGGCGATGGCCTTCAGCAGCGCAGGGTCGGATTCGAAGAGGTACTTGTCGAAGTACTCGTTGCTCACGGCGCCGGAGCGCAGCACGAACTCGCCGTGCAGGAGGGAGCGCTGGGTGATCCGGCGGGCCAGGTCTTCGCGGTTCATGGTCCGGATGCTACCGCGGTGCGCCGGTCCGGATGGGCCAGCTCGGCTGGGTTGCAGCGGGTTGCAGCGCCCGCGTTGTGCGTCCGTAGGGCCGTGTGCTAAACTCAAGCGCTCTGCCGCCCGGCCCCACGGCCTGCGCGCGGCGTAAACCACACCAGAAAGCCCTTCGTGGCCATCTGGCCACTACAGTTGGAGGATAGCGATGCCACGCGTTTGTGCCGTCACAGGACGTAAGACCACAACCAGGAAGACCAGCAAGCACAAGGGTTCCGCCAAGCGGAAGGGCGGGGTGGGCCTCAAGCAGGTAGGCGTCCACAAGCGCACCGTGAAGCCCAACCTGCAGAAGCGCACCGTCTGGGTCGAGGGCAAGCCGCAGCGCGTGTGGCTCAGCACCAAGGCCATCCGCGACATGGACCCCACCCTCTTCGTCAACCCGAACAAGCTGGGTTGACGAGGGCGGCGCGCCGACTAGCTTCGGGCGCCGGTGCGGAACCGTTCCGCACGCTCACAGCGGAACGAGCAACCACGTATGAGAGGGGGCCGGAACATGGCGGATGACGCCAACAGCCGGCCCCCTCTTCCCGTGGGCCAAGTGCCGGCGCTGCACGTGCACCACATCTCGCTGCGCTTGGGCGACGCCTCCATCCTCGAGGACGTGAGCTTCGATCTGGCGGCCGGCGAGTTCCTCGCCATCGTGGGTCCCAACGGCGCCGGCAAGTCCACGCTCGTGAAGGTGGTGCTCGGGCTCAAGACGCCCCAGAAGGGGCACGCCCTGATCTTCGGCCAGCCCGCCGGCGTAGAGCCCAAGCGTCTCGGTTACGTTCCGCAGCTCAAGACCTTCGACCGCACCTTCCCCGCCACGGCGGAGGAGCTTGTGATAACCGGGTTGCGCCAGAGCTGGCCGGCGCGGGTGCGGCCCGACGAGGCCGAGCTGGCGGCCGTGGCTCTGGAGCGCGTCGGCGCGGGCCCGCTGGCGCGCCGTCCGCTGGCGCGGCTGAGCGGGGGAGAGCTGCAGCGCGCCTACCTGGCGCGGGCCCTGGTGCGGCGGCCCGAGCTGGTGATGCTCGACGAGCCCGCCACGGGCGTGGATTACCTGGCGGAGCACGACCTCTACGACCTGCTCGAGACGTACCAGGCCGACAGCGGCGCCACCATAGTGATGGTCACCCACGACCTCTCCGCAGCGCGCTACCACGCCAGCCAGGTGCTGGTCATCAACCGCCGTGTGCACGGTTACGGCTCACCGGAGGTGGTGATGTCCGAGGAGTGCCTGGAGCAGGCGTTCGGGCATCGTCACCACGCGCACGCCCTCTCCGTATGAGCGGCCGGCCAGGCTCCGGCGCCGAAGGATGACGCAAGCGTGAGCATCTTCGAGGCCCTCGCCTTCCCCTTCTTCCAGCGCGCCCTCTTCGCCGGCCTGGCCATCGCCGTCATGGCGGGCCTGCTGGGGGTCTTCGTGGTGCAGCGGCGGCTCTCGTTCCTGGGCGACGGCCTGGCCCACGCCGCCTTCGGTGGCATGGGCATAGGCGCCTTCGTGATAGTGGCCGCGGACCTCGCGGGCAGCCAGATGGGTCTCGTCAACCACCCCATACTCATCGCGCTGCCGTTCAGCATGCTGGCCGCCCTGGTCATCGCCTGGCTGCGCCGCGGCACGCGTCTCAGCTCCGACACCGCCATCGGCGTGTCGTTCGCCGTCTCGGTGGCGCTGGGGGTGCTGCTCTTCTCTCTCATCCCGCCTGACGCCAACTTGGGCGTCTCCGCCATGGACTTGCTGTTCGGCTCCATCCTCGGGGTGAGGGCCAGCGACCTGTGGCTCATCGTGGCTGTGGCGGTGCTGGCCTCGGCCCTGCTTCTAAGGCTCTGGGGGCGCCTCGGTTACGCCACCTTCGACGACGAGCTGGCGCGAGCGGACGGCATCAACACCGACAGGCTGGAGCTGGTGCTCTTCCTCACGGCCGCCGTGATCATCGCCGTCAGCGCGTCGGTGGTGGGCATCATCCTCATGGCCGCCTACCTGGTCATCCCGGCGGCGGCGGCGCGCCTACTGGCGCGCACACTCGCGCAGATGACGGTACTGGCGGTGCTGATAGGCCTCGTGAGCACCGTGGCGGGCCTGGCGCTCTCCTTCTACTTGGACGTGCCGAGCGGCGCCACCATCGTCCTCACGCAGGCGGCCCTGTTCGTGCCGGCGGCCCTGTTCGGACGCCGCTGACGGGCTGCGGCCTGGCTGGTCGGCCCGTCTAAGGGCCCTCACGCGCCCAGCTCCTCCAGGAAGGCCCTGGCCGCCGGCGAGCGGAGCTCCTCGCGTTCGCTCAGGCAGGTGAAGTCGCGCGTGAGCGAGAGCCCGTGCACGGGCACCTCCACCAGCTCCCCCGCGGCCAGCTCCGCCGCGATGGCCAGGCGCGAGACGAAGCCCGGCGCCAGCCCCGCCTTGATGGCCGCCACCACGGCCGCCACGCCCGTGACCTCCAGGCGCGAGGTGGGCCTGATGCCCAAGGCCGAGAGCGCCCGGTCCACGCTCTCGCGCGTACCTGAACCGGGCTCGCGCCGCACCAGCCCCAGGCCGGTCAGCGCGGCGGGTTCGATGGCGCCGCGGCTGGCCAGCGGGTCGGCCGGGCGGCAGGCCAGCACGATCACGTCAGAGGCGAGCACCGTGGCCTCAATACCTTCGGGCACGGGCTCCTCGTCCAAGGGGCCCTCCACGATGGCCAGTTCGGCCTCCCCGCGGGCCAGGAGCGTGATGGCGTCGTGCGAGTTGCGCGTCAGCACGCCGAGTTCCAGGGAGGGGTAGCGCGCGGCGAAGCGCGCCAGGCGCTCGGGCAACCACCAGTGGGCCACGGTGGTGGAGGCGGCGAGCACCAGGCTGCCCCGCTCGAGCTGGCGCCAGGAGTCGGCCAGGGCGCGTGCGCCTGAGAGCGCGCGGGAGAGCGCCTCCGCGTGCGGCAGGAGCGCCTCGCCCGCCGGCGTGAGGCTGATGCCGTGCCGGGTGCGCCGGTAGAGGGGGTCGCCCACCGCGTCCCGCAGCCGCGCCATCTGCTGCGAGAGCGCGGGCTGGCTGCGGTGCATGCTCTGGGCGGCGCGCGTCACGCTGCCCTCCGCAGCGATGCGCGCGAAAGCCAGCAGGTGGTCGGGCTCGACGATCATGCCCCACCTTACCCAGTCATAAGCTGTTCGTATAGGAGCATAAGCAACATCTACTGGCCTTATGTAGGTCGCTGCCCATATCGTCGGGTGTGCCGTCGCTGATCGATACCAACCTGGACACCACCGTCGTGGCGCCCGAGGTGGCGCGGGAGCCGGCGGGCGGCCAACCGAACCTGCTACCGGGCCTGGCTCTCGTGGCCGCCCTCACCAGCGCGGCCTGGCTGCTTGCCAACCTGCCCGGCCTGCGCCTGCTGGGCGCGCTCGCCCTCGCCCTGGTGCTGGGAGTGGCCGTGCGCACCGCCATCGGCAGCCGCGCCTGGGTGGGGCCGGGGGCGCGCTTCGCCGCCAAGCGGCTGCTGCGGCTGGGCGTGATCCTGCTGGGCGTGCGTATGCAACTCGACCTGTTCGTGGCGGCCGGCCCCACGGCGCTGGTGCTGGCGCTGGCGGCGGTGCTCGTGTGCTTAGGCGTGATGGAGCCGCTCGGCCGCAGGCTCGGCGTGGCGCCCGGCTTACGGCGGACGCTTGCGGTGGGCACGGGCGTGTGCGGCGCCAGTGCCATCGCCGCGGCCGCGCCCGTAGTGCGGGCGAACGACGAGGAGGCGGCCATCGCCGTCGGCCTCGTCTCGCTCCTGGGCGCGGCCGCCGTGGTGGCCTTCTCCCTCCTGGCGGAGCCCCTGGGGCTGGGCGAGCGCGCCTACGCCCTCGTGGTGGGCGCCTCGCTCCACGAGGTCGGTCACGTGCTGGCGGCAGGAGCGGCCATGGGGCCAACGGCGCTGGACCTGGCCACCCTCGTCAAGCTGGTGCGCGTGGCGCTGCTCGCTCCAGCGCTGATCCTGCTGGGGCTGCTCGTGCGCGAGGTGGACGGTGTGGAGGGCAGCTCCATCAGCGCTCCGGCGCGGCGCCGCCGCGTGCTACTGCCGGGCTTCCTCATCGGCTTCCTGTTGCTCGGCGCCGCCCGCGCCCTGGGGGCCGTGCCCGCCGGCTGGGTGGAGCCGCTCTCCACCTCCAGCATGCTCCTCACGGCGGCCGCCATGGCAGGCATCGGCCTGGGCGTGGACTTCGCCGGCCTCAGGCGCGCCGGCAGCCGGGCCCTATGGCTGGGCGTAGCCGGCTTCCTCGCCAGCCTGCTGGTGGCCGGCGTGATCGTGGCGGTGGCGGGGTGAAGGTACGCCTGGCCCCTGAAGCGGGATCCGGAGCCGTTGCCCGGCTCCGTGACGTCACGGCTCTCACTCGCGCCGCTCGAACGTCCTAGCAGAGAGGCCCTGGGCTCCGAGAACCGCCCTAGTCCGCAGCCACCTCACCGAACAGCGTGGGCCAGATCTCGTCCACCCGCCGCAAGATCTCGGGTGCCATCTTGAGCTTCTCGGGCCAGCCGCGGTCGAAGCCCTCCGAGCGCAGCTTGGGGGTGGCGTCCATGACGAACACGGGTCCGCCGGAGCCGAAGGTGTCGTCCACTATCTGAACGTCGCGCTCCGGGTCGATGTTGTTGAGCATGGTCCAGATGGCCTCGTCGAAGTCGCGCGGGTCCGTCTCGTCGTCGAGCACGGCGATGAGCCGCACGCCCTGCGCCTCCGCCTGACGGGCCGCCCACTCGCCCAGGTGGCGCCCCTGGCCCGCGCGGGTCTTGTCGGTGGAGATGAACCAGAAGCCGCCCGCGTGCTGGTGCTGCGCCAGCACCTCCTTGTGGCTCGGCAGGCTGCTGGCAGGGCGCTCCGGGTTGGGCGTGTACTCCTGCGGTCCGCCCTCCTCCGGATGCTTGGTGGTGCCGTCCAGGATGAGCTTGCTGCCGAAGCCGAAGGTGCGGCTCGAGTGGTCCAGCACGTCGATCGGCCCGCGGGCGAACTGGCTGTCCTTGCCGGGCACCGTCTTGGCGAGCACGCCGCGCCAGAACGCCTGGTGGTCGTTCACGGGCAGCTCCGGGTCGTCGGACACGAGGATCATCTTGGCGAACATCATCTGCCCGAGGCCCAGCAGCCCGTTGGCCACCTTGTAGGCGTGACCGGGGAACTGCTTGGAGATCCTCACGTTCACCAGGTTGTGCGCTATGCCGGCCGGGGGCAGGTGGTAATCCTCGATCTCCGGCATGATCAGCTGCGCCGGCACGAGGAAGATGCGCTCGCTCGCCTCGATGAGGTAGGCGTCCTCCATCGGCGGCTTGCCTACCACCGTGGCGGGGTAGATGGGCGACTCGCGCATGGTGACGGCCGTGACGTGGAAAGCGGGGTAGAGGTCGGGCAGGGTGTAGAAGCCCGTGTGATCGCCGAAGGGACCCTCCACGATCAGCTCCTCCGCGGGGTCCACGTAGCCTTCCAGCACGATCTCCGCGTTGGCGGGCACCTCGAGGTCCACGCTCACGCCCTTCACCAGCTCCAGCGAGCGGCTCCGCAGGAAGCCCGTGAGCGAGTACTCGTTGAGGCCCGGGATGGGCGGGATGGGCGCGGTGGCCGCGTAGGTGAGCGCCGGGTCGCCGCCGATGGCCACGGCCACCTCGAGCCGCTGGCCCAGGCGCTTCGCGTTCTCGTAGTGCCGCGCCCCCGTCTTATGGCGCTGCCAGTGCATGGCGGTGGTACGAGCGTCCATCACCTGCATGCGGTACATGCCGATGTTCAGGTGGCCGCCGTCCGGGTCCTTGGTGACCACCAGCGGCAGCGTGATGAACGGCCCGCCGTCCTGCGGCCAGGTCTTCAGGACCGGTATGCGCGATAGGTCCACCTCGTCGCCGCGCCACACCACCTGCTGCACGGGGGCGTTGCGCACCCGCTTGGGCGGCAGCGAGGCCACCTCCCGCAGCTTGGGCAGGTTGGACATCAGGCCCATGAGCCCGCCGCCCAGCCGCACGTCGATGAGCGAGCGCAGCCGGTCGCCGATGTCGTTCATGTCGTTCACGCCGAGCGCCCACGCCATGCGCTGGCGGGTGCCGTAGAGGTTCATGGCCACCGGCATCTCGAGCCGCTGGCCGTTAGGCCCCACCGGGTGCTCGAACAGCAGCGCGGGGCCGCCCGCCTTCACGGTGCGGTCCGCTATTTCGGACATCTCGAGCTCCGTGCTGACGGGTGCGGTGATCCGCTTGAGCTGCCCGCGCTGCTCTAGCAGTTCCAGGAAGTCGCGGAGGTCGTTGAAGCGCAGGTCGCTCTGACTCATACCTCCATGCTATCCAAGCCGGGCGCCGGCTGCCTCCTGACGCCTCCGCCCGCCGGCGTATCGATGATCGGTTCCCGTCCGGCCTCCAGCTCGGCGGTCAGCGCCGCCCGCAGCTCGTCGAGCCCCTCGCCCGTGGCGGCTGACACGGCCACGGCGCCGTAGCGGTCCGCGAGTTCGGCTATGTGCATCTCGTCCGCCAGGTCCGACTTGTTGAGGACTATCAGCCGCGGCGGCTCGAGCTCCAACTCGTCCAAGATGCGCTGCACCGCGTCCACCCGGTCGGGCGCGCCGGGCGCGGCGCCGTCCACCACGTGCAGCAGCAGGTCGGCGTCGTGCAGCTCCTCGAGGGTGGCGCGGAAGGCGTTCACCAGCTCCTCGGGCAGGTCGCGGATGAAGCCCACGGTGTCGGTGAAGATCACCTTGTCGCCCCATGTACCCAGGCCCGGCAGCCAACCCTCACGGCTGGTGGGGCGCAGCGTGGCGAAGAGCCTGCCTGCCGCCACCACGTCGGACTTGGCCAAGGCGTTGAAGAGCGTGGACTTGCCGGCGTTGGTGTAGCCAACGAGGGCCACCACGGGGGTGGTGCTGGCGGTGCGCGACTTGCGGGTCTGTCCGCGGCGCTTACTGATGTCGTTGACGGCGCTCTCCAGCGAGGCTATGCGGTCGCGGATGCGGCGCCTGTCGACCTCGAGCTTGGTCTCACCAGGTCCGCGCGTGCCGATGCCGCCCCCCAGCCGGCTCATGGCGGTACCGCGACCGGCCAGGCGTGGCAGCTGGTAGTGCAGCTGCGCCAGCTCGACCTGCACCTGCGCCTCGCGGCCGCGGGCGTTCTGCGCGAAGATGTCGAGGATCACCTGGGTGCGGTCGAGGACCTTGAGCTTGGTGAACGCCTCTATCTCGCGCACCTGCGCCGGCGCCAGCTCGCGGTCGAAGACCAGCAGGTCCGCGTCCTCGTGGAACGCCAGCGAGACCAGCTCCTGCAGCTTGCCCTCACCCACCAGCGTGCGCGGGTCTGGGCTCTTCTTCTGCTGCAGCGTGCTGGCTGCCACGACGGCGCCGGCGCTGCGCACCAGCTCGGCCAGTTCCGCCATGCGCGACTCGGATTCGAAGGCGCTGTCGCGGCCGGTTATCCCCACCAGCACGGCGCGCTCGGCGCTGCTGCGTACGGCCTCGCGGACGCCGACCTCGCGGTCGATCTCTTCCTCCAGGGCGCGGATCCGCGCCAGGATGTCGATGCTCTCGAGGTCGCGGATGCTCATGGGCTCCTCGACCAGCCAGTCCTCCTCGTCCGCGCTGGGCGGAGCCACGAAGGCCAGGTAGGCGGGGCCTACCAGCAGGCCGGTGCCGCTGCCCTTATTGCCGGTCTGGAAGCTGACGTCGAACGCCACCATGGCGTCCAAGCGGTTGAGGAAGAGGGTGGTGAGGTCCGAGGGGGAGAGCCCGCCCGGCTTCTGGTGCGTGTGCACGAGGCGCAGGCCGTAGAGGCGCGCCTCGGCCTCGCCGTAGAGCTCGGGGATCGGGGTATCCGCGGCGTCGCCCACGGCCACCGTCATCACGCGGCCGCGGCGGTCCAGCAGCAGGCTGACACCGCGGTTCATCTCCAGCGCCAGCTCGCCCATGGCGCGCGCCAGTTCGTTGCTTAGCGCCGCTTGCGGCGCCACACGGCGCCGGTACAGGTTGCTGAGGCGTTTGATCTGGTTCTTCTTCAGGCCCGACGTTCTGCCGTGAACCTTCTCGATGATATCGCTCCTCTCCGCTCGCGGTAACCGGCGGGCAGATGGATAGGGGTGCGCGGGAGCAGCCGCGCGGGCCACCGGTTCAGGATGCGGTTCGCTTCATCTTAGCGCCGACTTGGCCCATGCTAGGCTCGCCGCGATGCGGGCCACTCTCACCTGGCGCTCACTTCTGCTCGCGGCGTTCGTCATCTTCAGTTGCGCGGCGGCCCAGGGCACCTCGTTCGTCACTGCGGTGGAGCGCGGTTCCACGGTGTACGTGGAGGTCCTCGGGCTGGGGCGCGCCCTGGGCGTGGTGGCTCACCCGGACGGCAACGTGCTCACCTGGCGCGGCTCCACCGGACCCGTGACGCTCTTCGCGGGCTCGGCGGACGCCCTGGTGCAGTACCCGGGCGACGCCGGCACCTCGGACGTGGCCCTGGCCGCGCCCGTGCTGCAGCGGGACGGCGAGTGGTACGCGCCCCTCGACGCCCTGCCCCTCTTCGGTATCCAGGTGCCGCCTTTCACGGGCCGGCTCACGCGCCTGCCCTTACCGAACGGCTCCGAGCTGGTCCTGGAGTACGCCGCGGACTCGTCGCCGGAACCCGCGCCGGTCACCGCGGGGCGCGCCAGTTGGGAGCTGGCGGAGCCGCCCCTGGCGGGCGTGCGCTTCTTCGGTGGCGACGGGGTGAGCCTGCTGCTGGTGGACCTCGCCCTGGTGCCGCTCGCCGAGCCGAGCCTCACGCGCGAGGTGGACAGCGCCATCGACCGGGCGCGCGAGGCGGGGGGTGACCACGTGCTGCTGCTCCTGGTAACGGCCGTGGACGAGCTGCCCTGGGACTCCACCATCCGCTTCGAGCAGGACGGCCGCGCTCTCGAGGTGAGCACGCCGTACCGGCTGCTCATCGAGGCCGGGACCGAGGGCGCCGTGTCGCCGGGCGAGCCCGTGCTGGGCGCCGTGCTGCTGCCGCCGGCCTTCAGTCTCTACCGCGAGATGCGGGTGGAGTGGGCGGGCGTGAGCGCGGTGGTACGCTTCCGGCAGTAGCCGGGCGCGGGCGCCGAGCCACGGTGCAAGACAGGAAGGCGCCGGCTAGCGGTGTGTAATCGGTGCTAACGGGGCACGGTGGCGGGTTCGACTGGACCGCAGGCCGCCGCCCCACGCTGGAGGTTCAGATGTCGGTGGTAATTGCATCCGCGGTCAGGACGCCGATCGGTGCGTTTCAGGGCGCCTTCTCGTCCGTCAAAGCGAGCAAGCTGGGCGCCGCGGCGGTCAAGGAGGCGGTGGCGCGCGCCGGGGTGGAGCCCGGGGGCGTGGACTACGTCTACATGGGCAACGTGCTGCAGGCCGGCCAGGGGCAGGCGCCCGGGCGGCAGGCGGCCCTCTACGCCGGGCTCGGCGACGGCACGCAGAGCGTGACCCTCAACAAGATGTGCGGCAGCGGCCTGGAGGCCATAATCCAGGGCGCCCGCATGCTGAGGCTCGGCGAGGCCGAAGTGGTGGTGGCCGGCGGCATGGAGTCCATGACCAACGCGCCCTACCTCATGCCAGGGGCGCGGGGCGGCCTGCGCCTGGGCGACTCCAAGCTGGTGGACTCCATGATCCTCGACGGCCTGTGGGACGTGTACAACGACAAACACATGGGTTCGTGCGCGGAGCTGTGCGCCTCGAAGTACGAGTTCAGCCGCGAGGCGCAGGACGAGTACGCCGAGCGCTCCTACCGCCGCGCCCAGACGGCCATGCAGGACGGCACCTTCGCCAGCGAGATCGTGCCGGTGGAGGTGGAGGGCCGCCGCGGCAAGGTCACGCTGGTGGAGCAGGACGAGGGCCCCAGCCAGGTGGACTTCGAGAAGATGCGCACCCTGCGGCCCGCCTTCGAGAAGGAGGGCAGCGTGACGGCCGCCAACGCCAGCACCATCAACGACGGCGCCGCCGCGCTGGTGCTGACCACCGAGGAGGTGGCGGCGCAGAAGGGCATGACCGTCGTGGCGCGCATCTCCGGTTACGCCGGCAGCGCAGCGGAACCCGAATGGTTCACCACCGCGCCGGTGGCGGCCATGCGGGCGCTGTACGACCAGCTGGGCTGGCAGCCGGGCGAGGTGGACGCCTACGAGATAAACGAGGCCTTCAGCGTGGTGCCCATGGCCGCCATGCAGGAGTTCGGCCTGCCGGAAGAGAAGGTCAACGTGCTGGGCGGCGCGGTGGCGCTGGGGCACCCCATCGGGGCTTCGGGCGCGCGCATCGTGGTGACGCTGCTCAGCGCACTGCGCAAGCTGGAAGGCAAGCGCGGCATGGCCAGCATCTGCATCGGTGGCGGCGAGGCGCTGGCCATCGGTATCGAGCTGGTCTAAGGCTTCCTACCGGTCTAGAGCGTTTCAGTACATGGACGCAGGGTGGTGCTCAGGGGTCGATGTCGGCCTCTGAGCCCATCCGTTCAGGCATGCGGCCGTGCTGGATGGCCTCCGCCACCTGCGTGGGCAGGCCCCAGGCGAGGACCTCGAAGGCGGCGGCGGCGAAGTCGTACTCCACCTTGTCCATCTCGAGCTCCAGGCCAGACTCGGTGATGGACAGCAGCGCGTAGTCCGCCCCCGGCTCGCCGTTGAGCGACAGACCCACGGAGCCGGGGTTGAGGACCATGCTGTTGTCACCGATCTTGCGGAAGAACGGCACGTGCGTGGAACCAGCCACCAGGATGTTGCAACGGTGGCGCTCCAGGAGCCGCGCCAGCGAGATCGGGTCCTGGTTGAGGTTCACGCGCTCCGAGGTGGAGTTGGGCGAGCCGTGGAAGAAGCGCAGCCAGCCGGTGGGCGTCTGGATGCGCTGCTGCACCGAGAGGCTCTGCAGGAACGAGAGGTTCTCGGGTTCCAGGATGCTCTTGGTCCACTCGAGGATCTCGTCAGCTACCCCCTTGCGGCGCACGGCGGGGCCCACGAAGCTGAAGGCCACGCGCTCGTCCGCCGCTCCCAGGGTGGTGAGCACCTTGCGCTGCTGGATCAGCTCGACGGTCTCGTTGGGCGCGGGACCGTAACCAACGAGGTCGCCTAAGCACACGATGACCTCGGCACCCCGCTCGTCCAGGGCATCGAGCACCGCCTCCAACGCTATGACGTTGGCGTGCACGTCGCTTATCAAGCCGATGATCATCCGTGCCCCAAGGGTAACCTCATGGCGGCCGGAACTGTGCGTCCGCCGCTATGTTGCGTACAGCTCAGTAGCGCCCCTCCAGCTCCACACCCTCGCCGATGAAGCTCGTGAGCAGCGTGATGGCGCCTTCCAGGTCGGACTTGGAGACCATCTCGGTGACCGTGTGCACGTAGCGCGACGGGGTGGAGAGCGTGATGGAGGGCACGCCACCGCGGCTCTTCTGGATGGCGCCGGCGTCGTTGCCGCCCAGCGGGAGGACCTCCAGCTGATGCTCCACGCCCTTGCGGTCCGCTAAGTCGATGAAGTGATCCAGCAGCCAGCGGGTGCTGATGATGCTCGAGTCCATCACCTTGAGGGCCACGCCCTTGCCGAGCTGCGTGACGCGCTGGTGCTCCTTGATCTCGGGCGTGTCGACCGCCAGAGTGGTGTCGAGCGCTATGCCCACGTCGGCGTCGCCGGTGTAGGCGCTGGTGATGGCGCCCCGCAGGCCCACTTCCTCCTGCACGGTGAAGGCGGCTATCAGGTCGGCGTTCATCTCCGTGTCCTGCAGCTGCTTGATGGTCTCCACCAGCACCCAGCAGCCCTGGCGGTCGTCGAGCGCCTTACCCGTCACTACCTGGCCGAGGTCGTAGAACTCCTGGCGCAGGGTCACCATGTCGCCTATGCGCACCTTGGCCTTCACGTCGTCGGCGCTGAGGCCGGTGTCGATGTAGAAGCCGTCCAGGGTGGGGATCTTGTTGCGCTCCTCCGGGGTGCTGATGTGGATGGGTTTGCCGGCGGGGTTCATGAGCCCCACGAGCTCCTCGCCCGAAAGCGAGGCGTGCACCGTGACCTGGCGCGCGAAGAGGTTACGGGTGTCGAAGCCGCCCACGGAGTGCACGCGGATGAAGCCCTTGTCGTCGACGTGCCGCACGAGGAAGCCGATCTCGTCCATGTGGGCCGCCACCATGACCTTGGGGGCGCCGTCCTTGCCGCTGCGTTTGACGGCTATGAGGTTACCCATCGGGTCCACGGAGAGCTCGTCGACCTTGCCCTCCAGCTCCTCCCGCAGGATGGCGCGGATCTTCTCCTCGCGGCTCGGTACGCCCGCGGCTTCGCTGAGCTTCTTCAACAGTTGGTAGTCAGGGTTCATGAAGGAGAGTCTACCGCTTGGGCGTCAGGCTCGCATCGGCGAGCCACGTCTGCAGTGCGTCCAGGAAGGCCGCCGGGCACTCCAGCTGCGGCACGCGGCCGCACTCCGTGAGGCTCACCAGCTGGGCGTTACCCACCTCCTGCGCCAGGCGCTCGGCGTCCTCCAGGGGGTAGCCGACCTCGGGCGCAGCCGTGACCAGCAGCACCGGCATGTTCAGCGCCCCCACGCGCCCCTCCAGGCTGGGCGGGCTGCCCACGCGGCTGATCTGCCACAGCGCCCTGTCCCAGTCGTCCACGCTGGTGGTGACGGCGTGCCTGGCGCGGACCTCGCTCGTCACCGCGTCCTGATCGACGAAGGCGTTGAGGAGCAGCTGCTCGCCCGGTCCCTCGGAGAGCTGCCGGAGGAACACGGGACCCAGCTTGCGCATCTGGGGGCTGTTGAGGAACCAGCCGGGCGCCGCGCGCTCCTGCTCGAAGAACGCGGGGGTGTTGATCAGCACGAGGCCCGCCACGCGCTCCGGGTGAGCCAGGGCCACCTCGAGCGCCACGCGCCCGCCCATGCCGTTGCCCACCAGGATGGCCTCGTCCTGCCCGAACGCGTCGAGCAGGCCCACCGTGAGGCGCACCTGCGCCTCGGGCGTGTACGGGTCGTAGCCCACCTCGTAGGTTCCGCCCTCGGGCAGGGGGCGCTCCGTCAGGCCGAAGCCGGGCCGGTCGAAGGCCACCGCGCCGCCGTGGCTGGCCAGCACCGGGGCGACCTCCTCGTAGGTGTAGGAGTTGAAGGCGTAGTCGTGCAGCAGCACGAAGCGTGCGGCGCCCGCATCGCCGGACCCGGGCGCGGGGTAGTGCTCCACGTGCAGGTCGATACCGTCGACCGTCACGTAGTCGGCGTCGCCCGCCACCACCGCCAGCGGCTGGGTGTTCGGAGCGGGCGGCACCGGTACCAGCAGGGGCACCACGAACACCAGGACGACGAGGAAGGCTAGGACGAAGAGGGAGACCTTGATGCGGAACGGCATGCCCCATGGTACGTGGGCATGCCGTTGCGGAAGTTCATCTCGGGCGGCGCGGTGCGCCGCGCTCCCAGCGACCTTGGAGGTTCAGTGCCCCTTGAAGTCGGCGGCGCGCTTCTCCACGAAGGCGGCGGTGCCTTCCTTCATGTCGTCGGTGGTGGTCACCATGCCGAACAGGTCGGCCTCCACCTCGAGGCCCTCGGCCAGGGTGAGGTCGAGCCCGCGCACCACGGCCTCCTTGGCCAGCCCGAGCGCCACGGGCGCGTTCTTAGCGGCCAGGCGCGCCAGCTCCAGCGCCGACTCCAGCGCGTCTTCCGCCACGCGGTTCACGAGGCCCATCTGCAGCGCTTCCTCGGCGCTAACGTGCCTGCCCGTGAAGATGAGCTCGAGGGCGCGCCCCTTGCCGATCAGGCGGGGCAGGCGCTGCGTGCCGCCGTAACCGGGGATCAGCCCCAAGCCCACCTCGGGCAGGCCCAGCTTGGCGCCGGTGGCGGCCACGCGCATGTCGGCGGCCAGCGCCAGCTCGAGCCCGCCGCCCAGCGCGAAGCCGTTGATGGCGGCCACGGTGGGGAACGGCATGGCGGCCAGGCCGTTCATGACCTCCTGCCCGATGAGGGCGGCCTCGCGGCCGGCGAACGGGTCCTCGAGCCTCTGCAGCTCCGTGATGTCCGCGCCCGCCACGAAGGCGCGCCCGGCGCCGGTGATGACGAGGGCCCTGACCTCCACGTCCGTCTCCGCGATCTCGAACGCCATGGCCAGTTCGGCCAGCACCGCCTGATTGAGGGCGTTGAGGGCCGACTGGCGGTCGACGGTGATGACGGCCACCCCGTCCTGCAGGTCGAAGGTGAGGTGCTCGAAGGTCAGCTCTTCTTCTTCGTACTCGTGCTCATGATCGTGCTCTGTCATCTAGCGCTCCTAACTGGTTCGCGTTCCGCGCGCTCCAGGCGTCACTCGAGGTCTTCAGTTACTCGTAGTCGAAGAAGCCTTCGCCCGTCTTGCGGCCGAGCTTGCCGGCGCGCACCATCTGCCTGAGGAGCGGGGCGGGCCGGAATTTGGGGTCGCCGAACTCGGCCAGCAGCGATTCGCCGGCGGCGAGGCAGACGTCGAGGCCCACCAGATCGGCCAGCGCCAGCGGTCCGATGGGCATGTTGGCGCCTAATTTCATGGCGCGGTCTATGTCCTCGGCGCTGGCTACGCCCTCGCCCAGGGCGTGCATGGCGTCGTTGATGTAGGGCACGAGCAGCCGGTTGACGATGAAGCCGGGCTTGTCCTCACACACGATGGGGCTCTTGCCGATGCCCTCCACGAACGCCTTGGCCTCGTCCAGGGCCGCTTCTTCCGTGCGCAGGCCGCGCACGACCTCCACCAGCGCCATCACGGGCACCGGGTTGAAGAAGTGCATGCCCACCATGCGCCCCTCGCGGCCGGAGTAGGAGGCTATCTCGGTGACCGACAGACTGGAGGTGTTGGTGGCCAGCAGGGCGCCCTCCCTGGCGACCTTGGCTAGTTGCTGCCAGGCCTGGCGCTTGACCTCGGGCGACTCGTAGACCGCCTCGATGATCACGTCGCACTCGGCCACGCTGGCGTACTCGGTGGAGGTGGACACGCGCGTGATGGTGGCGGCAGCGTCCTCGCCGCTCAGCTTCTCGCGCTTGACGAGCCTCTCCAGGCTGTTCTGGATGCCGGCTCTGGCGCGCGCCAGCGCGTCGTCGGTGGTGTCCAGCAGGATCACGTCGTGCCCGGCGGCGGCGCAGGTCTGGGCGATGCCGGAACCCATGGTGCCGGCACCGATAACTGCAACTCTCATCGCTCGCCTCCCTCGGTCATTCCGCGCCCGTGGAGGTCCACGCACGCTTCTAGTGTGGTGCGGATCATCTCCATCACGGCGTTGTCCAGCACGCTCTGCTCGACGAAGCTCGGGTCGCCGATGTTGTTGCTGGCCGCCAGCATGCAGCCCGTGCGCACCTTGCGCAGTTTGCCCAGCAGGAAGAGGGCGGAGGCCTCCATCTCCACGGCCAGGATCCCGCGCGCCTCCATCTCCGGCACGTCCTCTCGTGACGCGGCGTAGAAGCCGTCGTCGGTCTGGATGAGGCCCACGTGGGCGGGCAGCTCCGAGGAGGCGGCGGAGTCCGCCAGGGCGCGCGTGACCTCGAAGTCGGCCACGGCGCTGTAGACGTCGCCCTTCAGGTAGTGGCGGCTGGTGCCTTCGTTGGCCACGCTGGCGCTGGCCACCACCAGGTCGCCGGGCCTCACGTCCTTGGCCACGGCGCCGCTGGTGCCGATGCGGATGAGGGTGCTGGCGCCCAGGCGCACGAGCTCCTCGACCACGATGGCCAGGCTGGGGCAACCCATGCCGGTGGTCTGCACGCTCACGGGTATGCCCTTGTACGTACCCGTATAGCCGTACAGGTGACGGTACTCGGTGTACCGCACCGGGTCGTCGAAGAAGTTCTCTGCCACCAGGGTGGCGCGGTCTGGGTCGCCGGGGAGCAGCACTATCGGCGCGACCTGTCCGGGTTGGGCTCTTACGTGGAGCTGACTCATCACCTCCGAAGATACCAGTTGTGCACGTATGAACCGCCTTACGGTAGGGCGATTAGGGCCCGTGCTAGAGTGCCGCCGTGACGAACCTGGAAGACATCTTGGCTGGCCTGGCTTCCCGTCTGGAGGGATGCCGGGTGGCGGCCATCGCTGCCATGGACGGCCTGCTGGTGGAGCGCTACCCCGGACCCGGCGAGGGGCCCACGGCCGCTCCCGCACCCGGAGGCGCCGAACTGGAGCACGTGGCGGCCGACTTCACCTCGGGCCTCACCCTGATGGCGGGCCAGATCAGCCAACAGATGGGCAGCCGGGTGGACCAGCTCATGATGCTGGGCGAGACGGGGGGCTACATGGCCCGCCGTGTGGGCGACGACCTCTTCTGCTTCGTGATGGTGGACGGCACCGCCGACCTCGGCAGCATGCGCGACGAGGTGGAGCGGGCCAGCCGCGAGCTGGCTGGGGTGTTCCTGTGAGACGCACGCCCTCTCCTACGCGCGGCGTGCCCGCCGGCGCGTTCGGGGCCGAGTGATGGTGTTGGCCGACGAGAAGCACACCCACGCGGACCTCACGGGGCCGGCGCCGGCCGGCGCCGAGCCCGGCACCCTCGATCTGAACCCGCTCCTGGACGCCATGCTCGACGTGCGCGGTGCCACCGCCGCCGCCGTGGTGACGGCGGACGGGGAGGTGCTGGCCAGCCGCTCGGTGGACCGGGCCCTGCTGGAACGGACGGTGGAGATAGTCACCAGCGCCCTGGCGGCGGCCCAAGCGCTGGGCGAGCTCCTGGAGGCGGGCGAGAAAGACGACCCGGCCACCCCGGAGCAGGTGACGCTCATCTTCGGCGAGGGACCGATCCTGCTGAGGCCCGTGCCGGCCGCCAGGCGGGTGCTCGTTCTGGCGCTGGAGAGCGAGCAGGACCTGGGCCGCGCGCGGCTCATGCTGCGCGGAGTGCTCGGGCGTCTGGCGGCTAGCACACTCGTAGGTGGCTGAAAGCGCATAACCGGTACCCTGAGCTCGTGAACCAGCTCAAGTTCGACATCGATAAAGAGACGGCGCGGGGTCGCCCCACCAACGGTGCGGTGCTGGCCCATACCCCTGACGAGTTCCTGTTCGACTTCGTGCTGGCCATGCCCGGCCAGCAGCCGGTGATCACCGCCCGCCTCGTGACCAGCCCGCGCCACGCCAAGGCGCTACTCCGCAGTCTCGAGGACAACATCCAGCGCTACGAGCGTAGGTTCGGCGCCATCCCGGAACCTCCCAAGCGCGGGGCGCAGCCGGGCGCGACGCCGCCGGACGACTCCGAGGACACCAACTGACCGGGAGGGCGGTTCCGGCGCCCGCGAAGACGCCGATCTGACGCGTTAGCGGCACTCGTGGCGGCCGCGCCGCTACTGCGCTGTCATGCCCGCTACCCCCGGAACGGTATGCCGATGCTGTCATTGGCCCTATGGCCGATCGGCTCACCGTCTACTTCGATTACCTCTGCCCCTTCTCCTGGCGAGCCGCGGAGGTGTTCGACATGGCTGCGGAGCCCCTCGACCTCGAGGTCACCTGGGAGCACTTCTCCATCTACCAGTTCAACTACGAGCG
>CAZPWN010000003.1:0-42939 GCA_964590475.1 uncultured bacterium | reverse complement strand
ACCACGACCTCGAAGCCGTGCGGCCCCGCGAACCTGATGCCGGGTTGCGCCGTGGTCTGCCGCACCGCGCGGCGCTCCTGATCTACCTCCTCAGCTAAGCGGGCCAGCTCGTCGTCCGGCAGCTCCGCCAGGCCCGCCAGCCGCTCCTCCAGCTCAGCGGCGGCCGTCTCCAGCTCGGCCAGCTGGCCTTCCGCGCGGGCCGCGCGAGCCTCGCGCCTGCGCGCCTGGTCGTAGCGGGCACGAGCGTTGGCCGCCGCGTCCAGGCGCGGGTCCAGGGTCAGTGTGACGCTCGACCCGTCGAAGTCCTCCAGCGTGGCGTCCGCGGCCCCCGGCTCGACCAGGTGCCCGTACGCCAGCAGCAGGTCGCCCTCGGTCCGCAAGCGCTCGGCCTCCGCGCTGGCCTCCATGGCTTTGCGCGCGTCCGCCACGCGCCGCTGGGCCAGCTGGACCTGGCGTTTGAGGCTGGTGGTCACCTGCGCCAGTCGCTGCTCGCGGCGGTGCCTCCGGCCCAGGGCAGCGGGCGTGGCGGCGGCTCCGTGGCGAGCCAGGAAGTCGCTCGGCGCGGCGGTCATCTCCTGGAGGAGGTCCACCGCATGGGCCAGCGCCTGCCCCTCGAGGCGGGCGGGGTCCCAGGCGTCGGCGTCGGCCGGACGGCTCCTTGCGTGCGCTTCGCTCAGCGCCGCGCTCAGGCGGGGTCCCACGCCGTCGACCAGCCGGCCGACCTTGGTGAGAGACGTGCCCTCCAGCGCCGAAGCGAGCTCCTCGCGGTCGGCCCCGCGCGGATCGAGCTTGCTGTAAGGCGGCGGCGGCACGTACTTCAGGCCGACCTTCAGTTCGCGGTAGCGGTTCCTGTCCGCCAGGACCTGCCGCTCGACACCGAGGATCCGGCCGTTCTCGTCCAGCAGGATCAGGTTGGCGTTGCGGCCCGTGAGCTCGGCCACCAACTCCACCGGCGGGGTGGGCACGAAGCCCTCCTCGCCGGCGAAGGTCAGGCGCACCACCCGGTCGAGTTGCGGCTGCGTCACGGCCAGCAGGCGGCCACCCGCCCGGGCGCGGAGCTGCTCCTGGAACGGCGTGTTGGGCCTGGCCGCCTCGGGGGCTCCCTCGCCCAGCCTGATGTACGGGTTGGGCGGCCGGCTGGCGATGTGGAGGGTCAGCTCGCCCAGTAGGGGCAGCACGGCCGTGCGGTCATCGGGGAAGCGCCACGGGAGCCTCTCGGCCGGCAGACGGCCGCCAAGCTGGCGCAACTGTTCCGCGATGAGGAGCCCTTCCATCCGTGCGCGTGACCGCTGGTCAGTTCAGCACGCGTTCGAAGCCACCGAGTCGCTCTTTGGCGTCGCTCACGTACTGTTTGAGGGGGAGGTGCCACTCGCTGCCGGGCTCGGTGTAATCGAGCGCCGCCTTGGCGTGCTGCAGCAGTCTGGGGGCGTAGGCCTCGCCCATCTGGGCGTACACGTCCGCCAGCATCTGCTGCGCCGCCACCCAGAACGGGTCGCCGACCTGGCTGGCGCTGGCCGCCTGCTCGTACCAGCTGGTAGCGTCGTCCAGCCTGTAGTACTCGAAGGCCACGCTGCCGAGGGTGATGCAGGCGGGTGCGGTGGCGCCTAGCTCCAGCGCCTGCTGCGCCAGGTTGGAGGCGCCGTCCAAGTCGCCGCGCCTGAGGTAGACGTCGGCCAGGTCGGCCAGCGCCTCTCCCCTGTACGAGTAAGACGGGTCCGTGACTACCTCGGCGAGGAGCAGTTCGGCCTGCTCCAGGCGGTCGGATTCGATCATGGCGAAGGCCGCCTCGTGCTGGGTGAAGGCGCGGTGCTCCGCGGGCGCGAGCTTGAGCGCGTGCTGGTACGCCGCTGCCGCCTCCTCGCTGCGGCCGAGCGCGGCCAGGGCCTGCGCGGTGGCGAAGGAGACGCTGTAGGAGGGGCCGTCCTCGTGATCGTCCAGCTGCGACGCCTGCTCCAGCAGCTCCAGCGCCAGGTTGGGGTTGTCCAGCTCCAGGTGGCAGCGGCCGAGCAGGTAGCGGTGCACGGCGCGCTCGTCCGGGCCCAGCACGCTGTCGTCCACCTCCTCGAGCTGCTCGAGGGCGTCCTCGGTGCGCAGCAGCTCCACCAGCGCTCCGGCGAGGCTCAGGCGCTCCGCGCCCGACTCCAGCTCCGGGGCGAGGGCCACGGCGCGCTCGAAGGCGTCGGCAGCCTCCTCCCACTCCCCCATAAGCTCCGCGCACTGGCCGAGGAGCGACCAGCGGCGCCACTCGAGGTAGGTGGGCAGGTCGCCATCGGCGATGTCGTTGAGGCGCGCGGCGGCGCTGCGGGCCGCGTCTACCGCGAAGAGCGCGGCGGCGGCGTGGTAGGAGGCCACCGCCAGGAGTTCCGGGTCGGGTGCGCTGGGCACGGCCTGTGTCCTGGGGCCGGCGCCCTTGCTGGCCCGCAGCCCGCGCTTGACCTCCCCGACACTGGCGCCGCGGTAGGCGGCGAACTCCCAGTAGAGCGCCCGGTAGAGCGGATGCGAGGCCAGGTTGGGGTCGGAGGTCACGGCGTTGCGCAGCGCGGGTTGGCCGTTCTCCAGGCCGTCCTCGCCGTAGAGGGCGTAGAGGGCGGCCAGCTGCAGCCAGGTAGCTCCGAGCGCGTGGCGGTTGGGTCCGCGGCGTAAGGCCATCTCGAGCATCGCGAAGGCGACGTCGTATTGACCTTCTGCCAGTGCCTGCCGCGCTGATTCCAGGTCAGGCTGGCGTTGGCGGCGGAACAGCATGAATCAAGCTACCACGCGTTCAGGCGGACGGAGAGGCCGTTTACACAACGCCGTCGTGTGCCTGCACGTCGTCAGAGGCGTGAGATAGTGACCACACCGGCATCAGCGTCGACGGGAGGCTGGGCCCGGTGGAAGGTCTCCACCAGCAGCCGCTCGGGCAGGTTCCGCATGAAGCCCAGCACGGAGAGGGCCTGGGTGCGGTGGCACGCCATGGCGCTCAGCTTGAGCGCAAGCTCCTCCCCCGCCTCCAGCCTGTGCGTGGGCTCGAGCTTCAGGGCGTGCATCCGGTCCTCGGGCAGGAAGCCGGGCCGTTGGGGGCCCTGGAACGGCTTGTCGGACGCGTAGTAGTAGAGGGCGTCCACCCGGTGCCGGCTGCGTGCCACGGCCTCGGTTACCAGCTTGCTGGTGACCACGTGGTCGGGGTGGCCGTTGGAGCCGTTGGGTGGGAAGGTGAGCACGGCTTTCGGCCTGGTGCGGTCGATGGTGTGGACCAGCAGCTCCAGGAGCTCCTCCTCCGGCACGGCGGCCAGACCGGCGTGCGGCGGGAGGCCCCGGTCGTCGTCCGGCACGTAGTCCTGGTAGTCGGCTATCGTCACGTCGTCCACGCCGAGCGTGGTGAGCGACTCGCGCAGCTCGGCCTCGCGGACCGTGGGCAGTTCCTCGCGTGAGGCGAGGCCCAGCGTGCGGCCGGCGGCGCCCCTGGTGAGGGTGAGGACCGCGGTGCGGCCCCCGGTGGCCGCCGTGCGGGCGAGGAGCGCCCCCGCGCCGAAGACCTCGTCGTCGGGGTGCGGAACGATGAGTAGCAGGTCTGTCATGTACGTCAGCCTAACCCCCGCGCGGAACGGCCCTCCTAACCAGGTGTGAAGAATGGCAACTTGCCTTGCCGCCCTGGAACGGCGATGATTCCAACGTGTACGACGGACCCGAAAGCGAAGGCGCACGCTTCCAGCTAGGCAACTTCCTGCCCCGGCGGTCGGATTACAGCCGCAAGGCGGTGAAGTTCGACATCCTGGCCGGCGTGACGGTGGCGTTCGTGGCGCTGCCGCTGGCTCTGGGCTTCGGCGTCACGTCCGGCGCGGGCGCCACGGCGGGCATCGTCACGGCCATCGTGGCGGGCATCGTGGCCGCCATCTTCGGGGGGTCCGACTTCCAGATCACGGGCCCCACGGGCGCCATGACGGCGGTTCTCCTGCCGATCGTGGCCGTGCACGGTCCGGGCGCACTGCCGATCCTCGGCGTGGGCGCCGGCCTGATCCTCATCGTGCTGGCCTTCGCGGGTGTCGGCAAGTACGTCAGGTACATACCGTGGCCGGTGGTCACCGGCTTCACCAACGGCATCGCGGTGATCATCTTCCTGCAGCAGCTGCCCAACGTGCTGGGCGTGACGGCGCCGCTGGGCGAGAGCATCGTCGGCATCTCCGTGGAGACGGTGCGCCTCTGGCTGGGGGAGCCGGGCATGCTCACCATCCTGCTGGCGCTACTGACCGTGGCCCTCACCGTGGGCTGGGGCCGGGTGAAGCAGCTCAAGGCCGTGCCCGGCAGCATGGCCGCAATGGTCATCGTCACCCTGGTGTCGCTGCTGCCCCTCTTCGAAGGCGTGCCGCGCATCGGTGCCATCCCGCGGAGCCTGCCCCTGCCCATGCTGCCCTCGCTCGACGTGGGCCCGGGCATGGTGGAGCTGGCGCGCGCGTCGCTCGCCATCGCCATCCTGGCGGCGCTCGAGAGCCTCCTCAGCGCCGTGGTGGCCGACGGCATGACCGTGGGCAAGAAGCACGACCCCGACCGCGAGCTGTTCGGTCAGGGCATGGGCAACGTGGCGGCCGGCCTCTTCGGCGGTCTGCCCTCCACGGCGGCGCTGGCGCGCACGGCCGTGAACGTGCGCTCGGGCGGCCACACCCGCCTGGCCGCCATCGTCCACGGGCTAGTGCTCCTCCTGATCATCCTCTTCCTGGCGCCCCTCGCCAGCCAGATCCCGCTCGCGGTGCTGGGCGGCATCCTCATGGTGGTGGCGGTGCGGATGGTGGACAGGGAGGCGTTCCGCCTGATCGTCAGGAGCACGAAGTCCGACACCTTCGTCCTCCTGCTGACCATGTTCGTTACCATCCTCTTCGACCTGATCCTCGCCATCGAGGTGGGGCTGGTGGCCGCCGCCATCCTGTTCATCGTGCGCGTGAGCAAGATGTTCACCGTGAACCCGGAGAGACTGACGGGGGCGGACGGCACGCCGGAGGTGCCCGGCTCCGAGGAGGAGCGCCTGCTCCACAAGCAGGTGGTGGCCTACCGCGTGGATGGTCCGATCTTCTTCGGCGCCGCCGAGCGGTTCATCGACCAGCTGCTGAAGGTGGACAAGGAGATCAAGGTGGTGGTCCTGAGGCTCAAGCGCGTGCCCGTGATGGACGCCACCGGCGTTACGGCGCTGCGCGCCATCAACGACCGGCTCACCAGGCTGAACATCGCGCTGCTCATCTCCGGCCTGCAGCCGCAGCCCAAGGAGCTGCTCAAGCGGATGGGCGTGTACGAGGAGATAACGCGCGACGGCACGTCGGACTTCGTCACGACCGAGCTTGCGCTCGAAGTGGCGGAGCGCAAGCTGGCCGAGGAGGAAGCCGCTGAACGTAAGGGCTAGTTGACCGAGGCGGGCTGCTTGACTTCGAAGTCGAGCGTCTCGCCCGGCTGCGAGCTAGGCGTGACCACCACGGTGTCGCCGTCGGTGACCTTGCCGGCCAGGATCTCGCGGGAGAGCGGCGTGCCGAGAAAGTCCCTCACCGCGCGCCTCAGGGGCCGGGCGCCGAAGACCGGGTCGTAGCCCACGCGCGCCAGCTCGTCCAGCGCTTCAGGCGTGACCTCCAGGTGTATGCGGCGGTCGTCCAGGCGGCGTTGCAGACGCTCGATCTGCAGTTCGGCGATGGTGCGGATCTGCCCCTGGTCGAGGGCGTGGAAGACGATGACCTCGTCCACCCGGTTGAGGAACTCGGGCCGGAAGTGGTTGCGCAGCTCGCGGAACACCAGCTCCTTCAGCTCGCCGTACTCCGTGCCGCGCCGACCCGCTTCCAGGATCTGCGGCGAGCCGATGTTGCTGGTCATGATGACCACGGTGTTGCGGAAGTCGACCGTGCGGCCCTGCGCGTCCGTCAGGCGGCCGTCGTCCAGTACCTGCAGCAGCGTGTTGAACACGTCCGGGTGGGCCTTCTCTATCTCGTCGAGCAGGATCACGGAGTAGGGCTGGCGCCTAACGGCTTCGGTGAGCTGGCCGCCCTCCTCGTAACCCACGTAGCCCGGAGGCGCGCCTATGAGCTTGGCCACGTTGTGCCGCTCCATGTACTCGGACATGTCGAGGCGGATCATCTTCTCCTCGCTGTCGAACAGCTGCGCGGCGAGCGCCTTGGCGGTCTCCGTCTTGCCCACGCCCGTGGGGCCCAGGAAGATGAAGGAGCCTATGGGCCGGCCCTCGTCGGCCAGGCCCGCGCGCGAGCGCCTGATGGCGTCCGCCACCGCGGTGATGGCCTCCTCCTGCCCGATGACGCGCCTATGCAGCTCGTCCTCCAGCTGCAGGAGCTTCTCGCGTTCGCCCTCCAGCAGCCGGGCTACCGGGATGCGGGTGGCGCGCGCCACCACCTCCGCCACCTCTTCCTCGCCCACGTTCAGGCGGGCGTACTTGGCCTCCTCCAGCTCGTCGGTCAGGCGCTCCACCTCGGCCTCGAGCTTGGGCAGCTCGCCGTAGCGGAGCTTGGCGGCCGTCTCCAGGTCGTACTCGCGTTCCGCCGCCTCTATCTGGGTGCGGATCTGGTCGAGCTGCTCCTTGTCGGCTACGTACTCCTCGAGGATGGCGCGCTCGGCCTCCCAGTCGGCCTGCGCCTGGCCGATCTGGTCCGTGACCACCTTCAGCTCCTCCTCGAGGCGCAGGAGCCGCGTGGCTGAGTCGGGGTCCGACTCGCGCTTCAGCGCCTCGTGCTCGATCTCGAGCTGCAGCTTGCGGCGCCTGAGGTCATCTATCTCCTCCGGCAAGGAGTCGAGCATGACCTGGATGCGGCTGGCGGCTTCGTCGATCAGGTCGATGGCGGAGTCCGGCAGGCGCCGGTCGGTGATGTAGCGGTGCGCCATGGTGGCCGCGGCGATGATGGCCGGGTCCGTGATGTCCACCCCGTGGTGCACCTCGTACTTGTCCTTGATGCCGCGCAGGATGGAGATGGTCTCCTCCACGCTCGGCTCGTCCACGAGGATCGGCTGGAAGCGGCGCTCGAGGGCGGCGTCCTTCTCGATGACGCGGTACTCGTCCAAGGTGGTGGCGCCCACCATGCGCAGGTCGCCGCGCGCCAGCGGCGGTTTGAGCATGTTGCCGGCGTCCACCGCGCCCTCGGCCTTGCCGGCGCCCACGATGGTGTGAAGCTCGTCGATGAACAGGATGATCTGGCCCGCGGAGCGCGCCGTCTCCTCGATGACGGCCTTGAGGCGCTCCTCGAACTCGCCGCGGTACTTGGCGCCGGCCAGCAGGCTGCCCATGTCGAGCTGCACGATGCGCTTGTCCTGCAGGCCCTGGGGCACGTCCTTGTTCACCACGCGCAGGGCCAGCCCTTCGGCTATAGCCGTCTTACCCACGCCGGGCTCACCGATGAGCACCGGGTTGTTCTTGGTGCGGCGCAGGAGGATCTGCACGGTGCGGCGGATCTCGTCGTCGCGCCCGATGACGGGATCCAGCTCGCCCTTGCGGGCCCGTTCGGTGAGGTCTATGCCGTACTTCTCCAGGGCCTCGAAGGTGCTCTCGGCCGAGCGGCTCTCCACGTTGCGGCCGCCGCGGATGGCGAGCGCCGCCTCCGTCAGCGCCTTCTCGTCGGGGAGCGAAGCCAGCTGCCGCCCAGCCGTGCGGCGCAGGGCTACCAGGAGTGTATCGGCCGCCACGAAGGCGTCCTGCCACTCACCGGCGAGGACGTTGGCGGCGTCGAAGGTGCGGCTCAGGTCGTTGCTCAGGTACTGCGCGGTCTCGCCGCTGACCTTGGGCAGTTTGGCAAGGTCGGCGTCGACCGCGGCGCGTGCGGTTGCGGCGTCGCCGCCGGCTCGCTCCACCACGCGTGACGGCAGACCCGCGGGGTCCGCCAGCAACGAGGCGGCGAGGTGCAGCGGCGTCACCTGCTGATGTTGGCGTGTGCGCGCCACTGCCTGCGCGCTCGCCACGAGTTCAAGTGCAGCTTCGGTGAAGCGTTCTGCGTCCATGCAGCGATGATAGTAAGTTGAGTCTCCTAGTGTCAACTTTCCTTACTACCATCGCCGCTCGCCAGCGAGCCATCACATACGCCTACTCGGTGGCGTCCTTGAACTCCGAGACCAGGGTGCCAAGCGACGCCTTGGCGTCACCGAAGAGCATGCGCGTGTTCGGTTTGTAGAAGAGGGAGTTCTCCACGCCCGAGAAGCCCGGCTTCATGGAGCGCTTCAGCACGAAGGTGGTGCGGGCGCGGTCCACGTCGATGATCGGCATGCCGTACAGCGGGCTCGACGCGTCCTCGCGCGCCGCCGGGTTCACCACGTCGTTGGCGCCGATGACCACCGCCACGTCGACCAGGTCCATGGTCGAGTTCACGTCGCCGGGTTCCACCAGCTGGTCGTACTCCACGTTGGCCTCGGCCAGCAGCACGTTCATGTGCCCAGGCATACGCCCCGCCACGGGGTGGATCACGTAACGCACCTCGGCCCCGTTGGCCTCCAGCAGGTCGGCCAGCTCCTTCACCACGTGCTGAGCTTGCGCCACCGCCATGCCGTAACCGGGGACGAAGATCACCTTGGCGGCCGCCTCCAGGATGAAGTAGGCGTCCTCCGCGCTGATCGGTTTGATATCGCCCTCCACTTCGGTGGCGCCACCAGCCACCCCCGACCCGAAGCCGCTGAAGAGCACGTTCGAGAGCGAGCGGTTCATGGCCTTGGTCATGATGCGGGTGAGGATCAGCCCCGAGGTCCCCACCATGGCGCCCGCCACGATGAGCACGGTGTTCTGGATGGCGAAGCCCGTGGCCGCCACCGCCACGCCCGTGAACGAGTTGATGAGCGATATGACGATGGGCATGTCGGCGCCGCCGATGGGTAGCACCAGAAGCAGGCCTACGGCGAGCGACAGGAGGATGATCAGGAGCAGCAAGGGGTAGGAGGTGGCCGGCGAGATGACGAAGACCACGCCCAGGATGACGACGCCCGCCAGCAGGAGGGCGTTGATGAGCTTCTGGCCGGCGAAGAGCACCGGCTTGCCCGGGATCCGCTCGGACAGCTTGGCCCACGCCACCAACGAGCCGGTGACGGTGAAGGCGCCGATGACCACGGCGGCGTAGATGGCCACGGCCGTCACGGGATCGGCGTCGCGGAAGCGCAGGTACTCCACCCAACCCACCAACATGGAGGCCGCGCCGCCCGTGCCGTTCAGCAGCGCCACCAGCTCGGGCACCTCGGTCATCTGCACGCGCCGGACGGCCCACACTCCCACCACCGAACCGACCGCCAGGCCGACGACGATCCAGGTGTAATCCAGCCCCGACATGAGGAGGGTGACCACCACCGCGATCAGCATGGCCAGTGCCGATATGAGGTTGCCGCGCCTGGCCGTGGAGGCCCGGCCCAGGAGCTTGATGCCGATCACGAAGAGCATGGCCGCAGCGATGTATGCGAGTTCGATTACCCCTGCCACCGTTTAGTCGGTCCCCTCTCCGCTACGCTTGGCAGCGCCGCCCGGGCCCGCGCGGAACATGCCGAGCATCTTGTCGGTGACCAGGTAGCCGGCCACCACGTTGATGGTGGCGAAGATGACGGCCACGACCGCCAGGAAGGTGCCGAAGACACCCTCTATGCCGGTGGCCACCAGGGCGCCAACCAGGCTGATGCCCGAGATGGCGTTGGTGCCGGACATGAGGGGCGTGTGCATCTGCGAGGGCACCCGCTGGATGAGCTCGAAGCCCAGGAACGAGGCCAGTACGAAGATGAAGAGTAGTAAGAGGATGCTCATGGCTTCCCTTCCAGTAGCGCCGCCACGCGCTCGTCCCGCACGGCTCCGTCCGCGGTGAGGAGGCAGGCGCCGACCACCGCGTCTGCGGTGTCCAGCACCAGCGTGCCCGCCTCCTCGTCCCACATGTGTTCCAGCAGGAAGTAGAGGTTGTTGGCGTACATCTGGCTGGCGTCGCTGGCTACCTTGCCGGGCATGTTGGAGAGGCCTACGATGCGGACCCCGCCGCCAGTGACGACCTCCTCGCCGGCAACAGTGCCTTCCACGTTGCCGCCCGTGGAGGCGGCCAGGTCCACGATCACGCTGCCAGGCTTCATGCCGGCCACCATCGCGGCGCTGATGATCCTGGGCGCCGCGCGGCCGAACACCTGGGCGGTCGTGATGATCACGTCCGAGTGCGCGCAGATCCTAGCCAGCTGCCTGCGCTGCGACTCGAGCTGCTCCGGCGTGAGCTCGCGGGCGTAGCCCTGCTCCGTCTGCCCCGTTTCGCCCACGTCTATCTCCACGAACTTGGCCCCCAGGCTCTGCACCTGCTCCTTGACCACGGGCCGGGTGTCGTACGCCTCGACCCGCGCCCCTAGCCTCTTGGCGGTGGCTATGGCCTGCAGACCCGCCACACCCGCGCCGATGACGAGCACCCTGACGGGTGGGATGGTGCCCGCCGGGGTGCTCATCATGGGGAAGGCATGCGTGGAGCGCTCGGCGGCCACGATGACGGCGGCGTAGCCCGCCAGGCTGGCCTGGCTCGAGAGCGCGTCCATCTTCTGGGCGTAGGTCGAGCGCGGGATCAGCTCCATGGCCACGGCGCGCAGCCGGCGCCCCGCCAGCCGGGCCACCAACTCCGGCTCGAAGAACGGATCGAGGAAACCGGCCGTGATGGCCCCCTCCCTGAGGCCTTCCACCACGTCGGCGGGCGGGGGGTTCAGGTGGAGCAGGACGTCCGCGCCGGCCAGCAGCTGGCCCCGCTCCCCTAGCTCCGCTCCGGCCGCCACGTAATCTTCGTCAGGGATGAGCGCCTTGTGGCCCACCCCACGCTCCACTGCCACGGTGGCGCCCAGCCGCTTCAGACGGTCGACCACCTGCGGGGTGAGCGGGACCCTGGTCTCGGCCGGCTCACTCTCCTTCAACACGACGATTCTCATGATGCTTCATCATGGCACGTGTCCTGCACGGCCGAGAGGGGCCCCTAAGCCGACCGGGACCCACGGGAACTGCCCTTATACTCGCTGGCGATGAAACGAATCGGCGTGCTAACCAGCGGCGGCGACGCTCCAGGCATGAACGCGGCACTCAGGGCCGTGGTGCGGACCGCCATCCATGACGGCATCTCCGTCTACGGCATCTACCGCGGCTATCAGGGTCTGATCGAGAACGAGATCGTGGAGTTCGGTCCACGCAGCGTGGCCAACATCATCCAGCGGGGCGGCACCGTGCTCAGAACGGCGCGCAGCGAGGCCTTCTACGGCGAGGAGGGCCGCGCTCAGGCGGCCGCGGTCCTGCGGCAGCGCGGCATCGACGGGCTGGTGGTCATCGGGGGCGACGGCAGCTTCCGCGGCGCCGAGGCGCTGCATCTGGAGCAAGGTGTCGAGGTGGTGGGCATACCCGCCACCATCGACAACGATATCAACGGCACCGACGTATCCATCGGCTTCAGCACGGCGCTCGACGTGGCGCTGGACGCGGTCGACCGGCTGCGCGACACCGCCGCCAGTCACGACCGCGTGTTCCTGGTGGAGGTCATGGGGCGGCGCGCCGGGCACCTGGCGCTCCACGTGGGGGTGGCGGGCGGTGCCGAGGCCATCGTGGTACCCGAAGTAGAGATGCCCTTGGACCAGGTGTGCGACCTGATCATCGAGGCCGAGAAGCGCGGCAAGAACTCCAGCGTGATAGTGGTGGCCGAAGGCGCCTACGAGGGCGGCGCCCGCGTGATCGAGCGGGCGCTACTCGAGCGGGCGGGCTACGAGGTGCGTACCGTGATCCTGGGCCACACGCAGCGCGGCGGCAGCCCCAACACCCGCGACCGCGTGCTGGCCTCGCGTCTGGGCTTCCACGCCGTGCGCGCCATGGCGAACAAGGAGGGCGCCATCATGGTGGGTAACGACCGCCGTGAGGTGGTGCGCGTGCCGCTGTCGGAGCTGCCCCAGCACAAGAAGGACATAGATCACGAACTGCTCGAGATAGCAGCCGTGCTGGCGATCTGACGCCGCTGCGGCTCCGGGGCGTGCAGGCTGTTCCCCCATCCCTGGGGTGAGCGCGGCGAGGTCAGGCCCGGCGCACCCTGACGAAGCGATCCTTGCCCCTCTGCAGCACCCGGGGCTCGTTCAGCTCCACGCGGAACTGAGGGTCCTCCACCACCTCGCCGTCCAGGCGCAGGCCGCGGTTCTGCACCAGCCGCCGCGCTTCGCCGTTGGAGGAAGTGAGGCCCGCCAGCGTGGCCAGCCTGGCCACGGGCACCGAGCCGTCCTGCACGTCGGTGGCGGCTACCGCGTACTCGGCCATCTCCTCCGGGATGCCGCCCTTGGCCACCTGGTCGTAGCGGCTCTCGGCGGCCGGCACGGCTTCCTCGCCGTGGTAGGTGGCCGTGAGGGCGCGCGCGAACGTACGGTGCGCGCCGACGGGGTCCTGCTCCAGCTGCGCCGCAAGGGGCGCCAGCTCCAGCGCGGTGCCCAGCTCGGCGTAGCTCATCAGCAGTTCGTCGCCCACCTGCATGGCCTTCTTGAACATCGACTCCGGCGGTTCCGCGATGCCTATGTAGTTGCCCAGCGACTTGGACATCTTCTCCACCCCGTCGAGCCCCACGAGTAGCGGCGTGGTCAGGGCCACCTGAGGCTCCTGCCCGTAGGCCCGCTGCACGTCACGCCCCACCAGCAGGTTGAAGAGCTGGTCCGTGCCCCCGAGCTCCACGTCCGCGCGGATGGCCACGGAGTCGTAGGCCTGGCTCAGCGGGTAGAGGAACTCGTGAACCGAGATGGGCACGCCGGCCTGGTAGCGCTTGGTGAAGTCGTCGCGCTCCAGCATGCGCGCCACCGTGTAGGTGGAAGCCAGGCGGATCATCTCCTCGAAACCGATCTCGTCGAGCCACTCGGAGTTGTGCCTTATCTCCAGCAGCTCGTCGTCCTGCACGAGGATGCGCGTGGCCTGCTCCAGGTAGGTCTCGCCGTTCCGCCGCGTCTCGGCCAGGGTGAGCACCGGCCGGGTCTTCGACCGACCGGACGGGTCGCCGATGGTGGCCGTGCGGTCACCGATGATGAGCACCACCTTGTGGCCCAGGTCCTGGAACTGCCGCAGCTTGCGCAGCACGACCGCGTGACCGATGTGCAGATCGCTGCTGGAGGGGTCAACGCCCAGCTTGGCGCGGAGCTGGCGCCCCTCGCGCTCGGCCAGCTCGAGCTTCTCCAGCAGGCCCCCGTCCGGCACGATCTGTTCGGCGCCGCGCCCTAGTAGCTCCAACGCAACCTTGTGGCGCTCCGCAGCCTCGGACCGTTCCATGTTCGACCTAGCCTTTCCTGCCGACGCGCCGGACCCGCGGTCATGCGACCAGGCGGAGCGGTCGGCCCGCCTCCGAGCACGCCGGGTGCGTCAGCGGCGGAAATGTTATCACGGGTGCACTGTTAGCATCAGACCTGCAGCGTGAACGCAGCCTCACCCACGCGGATCTGGAGGTTCCCGTGCAACTGGCACTCATCGGCTTGGGAAGGATGGGCGCCGACATGGTCCGGCGTCTCATCCAGGACGGCCACGCGGTCGTGGTCAACGACCTGGATCCGGCACCCGTGGCGGAACTCACGCGCGAGGGTGTGCGCGGCAGCGTGGTGCTGCCTGAGGTGCTCGGGGAGCTGGCGCCGCCACGCGTAGCGTGGTCCATGGTGCCCGCCGGCGCCGCCACCGAACAGGTGGTCATGGACTCGCTGGAGATTCTCGAACCCGGCGACGTGCTGGTGGACGGCGCCAACTCCAACTACAAGGACTCCATAAGGCGCGCGGCGGCGGCGGCCGAGCGCGGGGTTCTCTGGCTGGACGCCGGCGTCTCCGGCGGCATCTGGGGGCTGAAGGAGGGCTACAACCTGATGGTGGGCGGCGACGCCGCCGCGTTCGAACTTCTCGAGCCGGCGCTCACCACCCTGGCGCCGCCGGGTGGCCTCATGCACGTGGGGCCGGCGGGCAGCGGCCATTTCGTGAAGACCATCCATAACGGCATCGAGTACGGCATGCTGCAGGCGTACGCGGAGGGGTTCGAGGCGCTGCACGCCTACCCCCACGCCGACCTGGACCTGGGCGCGATCTCGGAGCTATGGACACACGGCTCCGTGGTGCGCTCCTGGCTGCTCGAGCTCATGACGAAGGCGCTGCAGGATGACCCGGGCTTGGGGAGCATAGACGGCTACGTGGGCGACAGCGGCACGGGCCGCTGGACGGTGGAGTTCGGGGTCGAGCACGAGGTGCCCATGCCCGCCATCAGCGCCGCTCTGTACGCGCGCTTCGTCAGCCGCCAGGACGCCAGCTTCGGCGCCAAGGTGGTGGCGGCGCTCAGGCATCAGTTCGGGGGTCACGCCGTCAAACCCCTGGAGGACGACCTGTGAGCCGGTCCGCCGCCAAGGCCCCGCCCTGCGCCTTCGTCATCTTCGGCGTGACGGGCGACCTCACGAAGCGCAAGCTCCTGCCCGCGCTGTACCGCCTCCATCTGCGAGGCAGCCTCCACCCGGACAGCGTCATCATCGGACACGCCCGCAGCGACCTCACCGTCCAAGAACTCCGGGGCCGCCTGCAGGAAGCCGTGGAGCACGAGGTGCCGGAGTACGACCAGGAGGCGTGGAACGAGTTAGCGGCCAGGCTGCACTACGTGCAGGGCCCCTACGACCAGAAGGAGGGCTTCCAGAAGCTGGCGCAGCTGCTGGCTGAGCTCGAGCTGCCGGGGCGGGTGTTCTACACGGCCACGCCGCCCTCCGTCTACGCCGACATCGCGCGCGAGCTGGACGAGGCGGGCCTGGCCGAGGAGCCGGCAGGCGGCTTCGCGCGTTTGGTGGTGGAGAAGCCGTTCGGCGCTGACCTGGAGAGCGCCAAGGAGCTCAACGCCACCCTGCTGGCGCGGTTCCAGGAGCGTCAGATCTTCCGCATCGATCATTACCTTGCCAAGGAGACGGCGCAGAACCTGGCGGTGCTCCGCTTCGCCAACAGCATGTTCGAGCCGCTATGGAACAGCGCCCAGATCGACCACGTTCAGATCTCGGTGCTCGAGCCGCTGGGCATGGAGGGGCGCGGCTCGTTCTACGAGGGCGCCGGCGTCATCCGTGACGTGTTCCAGAACCACCTGCTACAGCTGATGGCACTCGTGGGCATGGAGCCCCCCGCCCGCTTCGACGCGCGGGAGGTACGCAACGAGAAGGTGAAGTTCTTCAGCGCGGTGGAGTGCCCGGCGCCGGGCGAGACCGTGCTCGGCCAGTACGTGAGCGGCAACGGCCATCCCGGCTACCGGCAGGAGGAGGACGTGGACCCGGGCTCGCGCCAGGCCACGTACGCCGCCATGCGCCTGGAGGTGAAGAACTGGCGCTGGGCCGGCGTGCCCTTCTACCTCCGCTCGGGCAAGCGCCTGGCGGGCAAGGCCAGCGAGATCGTGCTGCAGTTCCGTAACCCGCCGCACGTGCCGTTCGACCTCGTGACACCCTTGGAACCCGACCAGCTGGTTTTGAGGATCGCCCCGGACGAGGGCATCGAGCTGCGCTTCAACGGCAAGCACCCGGGGCAGCGCATAGAACTCGGCCGCATCGCCCTCGACTTCGACTACCAGGAGACCTACGATGCGCCCAACCCGGACGCCTACGAGACCCTCGTCCTCGACGCCATGCAGGGCGACGCCACCCTGTTCATGCGCGCTGACGAGGTGGAGGCGCAGTGGCGGATAGTGGAGCCGATCCTGGACCGGGAGAACCATACGACCCCAGAGTTCTACGAGGCCGGCGGGCTCGATCCGGAGGGCGCCTTCGACCTGCTGCGCCGCTCGGGGCGCGCGTGGGTTCGCCCTGCGGGGCTGCGTGAGGACGTCTGAGTCGCATGCTAATTTGAGGCGTGTCCAGCACTACCGCTCGCTATGAGCCCCCCAACACGTCGCGGAGCATCCGTGTGCTCGGGGTGCCCATGGACCTTGGCGCGGGGCGGCGCGGGGTCGACATGGGTCCGAGCGCGCTGCGGGTAGCGAAGCTCGACAAGGCGCTTAGGCAACTGGGCCACCAGGTGGTGGATCTCGGCAACGTCGAGACTCAGATACCGGAAGCCACCGACATGGCTCCGCAGATACCTGTCTCGGGGCAGCCGGACGGGCCCGCCGCCACCGAACACACAAACGCCATGCATTACGCCGAGGCCATCGCCGCGGCGTGCGAGGCTGCCTACCAGCGCCTGCGCTCGCTGCCGCCCGAAGCGTTCGTGGTGGCGCTGGGTGGCGATCACTCCATAAGCATGGGCACCGTCGCCGGGGTGGCGCAGGGGCAGCGCACCGGTGTGGTCTGGGTCGACGCACACGCGGACCTCAACACGCCGGGCACCAGCCCCTCCGGCAACGTGCACGGCATGCCCATGGCCCACCTGCTGGGGCTCGGCTCTCCCCTCTTCCACGACATGTGGGGCGGCGGCGCGGTCGTGCGGCCGGAGGACGTGGTTTACGTGGCCCTCAGGAGCGTGGACCCCGGCGAACGGGCGCTGATCCACGACCTGGGCATCCGCTTCTTCAGCATGAAGGAGATCGACGAGCTCGGCATAGCCCACGTTGCTGCGGAGACGGTGGAGCGGCTCAGCGGCCTACCGCGGGTCCATGTCTCGTTCGACGCCGACGCGCTCGACCCGGACGTGGCCCCGGGGGTGGGCACCCCCATAAAGGGCGGTCTCACGCTGCGCGAAGCCTTCCTGCTCATGGAGCTATTCGCGGAGTCGGAGATGGTCACGAGCCTGGACCTGGTCGAGGTGAACCCCATGCTGGACCGCGGCAACCAGACGGCCGAGACCATGGTCGACATGGCCGCCAGCCTGCTCGGCAAACGCATCCTCTGACCCTCCCCTCGCGCTCCCGGGCTCTCAGGTTCCTAATAACTCGCTCATAGGCGCGCCCAGAGCGGTCCTATGGCATCTGCAACGGCACTCCGTAACCCCTAGGATGAGAACGGGGAGCGGCACGCCAGCAACGTGCCAGACGGCAGATTTGCGTTTCATGTGACGCGCTAGAAGCACTTTTTCATCTTGCCCAGTTAATTGTCAGGAACTCCGGCTCTAATGTGAGGCCACCTACGGGTTCGGTATGCCCGCGACAGGCGCGGTGCAGCCGTTTATCTCCGGAAGGGGACAAGCATGAAGAAGCGAATGACACTTCTACTAGCCGGTCTCACCACTCTGCTGCTCGTGCTTACCGCCTGTCAGAGCGGCGGCGTCAGCAGCGACGACGCCGCGGCCATCCGGCAGCAGCTGGAGGACGTGGCCAACCGCCTGGACGTGGTCGAAGACCGCATCGAGGACATAGCTACCGATTCGGGCGGCGGCGACGAGATGCTGATCTCTCAGGTGCGCCGCGAACTCGATCAGGCGCGCACCACCTTGGCCGACGTGGACGACAAGCTGGCGGAGTCGGATAACGGAGCCGTGGACGATGGCCTCACCGACGACGGCCTCAACAACGATGGGCTCAACGACGACACCCTGAACGACGACGGCTTCGGCGACCCCGTTACGGACCCCCTGAACGACCTGGGTAACGACGCGCAGGACGGCCTGGACGGTATGGGCGACTCGCTCAACCAGTTCGGTGACGACGCCAACGAGGAGATGCAGGAGTTCGGTGACGATGCCGGCCAGAACACGGACGACATGCAGGATGACCAGAACGGTGGCGGCCTCGACGAGGACATGAACGACGACACGCCGGGAACGACCCCGGCCGACCCCGGCACCGGTGGCGGCGCTGACGGCACCGCGCCTGGCATCCCCCCCGCTTCCGGCCTATAACCGATAAGTAGCGTTCAGAAGAGGTACGAGAAGTGAAGCGGCGGAGGCCCCGAGTGAGCCTCCGCCGCTTCCTATCGTCCTGTTCCGTTCTCTTATGAAGAGCTGTGCAGACCGTTGTGCTCAGCCACTACCTCGGAGCGGCTCGCCGCCTGCACGGATCGGGCTGCCAGGCCGTGTTCAGCTGCTGGACATGGCGAGCTTGACGCTGGGCACCAGTCCGCTGAGGGCGGCGTCGCCCGCCTTGATGGCCTCCGCCGCTCTGTGGAAGTTGAGCCAGTGGATGGGCGGCTGGGTGTGGACCTCGAGCCGCCGGCAGGTGGGACCGTCCATGACGGGTGCACCTATCAGGTCCGCGCTGGGCTCCTCCACCACACCGCTGTCGGCCACCCAGCCTTTGGCCGCGAAGGCCAGCGCCTTGCCCAGCCGGCCGAGCGCCCCGCGGGGCGTATGGGCCACGGCCGCGGCGTGCGCGCGCCTGCCCGTCTCGGTGGCCAGGAGGTTGCGAGCGAAGCGGATGGCCCGCGAGTCGCGGGCTTCCATGCCGGCGCCGATGCCGATGGCCACTTCCACGTCCAGGCTGGCCAAGGTGGCGATGGGTACGGGCGAGCCTATGCCGCCGTCGATCAGGCGGCGACCGTCGATCCTGGCGGGCGCGAAGACGCCCGGGATGGACGCGCTGGCGCGCAAGGCGGCTGCCAGCGAGCCGGACTCGAGCAGCACCTCCTCGCCGGTATCGATGTCGGTGGTTACTACCACCAGTCGGCGGCTGAGGTCGGCGAACGAGCGCCCCTCGAGCAGCCGGTCGAAGAACTCTTCCAGACGCCGGCCGCCGAACAGAGCCGCTTGGTGAAGCCCGAAGTCGGCGATGTGCGGGAAGACGTCGCGCCGCCGCATGGACTCGGCCTCTTCCTTGAGCTCCTCGATCGGCCGCCCGGTTGCGTAAAGGGCGCCGACCACCGCGCCGAAGGAAGTACCGACGATGAGGTCGGGGACGAGGCCGTGGCGTTCCAGACTGGCTAGTGCACCGAGGTGCGCATAACCTCTAGCGCTGCCACCACCGAGAGCGACGCCCAAGCGGTGGCGCGTAGCTGAAGGTTGTTCGCAAAGGTTCACGTACTGCATGGTAATCCCTAGAAAGTGAGTTGCGTGTGCCATGCTTGAGCCCGTGATCACGCCGCTCGGCATAGCCGTGGTGCACTACCGGACGCCGGAGGTGGCTCTCGACTGCCTGGAGCGTCTGGAGGCCGCGGCGCCTTCAGCGCAGGTGGTGGTGGTGGACACCGCTCCCGAGCGTGCGTTCCAGGCGCGCCTGGCGGAGCGCTTCCCGGCAGCGCGCTTCCTGGCCGCGCCGAACCACTCGTACTCCCGGTCGGTCAACCTGGGTGTAGCGGCCCTCGACACCGAGCGCGTGGTGCTCATGAACGCGGATGTGCTCGTGGAGCCCGATACCTTCAGAAGGCTGGAATCGGTGCTGTCCTCCAGCGGGGGAGCAGCCGTGGTGGCGCCTCTGGCGCTGACGGCCGCGGGCCAACCGCAGGCGATGGGCCTGCCCTACGCCTGGCAATACCGCCGCCTGAGGCGAGCGCGAGAACGTGCAGAGGCCCAGCAGGCCGCCCCCGGCCAACCTGCCGCCGCGAGCGTGGCGGTGCCGTGGCTGGCGGGCTACCTGCAGCTCATGCCGAGGAGCGTGTGGGACGAGGTGGGCGGCTACGACGAGTCGTTCCGCTTCTTCAACGAGGACATCGATTTCTGCCTGCGGGCGCGCGCGGCCGGGTTCGACTGCCGGCTCGTGGACGCCCCGGTGATCCATCTCGGCGGCACCTCCACGCCCACACACCCGGCGTTCCACGTCGAGGGCCGCCGCGGCGGCATGCTGCTCACCCGCAGGCACCACGGCCCAGCCCTGCGCGCTGCGCACACGGCGTTCCTCTGGGGCGAGGCCCTGCTGGGGCGCCTCCTCGCCAGGAGCGACTCCGAACGAGCTGCTCACGAGATGATGCTCGAGTTGTTGCGTTCCGGGTCCTGGCACGAGAGCCCGTTCGGCGCCACGCTGGACGAGAGGCGCTCGACCGTCCGGGGCTCGGTGGAGCCCCCTCCCGCGCCGTGAGGCCAGGCGCCTGCGGCACCGGCCCGTAGCACCCTAGCGACAACGGCCGCTGGGAACGCGTAAAACCCGTGCTAAGCTTCAGCCGGTTCCAGATGGACTTCTTCCTGAACAACGTGATCGAGGCGCTAAGGCTGGGCGAGGATCCCCGGCTGGTCTACTCGCTGGCGGCCGCGGCGCTGCTCGCGTTGGTCTCGCTCATCAGCGGCTGGGGTCGCCTCGACTTCCTGGCCCTGGCCCGGCCCGGCAACCTGCTGCGACTCGGCCTGGGCGTGGCGGCAGCGTTCGGGCTGGCTGCGCTGGCGACCAGCGCACCGGTAGCGGCCAACTCCACCGACGGGCTGCTGGCATCTCTCCTGTTGGGGCTGGCCAGACTACCCCTCTACATCCTGGCGCTGGCCTACGGCCCCACGATCGGGCTCCTGGCAGGGGCGCTCTTCGCGGCCGCCACCGCCGCCGGTCCCTTCCCGGGTTGGACGGAGGCCATACTCACGCTCGAGTTGGTGATCCTCGGCTGGCTGGCCATCTCGCCGTCCCCGCGCCGCACGCGCCTCGCTGGTCCCATGGGAGCGTCGTTGGCCTACCTGCTGGCCAGCGGCACCGCCGGGTTGGCCCATCACGTGTGGCTCACGGGCGGGTTGAGCTTGCCGGTTCTGCTGGCGGAGCACGCGCTGGTGCTGCCGGGCTTGTTGCTGGCCTGGCTCCTGCTGACCGCCGTCGGTCCGGGCCTCTACGCCCGCTATCTACCGGGGTCGCGCATAGATCCGGCGTGGCTCGGCTGGCCCACCGCCCATGACGGGGCCGCTGAACCGCCCGCGCTGCTCACCCCGCGCCGGCCGACCGCCCTACCAGTGCCGGAGTTCTCCGGTCTGGAGCGCCGCAGTCGCCCGCGGGGCCGCCGCCTGGTAGATCAGGTGTGGCATAGCGAAGACCCCAACGCCTGAGCGCACGGCGGGCCCGTAAGTCAGACGTCAGCCGCCAGCGGCACGGTGAACCCGAAAGCGTTGCCCGCGGCGCCGTCCGTGCGCGGCCCGCCCCACGACCTCCCGCCCCAGCGCCACGCGATGGAGCGCACTATGTGCAGCCCGAGCCCCGTGCCCCTGGCGCTGCCGCGGCCCCTGGAGTGGGGCTCGAACAGTAGCTCCACCGTCAGAGGGTCAAGGGGCACACCCACGTCGCGTACCTCCACGTTCACGAACCCGTCCTCCACCCAACCCACGAGCTGCACGGGTGAGTCGGCGGGGCCGTGCACGGCGGCGTTCTCCAGCAGGTTCACGAGCACCTGCAGCAGCTTGTCCTCGTCCGCCAGCACCACCACGTCCGGCGCCCTGGTGACGAGCTCCACGCCCCGCTGCTCGAGGACGCTCTGCAGCACTAAGCTGGCGCGCGACACCGCCTCGGTGAGGGGGATGCGCCGCAGGACCGGCGGCTTCACGTCGACCGTCAGATCGTCCAGCAGGCGGGTGAGGCGCTCCACTTCCGACATGGCGCGCGGCAGGAAACGCTCGGCCAGCGCGGGATCGGGATCAGCCGAGAGGGCCTCCAGCACCGCGCGCACGGCGGTTACGGGGGTCCGCAGTTCGTGCGAGAGCACGGCGAGCAGCTCGCGGGCGTTCTCCTCGGCCCTGCGCCGCTGGGTCACGTCGCGGAGGAGGAGCCCCGCTTCCATGGGCACGAACGCCACCCGGTGGCCCCTGATGTCCAGCTCGGCCGGTTCAGCGGCCGCCCAGGCCTCCTCTATGCGGTGGTCGCGCACCACGGAGATCAGGGCCGCGCCCCGCGCCCGCCCCCGCTCCACGTCCAGGAGGCGCGCCGCGGCGGCGTTGAGGTCGACCACCCGTCCATCGCGGATGAGCAGTACGCCTTCCGCCAGGTCGTCCCACCACGCAGCGGCCGGAGCCGACCCCCCTCCCAGGCTGCCGGCTCTCCCGTCACTCACCGGCGCCCAGCTCCCCCAGGTCACCCAGGCGGTAGCCGCGGCCGCGCACGGTGCGGATGACCGCGGGGTCCAGCAGGGAGCGCAGCTGCGCGACGTGCTGATCCACCGTGCGCTCCGTGCCGAAGAACTCCTCGCCCCAGACGCGGTCGAGCAGCTCGCCCCTGGTGAAGACGCGCTCCGGGTGCCTCACGAGGAACGCCAGCAGCTCGAACTCCCGGCGGGTGAGGTCGAGCTGACGCCCCTGCCAGACCGCTTCGGCGCGGTCCAGGTCCACGCTGAGCGGACCGGTACTGACGCGCTCGGGCGGCCTCACGCGGCGCAGGAGAGCGCGCGCCCGCGCCACCAGCTCGGCGGCCGAGAACGGCTTGGTGAGGTAGTCGTCGGCGCCGCGTTCCAGGCCTTCGACCCGCGCGGCCTCCTGCGCCCGCGCCGTCAGCATCAGCACGGGCTTCTCCGCGTGCGGGCCGGCGCGGAGCCGCACGAGCAGCTCCAGGCCCGACTCGCCCGGCAACATCCAGTCGAGAACTATCAGCTCGGCATCCGGCACGTGCGGCCATGCGCTCTCCGCGCTGCCCTCGGCCACGACCTCGAAGCCCGCTCGTTCCAGGTGATGCGTCACCAGTTCCCTGACGGTAGGATCGTCCTCCACGAGTAGTACCCTGGCGCCGTTCATCGCCTCATTCTATGGACGGTGCGTCAGGGGATGTTCATGACGCATCCATTACCCACCCCGGGTAGGCTGCCGTATCATGAGTGCCGAAACTATGAACCCCCTGGAACTGGACCTGCAGCAGATCAACGGCGACGTGGTGCGCATGCTCAGCATGGTGCGCGAGAGCTGCGAACTGGCTAGGCGCTCACTGGTGGAGCAGGACGTGGCCGCTGCCGAGCAGTGCACCCGCGCCGACGACGAGATCGACCGCATCCAGGCGGAGCTGGAACTACGCATCCTCACCGTCATCGCCCGCCGTCAGCCGGCCGCGCGCGACCTGCGCTTCCTGGGCGCCAGCCTGCAGGCTCTGGCCGACATCGAGCGCGCGGGCGATTACGCCGAGCACGTGGCCGACGTGGGCGTGCGGCTGGCCGAGCAGCCACGGCTGAAGAAGTACCTGGACATCCAGCGCATCTTCGAGGTGCTGGCTGAGATGATCGACACCACCGCCAAGGCCATCGCCGAAGCCGACGTGGAGGCTGCGCGCCGGGCGCACGCGCTGGACAACGAGATCGACGACCTGTACGACCAGATCCAGCGCGAGCTGCTGACCTACATGCTGGCCGACACGGGCTCCATCTCCCGGGCCACCGAGCTGGCGGCGGTTGCGCGCTACCTGGAGCGCCTGGGCGATCACATCGAGAACGTGAACGAGCACGTGATCTTCTGGCTAGAGGGCAAGCGGCTCTGAGCATGGTGCGGTGAGCGGTCACCGTGAACGCCCCGGCGCCGGGAGGCGGACGGGCCAGGAGGACGAACCCGCCTCTCCCCTGGCGAAGTTCCTGGGGCCGCATCATCCTTCCGTAGCCGAACTGACGGAACTGACGGATCTGACGGAGCCACCTCGGCCTCCCAATACACCGAAGCCTCCCAAGCGCCCGAAGAAGAGTGTCTCCGGTGACGAGCGCCCTACACGTGAGCGGGAGCGCTCCGGCCCCCACCGCTGGCGCCTGGCCCGGCGCCGCGTGCTCGGCGCCACCCTGCTGCTGGCCGCCACGGCGCTCATCCTGCTGAACACCGTGGGGCTGGCGGCCAGATGGGCCAGCCCCAAGCTGGCGCTTGGCGGAGGCGGCATGCTGGGGGTACTAGAGAGCGTGGTCTCCGGCAACGAGGTGCGTATCCTCAGGCCCGGGTTCGTGAGGGCCATCGCCAATCGGCTGGCCGGCCCCGTGAGGGTGGGGCTCCAGGTCGGTCACCTCGACGCGGGCGAGCAGCCGGACGAGCTCGCCAACCTGCGCTACAGCACCGGGGCGCACGCCCACGGGCTGGACGAGGTCGAAGTCAACCTGGCCGTGGCGCAGGCGCTGGCCGCCCGTCTGGTGCGTCACGGTTTCGAGGTGGACCTACTTCCGGCCACCATCCCACCGGGTTACAGCGCGGATCTGCTCCTCTCCATCCACGCCGACTCGAGCCCGGACCCTGACCGTAGCGGTTACAAGAGCGCCCACTTCCTGCCCGCCCGCAACCCGCGTGAGGCCATCCTCAAGGTGGCCGTTGACCGGGCCATGTTCGGCGCCACGGGCATGAGCGACGACGACCGCAACGTTTCGGGCAACATGCTCCACTACTACGCCTTCAATCACTCCCGCTACCGCCACGCCGTAGCGGCCCGGACGCCGGCCCTGCTCGTGGAGCTGGGCTACCTGAGCAACCCACAGGACCTGCAGCTGCTCACGGAACCGGACCTGCTGGCCGCGGCACTCGAGCGCGGCGTCCTCCGCTACCTAAGCGACATCGCCCGGCTATGACCTCCGTGGTAGCCTCGCCACGGAATGCTTCGGCGTCTCTTCCATAGCGGGCGCTGCCCCGCATCAATTGGTCGGTCTTTCATGATCTTGAGTACATCGTCACTGAGGAAGCTCTCCGGCCTCCTCCTGGTCGGTGTGCTGCTCGTGGCCTGCGAGCCGCCGCCGGACCGCACGGCCACTCAGGGCGACGGTTCCATGCTGGTGGCGGCCGAGCTCACTAGGTCCCCGGAGATCGGGCCCGCACCCATGGTGGTGCGCGTCACCGACCCCGAGGGCGTGGGCATCGACGGTGCCAGCGTCCGGATAGTGGGCGACATGACGCACGCCGGCATGCAGCCCGTCCTGGTTGACGCCCAAGGCGAGGGTGAGGGCATCTACCGCGCCGACGACATGCACTTCACCATGGCCGGCGATTGGTTCATCACCGTCACCGTCACGGCCGAGGGCAAGCGGTCGAGCGACGTGCTGTTCGTCAACGTGCCCGGCCGGTGAGACAGGTAACCGACGTAGCCGCGGCGGGCAGCGTGCGGAGTAAGGGGCGCGTCGAGTTGCCCGTGAGCAGCGGGCCGTTCGTGGACCAGCCGCGCGGCTTCGACCTGCTGAAGCTGCCGGGCCTCAGGCGCCTGGCGCGCTTCAAGTACGCGCGCCTCATCTTCCAGCTGCCGCTCCTCCTGCTGGCCCTGTTCGTCATCGTCGACGGACTGACCGGGCGCCAGGTGGCGCCGCGCAACGTGGCCACCTCGGCCGTCTGGCTTCACTACCGCGGACTGGTGGTGCTGGCCATCGCCTTCTTCGGCAACGCCTTCTGCGCGGCCTGCCCCCTCATGCTCACGCGCGGCCCATCGCGCTGGCTGAAGAAGCTGCTCCCCAGCTCGTTCACGTGGCCGCGGGCGCTCAGGAACAAATGGTTCGTTATCCTGCTGTTGATCCTCTTCTTCGTGTCGTACGAGGTCTTCGACCTGTGGGCCAGCCCGTGGCTCACCGCCTGGCTGGCCATCGGCTACTTCGGGGCGGCGCTGGCGATAGACACCCTCTTCCCGGCCGGCACATTCTGCCGCTACGTCTGCCCCCTCGGCAACTTCAACTTCACCCTCTCCACCGTGGCGCCGACGCAGATCACGGCCGTGGACCCCGACGTGTGCCGCTCCTGCGAGCACAAGCCGTGCCTGCACGGGCGCGAGACGCACGAGGGGGCCATAGCCACGGGCAAGGAACGGGCGGCCTTCATCCCCGTTTCCGAGATCACCAACCCCAACGGCAGCGGCTACTTCCCCGGCTGCGAGACGGACCTCTTCGTGCCCACCATCACCTCGAACATGGACTGCACGCTCTGCATGAACTGCGTGCGCGCCTGCCCCTACGACAACGTGGCCCTAACGGTGCGGGCCCCGGGCCGGGAGCTCTCGCGCGACCCGTGGGCGCGCCGCGGCCGGCTCGCCGTGCTGGCCATGGGCGTTCTGCTCGCCTACTGGGGCGTGATGAACGCGCTGGCCATGATCACGCCGTTCTACGAGCTGGCGGCCCGCGTCAGCGACCTGCTGGGCACCCGCAACGAGGCCCTGCTGCTCACCGTCATGTACGCGGCCGTGACCGTAGCGGGACTGGTGGCCACCACCGTCTCCAGTTGGCTTGCCGACCGCGCTGGCGGCAAGCGCAGCACTCCCCTGCAGGCGGTACGCCGCTGGGGCTACGTGACGGTGGCGCTGGGCTTCAGCTTCTGGGGCGCGCACTACCTCTTCCACTTCCTCACGGGCGCCCTCGCCATCGTGCCGGTGTTCGAGCACTTCTTCGAGTACCGCGGCGCGCTTCTCGACCCGAACTGGCGCCTGGCGCAGATGGTGCCCACCAAGTGGCTCTTCCCCATCCAGGCGTTCGTGGCAGTGGTTTACACGAGCGTGGCGCTCTACGTGGCCACGCGCATAGCCCTGCGCGACTTCGGTCAGCGTAAGTGGGTGCTGGCCCTGTGGCCCATGCTCATCTACGTGCTCCTCTTCACCGCCCTTCAACTCATCATCCTGGCCCAACCCATGGAGATGCGCGGCACCGTGCTGGGGCCGCTCCCGTGAGCAGCGAGGGGCGACCCGGCGGGTGGGACCACGCGCGCAGCAGCTCCGGCGCCAGACCGGACTCGCAGCGCTCCGGCCGACAACTAGGCCCCGAAGTGGGACGCAGGTTCCGACTCCGCCGCACCCTCCTGCTGACCCTGGCGGCGGCGCTGACGGTGTGGCTCACCGCCTCCTTCATGCTGAGTCCGCCCCCCGCAACGGAAGCCGACGCGAGCGGGAGTGGGGGCGCGGCGGCCACCGATCCTCCGTCCGGAGCCAGCGACCCCTTGCTGCTGGCCACCTCCGGCGGGGAGGACCCCGATGCCACTTACGCCCAGCCGGAGGCCGCGCCCCCGCTGGCGCCCGTGCCCGCCTGTGAGTACGGCAGCCAGCCCGCGCTACTCGGGGGCTTGGACGAGTGGCGCTACACGCTCCTCGACACCACCTACAAGCTGGGCCCCGAGTACGCGCCCCCCGAGCTGGTGGACCTGAGCCAGGTGCTGGCGCCCGTGGCTCCGGGCCAGTACGTGGCCTCCGGCGCTCATCAGCTGAGGCCGGAGGCGGCTAGGGCGCTGGTTGGCCTCTTCCGGGAAGCCGAGGCTGCCGGTGTGCGCCTGGCGGTGCAGTCCGCCTACCGCAGCTACGAGTACCAGAGCTCCACCTTCGACTACTGGACGGAGGTGGACGGCTACGAGGCAGCGCTGCTGACCAGCGCCCGCGCGGGTCACTCCGAACACCAGCTCGGCACGTCCGTCGATCTGCGCAGTCGCCACGGGCCGCCCGCCTGGGATCTGGAGGACTGGGCCGCCACGCCGGAAGGCGCCTGGGTGGAGGCCAACGCTCACCGTCACGGCTTCGTGATGAGCTACCCCCGCGGCGAGGAAGAGCGCAGCTGCTACTCCTACGAGCCGTGGCACTACCGCTACGTGGGCCCCGAGCTAGCCACCACCATCCAAGCAACGAACGGAGCGCCGAGGCTCTTCCTCTGGCGGCACGCCCAGACGACCATGGCCCCCGTTCCGGACACCGAGGAGACCCCGTGAACCGCTCCAAGCCCACCCCGCGGCCGTACCGCTACGCCCTGCTGCTCGCCCTCGCCCTGTTGGCGCTGCCTCTGTCCGGCCTGGCCTCCACCGCCAGGGCGCACGCCACGCTGGTGATAGGCGACCTCGTGCTTACGCCCGACCCGCCCGCAGCCGGCGAACCGGTGACCGTGCAGATCAGCCTGGTCGACCCTCTGCTTGTGGCGGTGGAGAAGGCGCTGGTGCGCGTGGAGTTCCGCGAGATCGATCCGGAGGACCCGCGCGTGCCCGCCAGCATCACCGGCACGGAAGCCACGGAGTTCCTGGAGTTCCCGGCCGTTCTCGGCACGGAGTACCTGCCCGAGGTAAACGACGGGGTCTACGAGGGCACCTTCACCGCGCCCGAGGAGGGCCGCTACACCGTCAGCGTGCGCGACACCACGTTCCGCAACGAGGAGGCTATCGCTAACATCGGGGTAGATATCGGCGCGGGTGCCAACGGCGAGGTGGCCTTCGTCCTGCCGCCCACGCCCATCGGGCCCAGCTCCCTCACCAGCTGGCTCGTGTGGATCATCGGCATCCCGCTGGCGGTCGGCCTCTTGATCACCTTCCTCGCGCTGCGGAAGCCGGCGGAGGGCGCGGAGGCCGAGGGCTCCGCCGGTGACGAGCAGCCTCAGGAGCCCGGCACGGACTGAGCGCCCGGGTGATATCGTTCGTCCACCTTGGGACTCTTCGAATCCACGTGGGGCACGTTACTGAACGTCGTCACGGTGACGCTGGGAACCCTGACGGGACTGGCGCTGCGCGGCAAGCTGCCTGAACGCATAACCGGCGTCGTCATGCAGGCCATCGGCCTGGTGACGCTCTTCATCGGCATAACCAACGCGCTCGACCTGAACCGCGTCTCGTCACCGCCCGGCGTGCTCGTGGGCCTGCTCGCGCTGGCGCTGGGCGCCGCGCTCGGCGAGTGGTGGCGCATCGAGGAGGGCCTGGAGAACCTGGGCGACCGCCTCAAGCGGCGCTTCCGGGGCAGCGGCCGGTTCACAGAGGGCTTCGTGGCCGCCTCCCTGCTGTTCTGCGTCGGACCGTTGGCGCTGCTCGGCAGCATCCAGAACGGACTGACGGGGGAAGCCGGCTTCCTGGTCCTCAAATCGACCCTCGACGGCTTCTCGGCCCTGGCGCTGGCCACCAGCTTCGGCTTCGGCGTGCTGGGCTCGGTGCTGGTGATCCTGGTCTACCAGGGCGGGCTCTCGCTCTCGGCCAGCCTCTTCACCAACCTGGTGCCGGACCCCGCCACGGACCCGAACGTGCTGCTCGTGAACGGGGTGGGCGGGCTGATGATCGTGGCCCTGGGGCTGGCCCTGCTCGACATCAAGCGGCTGCGGGTGGCCTCCATGCTGCCGGCGCTGGCGCTCGTGATCCTGTTCAACTGGCTCGGCGGCTTCTTCTACTGACGGGCGCCGCGCGGGCGCCGAGCCGCCTCCGGGCCCGTGCTAGCATTCAGCCGTGATCGACAAGGAACGCGCCCTGGAGCTGGCACGGATGGTGAGGGTGGACCTGGCGGATGACGAGGTCGACACCCTGGTGCAGGAGCTCGGCGTGATGCTCGAGTTCGCCGCGCGCTTAGAGGACGTCGACGTAGGCAGTACGCCCGAGTGGACGCCCCCACCGCCCGAGGGACATGCGCTCAGGCCGGACACGCCCACCGAGTCGCTCCCCAGGGAGACCGCCCTGGCGCTGGCACCCAGCGCCGAGGAGGGCTACTTCAAGGTGCCGCGCACCCTCGACGAGGGCTGAAGCGGCGGCACGCAAGCCACTCTCCTAACTGCGCCTTGCCCTTATTCCAACCTGTCGCGCCCGAGGAACGGCCGCAAAGCCTCCGGCGTGCTGACGCTGCCGTCACGGTTCTGGTAGGTCTCGAGGATGGCCGCGATGGTGCGCGGGAACGCCAGGGCGCTGCCGTTCAGCGTATGAACCAGCTCCGGCCTGCCCTTGCCCTGGGCCCCGCCGGGCCGCGCCCGCGTCTTGAGGCGGCGAGCCTGGAACGTCTCCATGTTGCTGATGCTCGACACCTCAAGCCAGCGCTGCTGGCCGGGGCTCCATACCTCCAGGTCGTACTTCTTGGCCTGCGTGAAGCCCATGTCGCCCGTGCACATGAGGAGGCGCCTGTACGGCAGACCCAGCTCCTCCAGCAGCCCCTCGGAGATGGCGGTCATCTCCTCCAGCGCCTGATAGCTGCTCTCCGGTGAGGTGAACTGCACCATCTCCACCTTGTCGAACTGGTGCACCCGGTTGAGGCCGCGCACGTCCTTGCCGTAACTGCCGGCCTCGCGCCTGAAGCACGCCGTGTAGGCGGCCAGCTTGACGGGGAGTTGCGCCTCGTCCAGGATCTCGTCGCGGTAGAGGTTCGTGACCGGCACCTCCGAGGTGGGCACGAGGAAGAAGCCGTCCGTGACCTCGTACATCTGCCCTTCCTTGTCGGGCAGCTGACCGGTCGCGGTGGCCGAAGCCGCGTTCACCATGAGCGGCGGGATGACCTCCTCGAAGCCTTCGGCCTCGAGCCTGTCGAGGAAGTAGGCCTGCAGCGCCCGCACGAGGCGCGCGCCGCCGCGGCGGAAGACCGGGAAGCCGGCGCCCGTGACCTTCACTCCGGCCTCCATGTCGACCCAACCGCGGTCAGCCATCAGCTCCCAGTGGGGCTTGGGCTCGAAGTCGAACTCGCGCCGCTCGCCCCACTCCTTGTGTATGACGTTGTCGTGCTCGCTCTCGCCGTAAGGCACGGACTCGTGGGGCAGGTTGGGGATCTCGAGCATCAGCGTCTCGATGCTCTGCTGCAGCGCGCGCTCCTTCTCCTCGAGGCGCTTCACCTCGGCGGAGAGCGCGGCCATCTCCGTCATGAGGCCCGAAGTGTCCTCCCCGGCACGCTTGAACTCGCCGATGCGCTTGTTGCTGGCGTTGTGCGCGGCCTGCTTCTCCTCCAGGTCTCGCCTGATGAGCCTGTGTTCTTCGTCGGTGGTAAGCAGCCGCTCCAGTGACTCCAGCCCGCCATGCAACTGCTTGGCGCGGATGGCGTCCCGAACGGCCTGCGGGTTCTCGCGGATGTAACGCAGATCGAGCATGAGAGACATTGTACGTACTGCCCATCGGCGATGGTCGAAGATGGCTGCATGACCAGAACCTCGCAGAAGTGAGGGCACCACGGTAGGTATGCTCAAGGTCGCGGTGCCGAGCGCCGCGTGGGAGTCGCTTTGTTCAGAAGACGCAGTACAGATAGGACCGACGCGCCCGACGTCCTGGCGGCCATGGAGCGGCTGGTCCGCTACCAGCGGCCGGAGGAGCGCAGCGCCGAGGTGCTGCGTAGCCTCAGGAGCCAGTTCCCTCATGACGTGCGCGGTTACGTGGTGAGCGGCGACGAGGAACGCGGATTCCGGTTCGACGCGCAGGTGGGCTACAACGACGCGCTCCTCAGCCTCGCCCCTGCCAACGGCCCCTGGCGCTCCCCCGGCCCGCGGCTGGTGCCGAACCTGGTGGCCGAGCTCTTCACCAGCAACGATCCCAACGTGCGCACCGACCTGGGCAACCTGGGCATGCGTGAGGCCACTTCGGCCCTGGTTGTGCCGGTGGTGGGCCGCTTCGAGGAGTACGGCGCCCTGGTGCTGCAGCGGCATGGCAACCCGCCTTTCAACGAGGACGACCTGAAGCTAGCGGGGCGCTGGGCGAACGTGCTGGGCGAGACGCAGAGCCTGGCGTTCGAGCTGCGCCTGGCGAAGCTGAGCCTGGTGCAGTTCACTCGCGCGTTCGTGCAGGGGTTCGAGGCGCAGGAGTTCAGCCAGCTGGGTCATGCCGAGCGCGTCACGGCCTACGCCCTGGCGCTGGGGCGGGCGCTGGAGCTGAGCCGCCCGCAGCTAGCTGACCTCTACTTCGCGGCCATGCTGCACGACATCGGCAAGCTCGGCAACGGCCTGGACCAGTCCATCGAGGACCTGGACCACCCGCAGCGCGGCGCCAACATGGTCTCGGGCTCCGACCTGCTTCTGCCCGCCGCCGAAGGCATCAGGCACCACCACGAGGCGTGGGACGGCTCGGGCTTCCCGGACGGGCTCCGCAAGGAGGCCATCCCGCTCATAGCCCGCGTGGTGGCCGTGGCCGACACGTTCGACCTGCTTAGCAGCGAGCGCGGCAAGGCGCTGCCCATGCGCGAGGTGGAGAAGGCGCTCGAGGCCGCCAGCGGCGCCACCCTCGACCCCGCCCTGGTGGCGCTGTTCGTCAACATCCTGCGGCAGGGTAAGAGCACGCAGGAGTTGAGCCACCTCAAGGACTCGGATCTGCCCTTCTAACGACGTCCCGCCCGCTCGCGCCCGGCGGCACGACCATCGCGGGCCACGTGGAACACACGCGCTTCTACCTGCAGATGATGCGGGAGTTCCTGCTAGGCCGCACCGAACGTGTCGATTGGTCGCTATCGTGGTTGGTCACCGAGGTGGACGAGGAGCGCTGGCTCGCCCTGCAAGGAGAGCTGCTCGAGGAGCAGCGCCGTGTCCTCGAACTCGCTCGCGCGAGGGACGTGTGGGACGAGGACGCCATTGTCACTCTGTTCGGCTTGGTGGCGCACAGCGCCTACCATCTTGGGGCCGTGCGGCAGATGCGCAAGGTCGTCGGTTAGCGCCGAGCCCAAGGCGCGTTATGACCATCTACGTCGCTCTGGCGTGCCTCATCGTGACCCCAAGTCACCGTGTCACTGTTAGCATGCGCCGCACAAGCTTGGAGCTGCGTGCTGGCTGAGGCTGCACGCTGAGGCACCACGCTGGCTCAGCCGCGTTCAGGAGGTACCTATGAGAACCAACTACTTCGCTGCGATCCTGACCCTGGTCCTTCTCGCCACAGCCTGCGGTGCAGGGAGCGGCGACGGCGGCGGCAACGGCGACCCGACTTCCGGCGGCACACTGGTGACCGGAGGGAGCCGGTTCGTGCAGACCCGGGACCTGTCGGCGGGTGGCGGATGGGAGACGTTGCTGGAATACAACCTGGGCAACGGACTTCCCGCTGTGCATAGCGAGAGTTCCACTCTGTACATGGCCAGATTCACCATGGCGGATCCGTTCCGTGTGGAGGTCCACGACCTGGATCCGTTCGACCCTGGCTTCCACCGATCGTTCGTGTGGCCGGAAACTGCTTTGGCGGACGAGGTGCTGGGCATGGCCGTGTCACCGGTTGGCCACGTGGCTGGCGTGCTAGAGGACGTGGGTGGGACGTACCTGCAGGTTCTGCGCGCAGGAGCGGAAGAGGGCACGCCGCTGCTTACGGGCTTCGACGATGTTACGGGTAAGGACCTAGTTTGGCGGAACGACACCACCTTACTGTTCCCCATGGACCTCGGCCACGTGACCGAGCCCGAGGTCGACGGACTGGGAGGCGCGATCGTGGCGATCGACCTCACGAACTTGCTCGACGGCGGCCCCGAAGGCGAGGTGCCCCTAAGCATCGTGGTGGGCTTCGATGCCGATGCCTGGAACGGCGTCGACGGGGTCCACGGCGTGCGTGATCTGGCGCTCGCGCCGGAGGGCGACCAGCTCGCCTTCACGTTCGGTGGCGATGTCTGGTTGCAAGACCTCCGCGACCCGACCGCGGACCCCCGCCAACTGACCACCGGCCCGTTCCCCCACATCGGTGCTGCTTTCTCGCCCGACGGCACCGGCCTAGCCTTGGTGGAGTACGTCGAGAGTCGCACCTCGAGCGTGCACCTCATACCGGTGACGCTCTCCGAACCCGTGCTGCTCGACAGCGATCGGCCGGAGGGGCGTCGCCACTACCTTGATGGAGTTGTGGCGGGCAGGATCCTGGCCTGGTTGCCCTAACGGCCTGGCTAACGTACCGGCCGTGACCCAGCTCTGGTCCACGGGAGCCGCTCACAGCGCGTGATAGATTGACGCCATGCCCCCCGTGGAAGTCGTCTCCTACCGCCTGTCGCACCGCGGCAAGCCCGTGGGTTCGCAGACCATCAAGACCGCTGCCCTGGGGCGGCAGACGCAGCTCGAGGTCCGCTCGCAGTTCCAGGGCACCTTCGGGGTCGGCACCGTAGTGCAGCGCAGCCGCTGCCACGCTCAGGGCGTCAGCCTCAGGTTCCTGGAAGAGACGCAGGAGCGCAGCGACAGCCGCAAGTTCGACGTCGTCTTCGACGCCAAGAAGGGCCTGGTGACCGCCGCCAAGGGCCCCAAGGACAACGCGGAGATGCCTTACCTACTGCCCTACCGGGACCCGGTCTCGCTGCTGCACGAGATAAGGCAGCTCGGCCAGATCGAGGAGCCGTACCGCGTTCCCCTTCTAGGCAAGGAAGTCACCATCCAGCTGGCTGGCGAGGTCGAACTCGACACGGTGCTGGGCAACAGGCGCGCTCGCGCCTACGTGCTGCACCCGGGCCAGAGCGTGGTGTACGTGGACGTGGCGGAGCCCCACACCATCCTCAAGCTCACCCAACGGCTGCCCGACGGTCACCTCGACGCACTCCTGGTCAAGATCGGCACGGAGGCGTCCATCGACCCGTTCGGGGAGAGTTCCGAACAGGGCTCCAAGGGTGGCCGGTCCGGCCGCCGCAGGGGCCAGCGTCGCAGGCCCCGTCGCCGCAAGCGCGCCTGAGCAGCAGGGCCCCATGATCGACGCGAGTACCGAAGAGTACCGGAAGGCACTCGATTGGCTCTTCCGGCAGACCCGGTCGGGTGCCTCACGCACGCCGGCCAGGGCGTCCGGATTGCTGCGCAGCCTCCGGCTCGCGCCACCACGGCTCACCGTCAGCGTGGTCGGTACCAACGGCAAGGGCAGCGTGAGCACCATGATCGCCGCCGGGCTAACCGCCGCCGGGTACGTCACCGGCCGCTTCACCTCCCCGCACGTCGAATCGTTCCGCGAGCGCATCGCCGTGAACGATCGGCTGATCGCGGAAGAGCACGTGACGGAGTTCGTGCGGCGCGCCCAGGGAGTTCAGCCGTACCTGTCGCAGGCGTCTGACTCCGGACCCGCCTTCTTCGAGTGGACGCTGGCTTTGGCGCTAGCGGAGTTCGCACGCCAGCGCGCCGACGCCGCCGTCCTGGAGGCGGGCGTGGGCGGCAGCAGCGACGCCACGCGGGCAGTGGAGGGCGTGAGCCTGGTGGTACTCACCAACGTGGACCTCGACCATCTGGAGGTCCTGGGCCCGACGTTGGAGGACGTTGCTACCGACAAGGTGGGCGCCATGCGGCCGGGCGCGCCGTTCATCAGTGGCGCCTCACAGCCCAGCGTCCGCGCCATCATCGCGCGCGAAGCAGAACGCCTGGGGGCTCCGCTCCATCAGCTGGAATCGGCGGCAGTTGGATCTGGGGGGCTCTTCTCCATCCCACTTCCGCTCGACCATGCATTTGATAATTCGCCCACGAGGTCGGATAACGCCCGCTTGGCCGCAGCCGCGCTGCGGGTGCTGGGCGTCAACGAAGCTTCGGTGGTGCGGGGCCTCAGAGCCCCACCCCTACCAGCTCGCGGTGAGCGCTTCCGGCTCGCCGGGCAGCCACCGGTGGAGGTGCTGCTCGACGGAGCTCACGACCCCGCGGCCGCCCGGCGGCTGCTGGAGCAGATCGGGGAGCGCCCCTACGCCCTGCTCTTCGGCGCCCTGGCGAAGAAGCAGGGGGCGCTGGTGTTGGACGTGCTGGCGGCCCGTGCAGCCGACGTCATCCTCACCGAAGCGCAGGCGGGCGAGGGGCCAAGCGCTGGCCCCACCGGTCCGTGGCGGTTCGTGGCGGACCCGAGCACGGCGCTGGACGTGGCGCTGGACGGGGCGCTGGAGGCAGTACGAGCGCAGGGCCCCGGCGGCCCGGGCGGCCCGGGCGGCCTGCTGGTGGTAGCGGGCTCGCTCTACCTCGCGGGGCGCGTGAGGCCTCTACTCAGGGAGCGCGGCGTGCGGTTGCCGGCGCCGTGGGAAGAGGACGCATAGGGAGTAAACCTCTCCGCCAGAGAAGTCGATTTCTCAGGAGCGAGCAGCTCGGAACCCGGTTGCGCGCCCGAGTGGGTCCAGACCGGCACGCCGGGTCCGGAACGTTGCGTCTAGGTTCTCAGTGCGTGCGCTTCAGCGGCTGCGGGGCGCCCGGCGCGTGGTTCATGTCGCCGATGCTGCCCTGACGCTGCGTGATCATGAGCCGCAGCTCGTGCGGGCTGGTAGCCATGAAGGTGGCGTCGTCGAAGCCGATGCTGCCGGCGAGGTAGAGGTCTACCAGGTGCTGGTCGAAGGTCTGCATGCCGCGCAGGTTGTCCTGCATGAGCGCTTCCTTGATGAGGGGCGTCTTCTCCTCGTCCTTGATGTAGTCGCGGATGAGGGGCGTGTTGAGGAGCAGCTCGAGCGCCAGCACGCGGCCCGGCCCGTCGGCGCGCGGCAGCAGCCGCTGGCTGAGGATGCCCAGCAGCGACTCGGCCAGCAGGATGCGGATGGTGTCGCGCTCGTGCGGCGGGAAGAAGTCGATGATGCGGTTCACCGTCCGGATGGTGTCCAGCGTGTGCAGGGTGCTGAAGACGAGGTGACCGGTCTGCGCGGCGGTGATGGCGGCCTCCACCGTCTCCTTGTCGCGCATCTCCCCCACCATGATCACGTCGGGGTCCTGGCGCATGGCGTACTTCAGGGCGCCCACGAAGTCCGAGGTGTCGAGGCCGATCTCGCGCTGGATGACGAGGCTCCGCTGGTTGCGGTGCAGGATCTCGATGGGGTCCTCGATGGTGACTATGTTGCGCGCGTAGCGGCGGTTGACGTGATCGATCATGGCCGCCAGGGTGGTGGTCTTGCCGGAGCCTGTGGGGCCCGTGACCAGCACCAGCCCGCGCGGCTGGCTGGCCAGGTCGCCGACCACGTTGGAGGGCAGGCCGAGCGACTCGAAGCTGGGGATGGCGTCGCGGATCACGCGCATGACCACGCCCGCCGAGCCGCGCTGCCGCAGCACGTTGCAGCGGAAGCGGGCCACGTTGGGGATGTTGAAGGCGAAGTCCAGCTCGTGACGGTGCCGGAACAGCTCGCGCTGCGGCTCACTCATCATGGCCAGCGCTATCTGCTCGGTCTGCTCCGGGGTGAGGGTCGGAACGCCCTCGAACGCCACCAACTCGCCGTCCACCCGCATGTGCGGCGGCGCGCCGGCCTGGAGGTGGATGTCCGACGCCCCCTTGGCCACCATGCTGCGCAGGATGTCGGCGATCCTTACGCCGCGCCCGCCGATGCTACCGGACTCCATGGCCGCCCCCTTCGTCAGCTTGCCTCATGCCGCCAGTGTAGGCGGCGGCGCCACCCGTGCGTTGTGACATTCCGCGCGAGCCCGGCACGTCTCTCCCGTCGTTCGCGCCGCCCCGGGCTAGAGGATCTTGGAGAGGAACGAGCGAGTGCGCTCCTCACGCGGATTGGTGAAGAAGTGCTCCGGATCGCCCACTTCGACGATCTGGCCCGCGTCCATGAAGATCACGCGGTCGCCGACTTCACGTGCGAAGCCCATCTCGTGGGTCACCACCATCATGGTCTTCCCCTCCTTGGCGAGGGTGACCATGACCTCGAGGACCTCCCCGATGACCTCCGGGTCGAGCGCGCTTGTAGGCTCGTCGAACAGCATGGCCTTGGGCTCCATGGTGAGCGAGCGCGCGATGGCCACGCGCTGCTGCTGACCGCCCGACAGCTGGCCGGGGTACTTGTTGGCCTGCTCCGGGATGCCCACCTTCTCGAGGAAGTAGCGGGCGCGCTCCTCGGCCTTGCTCTTCTTCCACTTGCGCACGCGCGTGGGCGCCAGCGTGATGTTCTCCAGAACGGTGAGGTGCGGGAAGAGGTTGAACGACTGGAACACCATGCCCGTCTCGCGCCGGATCTGGTCGATGGCGCGCACGTCGTCCGTGAGCTCCACGCCGTCCACCACGATCTTGCCTTCCTGGTGCTCCTCCAGCCTGTTGATGCAGCGGATGAGGGTCGACTTGCCCGAGCCCGAGGGCCCGATCACCACCACCACCTCGCCCTTGTTGACTTCCAGGTTTATGTCCTTCAGTACGTGGAACTCCCCGTACCACTTGTTCACGCCGATCATCTCGATGACCTTCTCGCCGCCTGCAGGCGCGTTGGCCTTGACCGGGGCGGTGGCCGTTAGCGTGTCACTCACGTGCGTACCTCCGTAGAAAGGATACCGGGTGGCGCGGCATCAGCGCTCACCCACTCCAAGTTGCTTCTCCAGCTGCCTGCTGGCTATCGACATGCGGTAGGCGAAGAAGAAGTAGATGACGGCGATGAAGAGGAAGACCTCCAGCTTCACACCGCCGGTGATGAGCAGCGCCTCGGGCTGCACGGACACGATGTCGGCCACCTTGAAGAAGTCGATGAGACCGACGATGAACACGAGCGAGGTGTCCTTGAAGAGGCCGATGGCCTGCCCCACGATGGCGGGGATGACCGCACGCAGCGCCTGCGGCAGCACGATCAGCTGCGTGGTCTGCCAGCCGGAGAGGCCCAGCGCCCGGGCGGCCTCGCCCTGGCCGCGCGGCACGGCCTGCAGCCCGCCGCGGACGTTCTCCGCCATGTAGGCCGCGGAGAAGAGCGTGATGGCCACGTAGGCGCGGAGTATGGCCGGGAGCGAGTTGGCGTCCATGTTGAGGATCAGTGGCAGCAGCAGCGAGGCGATGAAGAGCCACATGATTAGCGGCGCACCGCGCACGATCTCGATGAAGCCGATGCAGAAGTACTTGATGGCCGGCAGCTTGCTGTTGCGCCCCAGCGCCAGCGCCACCCCGATGGGGAAGCTGGGGATGATGCCCGTGAAGAGGATGATGGTGAGTAGGAAGCCGCCCCAGTCCCGGATGGGCACGCGCCCCAAGGGGCCGCTGGCGCCGACGCCCGTGAGGAGCATGAACCCGCCCACCAGCCAGACGCCCCAGGCGAACCCGAGCCCCTTGACCACGGCCGGGAACTGGCGGCCGATGAAGTAGCCCACCAGCCCGAGGAGGAACGCCATGGGCCAGAGGAAGCGGACCGAGGGCCAGAAGATGATGGCGACCACGGAGACCACCGCCACGAAGCCCTGCAGCGACCAGAAGGCGTTGGTGATGATGGTGCGGGGCCCGCTGACGCCGGACATGGCGCCCATCAGGCCGAGCATGGTGCCCGCCACCAGCAGGGGGCGCCAGAGATACTGGGTCGGGTAGCGGTACACCCCGAACAGCTTCATGTTCTTCCAGACGAGCTCCCAGCTGCCCTCAACGAAGATGAAGTAGCCGAGACTGTAGAGCGACCAAGCGATGACCACGCCGGCGATCAGGGTGAGCAAGGTGTTGAACGGCCCGTTGAAGAGGTTCTTCTTGAGCCAGTAACCGAAACCGGAGGTCGGTACGGGGGCGGGTCTTGCAGGGATCATCGCCATATCAACGCTCCACCAGGGCCATGCGCGCGTTCACCTGGTTCAGCACGAACGAGAACGCGAGGCTGATGATGAGGTACGAGCCGACGAGCAGTAGCGCGATGGGGATGGCCGCGCCCGTCTGGTTGCTCACCACGCTGGCGATGACGAACAGTTCCGCGTAGCCCGCCAGCGACGCCAACGAGGAGTTCTTGGTGAGGTTCAGGTACTGACTGATCATGGGCGGCAGCACCACGCGCACAGCCTGCGGGAAGACGATCTTGGAGAAGGTCTGTATGGGTCCCAAGCCGACGGCCTTGGCCGCCTCCGTCTGCCCCTTGGGTACCGCCATGATCCCCGCTCGCACGATCTCGGCGATGAAGGCAGAGGTGTAGATAACCAGCGCCAGGAGCAGCGCCAGGTAGTTGACCGTGAAGCGCATGCCGCCCTCGTAGTTGCTCACCGGCACGTAGGCGCGGCTCACGACGATGGCGCCCATCGGCAGGAGCTCGGCGGTGGTCTCGAGCGTGGACTCCGTGGTGGTGGCGGTGGCCGCCTGGCCGAAGGCGGAGAAGCGCCCGCCGACCACCGGCCCGGAACTCTCCTGTGAGGCGTCCGCTTCCTCGGTGACCACGGGGGCGAAGGCCGGGAGCCGCACGCCGCCGTCACGGTCGGACACCAACTTCCGCTCGAAGTTGGTGACGTCGAGCACCAGGCCGACGCCGCCGTAGCCGCGGCCGGTCTCCGGGTTCACCTCTTCGCCCTCGTCGAACTCGCCGTTGCCGTTGCGGTCCGCGTAGACCGTGCCCACGGAGGGGTAGTTGTCGAAGTGCAGCTGCAGTCCCTGCTCGGAGGCCGCGTCAGGGTCGGCGAAGGCCACCTCGTACGACTCGGCTTCGTGTTCGCCGAGCAGCGGGAAGCGGAAGGTGCCGTGCACCACCTTGCGCGACTCGACGAGGTTCTGACTCGAGGTGGTGAGCCGCCCCGCTTCGATGCCGATGCGGACGGGCACGAACGACACGGGCGAAGGCCGGCCGTCCTTGACGATGGTGGTGCTGCCGCGGCCGCTGCGCGCCTGGTAATCGAACTGCACGCCTTCCGGCACGGTGCGCGTGACGAAGCTGAGCGCGAGGCCGGCGCCGGCGATGAGGACGAAGGTGCCGAGCCAGTAGGGCCACACGGTACCGACGACGTCCAGGCGTTCCAGACGCCTACTGCGCCAGATGCCGGCCACGACGGCTAGTACGAGCGCGGCGATCAGCCAGGGCAACCAGGTGCCGAAGCGGATGGTCGGGTAGACCGAAGGGAAAGCCAGACCCACGTTGGAGAGGAGCAGGCCGCCCGGCAGCGCCACGGGGTCGCTGATGCGGGGTGGGAACGGCAGCAGGATGGCGGAGTACCAGAAGACGATCTGTACGGCCAGCGGGATGTTGCGCAGGACCTCGATATATACGCTGGCGATGTTGCGGATGAGCCAGTTGGTGGATAGGCGCATGACCCCGAAGAGCACGCCGATGACCGTGGCCAGGACCACGCCCACTATGGCGATCTTCAGGGTGTTGAGGAAGCCGATGACCAGGGCGCGTGCGTAGCTGTCGGACACCGTATAAGGGATGGGGCGCTCGGCTATAGGTATGCCGGCGGGGTCACCGAGGAAAGAGAAGTCCGCAGGGAGGTTGGCCGCGGCCATGGCGGTGATCACGTTGTTGACCAGAACACCGACGCCCGCCACGAGGGCGAAGACGAAGGCGAACTGCGCCAGGATCCCGATAGTCTTGACGTTGCGCCAGAACGGGATCTTGGTCTCGGCGCTCCTGGCGCTGGGCTGGGCGGAGGTCATCCGCCGGTGCTCCATTGAGATCGTTCGGTGAAGATAGGGTCCTCCAGGTTGCGGCGACGTCCGGCCGGCGGGTCAGCGGCGCGTGGTGATCTCACGCTGCTTCTCGTACCTACTCGCCCTGAGGCGCAAGGTCGAGTCGCCTCAGGGCGGGGTACTTCTTGCTGTCTTAGTCCGGGTTCTGACCTCGAACCTCAGCGTGCGTGGCCGGCCCCGGAAGGGCCGGCCACTGCTCGGATGATCAGTTGAAGGGGAAGCCGTACAGCAGGCCGCCCTCGTAGTACTGAGCGTTGAGGCCGCGGTCCATGTTGAACACGGAGCCGGAGCCCAGGTGGCGCTCGAAGATCTCGCCGTAGTTGCCGACGGCCTTGATGGCGTTGTAGAAGGCGTCCGCAGAGAGGCCGAGGCCCTCGACGTAGGAGGTGTGGCCCTGGGCGCCCAGCATGCGGAGGACCTGCGGGTCGACGGCGTTGGCACGCATGTCGTCGACGTTCTCCTGGGTCACGCCGTACTCTTCGGCGTTGAAGAGGGCGTAGACGGTCCAGTCCACGACGTCCTTCCAGACGTCATCGCCGTGAAGAACGGCGGGCCCGAGGGGCTCCTTCGAGATGACGACGTTCATGACGACGTGATCGTCGGGCTGGCGGAGCTGCTGCTGGTAGGAGTAGAGGCCCGAGACGTCCGTGGTCCAGCCGTCGCACTGTCCGTCGTCGTACGCGGCGATGAGCACGGGCGCGGTCTCGAAGATCACGGGCGTGAACTGCACGCCGAGGCCGGCGAGGGTCGTGCCCAGGTTGGTCTCGGTGGTGGTGCCGGACTGCACGCAGACGGAGCGGCCCTCGAAGTCCTGGAGGGTGGAGATGCCCGAGTCCCTGCGCACCATGAAGCCCTGACCGTCGAAGTAGGTGGTCGGGCCGAAGTTGGCGCCCCAGTCGCTCTCGCGGATGCTGGTGCGGGTGGTGTTGCGGATGAGCACGTCGATCTCGCCGGACTGCAGGGCGGTCGGGCGCTCACCGGCAGTGAGCGGGCGGTAGACGACGGCGTTCGCGTCGCCGAAGACGGCGGCGGCGATGGCCTTACAGAAGTCCACGTCGAAACCGACGTAATCGCCGTTGGCGTCCACCGTACCGAAGCCGGGGAGCGTGGCGTTGACGCCGCAGCGGAGCTCGCCACGTTGCTTGATATCGTTGAAGCGGGATTGAGCGAGTACCGTGCTGGCTGCAACTAGCAACGACAGTACGGCGATGATACGAACGTATCGACTCATGGGTCCACCTTCCTGTGGTCAAACGAAATGAATTTTGAACCCTCTCGAATGGAGGTTGAAAGGGGTCTAAGCGACTTTATCCGGTGACGCGCCTCCGTGTCAAAAGCCGATACGCAAGCCTTTTACACTCGTGAACAGCGGGGCCATCCATGGTAAGGGCCGCCCGCTGGAGCCCAAAAGCAAGGGCGCCCACCTAGGTGGGCGCCCTCTCGGATGGCGAGATGCGGGTAGGGGTCTTAGGCGACCTTCTCCTGCTCGCGCTTCTCCAGCTTCTCCTTGATCCGCTTCAGCGTGGTCACTTCCTCCAGGGCGCGCTGCTCGAGCACGCTCCGGATGCTGCGGATCTCGTAGTTGATGCCGGGGATGACCAGCTGCTCCAGCGCGTTCACGCGCCGGTTGGTCTTCTTGATCTCCTCGCCGATGCGGCGGAGCCGCGTCTCGGTGGCTGCCACGTTGATGATGGCCTCCACCATCTTGCGGAACTCCTGCGCCGCCTCCAGGGTGGAGGCTCCGGCGCCCACGGGCGAGAACGGCAGGCGGTGATCGAACTCGGGCGGCTGGACCTGAGGCACCTTCACGCCGAAGATGTTCTCCACCTTCAGTTCGACCTCCAGCGCGCTCTCCTGCGCCAGCGCCAGGCTGCTGACGGCCGCGGGGCCGTCCCAGGCGTTGGCCAGGAAGAGGGCGAAGTAAGCCTCGCGGCTGGCCGCCGTGAGCGCGCGGCGCGCCTCGAGTGAAGTCTTGACGAGCGCGAAGAACTCGCCCACCAGCGCGTCGCGCTTGCGCTTGAGCAGGTCGGCTCCCCTGACCGCCAGCTTCGCCTGATCGCGGCGCTGCAGCAGGTTGGAGCGGGTTGGGGCGACGTTCTCAGCCATGGCCCCTCCCTAGGCTCTGTCGGCGCTGCCTGCGCCCCAGAGCTCGTCCATCTTGGCGCCGTAGTACTTGTCGATCTGATCGTTCGACAGGCGCGTGAGCTCCGACTGCGGGAGGACCGAGAGGGCGCTCCACGCGATGTTGAGCGACTCCTCGATCGTGCGGTTCTCGGTGCCCTGGTTGATGAAGAGGCGCTCGAACTCGTCGGCGAACTTGAGGTACAGCTTGTCGTTCTCCGAGAGGGCGTCCTCACCCGTGATGGCCACGAGGCGCCTGAGGTCGAGGCCGTTGGCGTAGGCGGCCTGCAGCTGGTCCGCCACGT
>CAZPWN010000002.1:0-45283 GCA_964590475.1 uncultured bacterium | reverse complement strand
CAACGCCGGCGAGTTCAGGGTGCCGGGCAGCGTTAGCCAAGGCACCCTGTTCGACGCGCCGCACTGAAGGTAGAGGCCGGTCAGAGGCCGGAAAGTGACCCGCCCTCAGTTCTCCGTGCGCTCATCCCTATCCTTGCTCCGCTCCACCTCCAGCGCCAGCTCGTCCAGCGCGGTCGACCAGAAGGCGCCGTAATGCTGCAGCCAGGCGCCGATGGCGGTTAGCGGCTGCGCTTCCAGCGAGTAGTAGCGGCGGCGCCCCTCGGCCCGCACCGAGGCGAAGCCGTTCTCGCGGAGGACCTGCAGCTGCTGCGACACGGCCGATTGGCCTATGCCGAACTCGGCGCCCACCACCTCGACCAGCTCCCCGGCCGAGCGCTCGCCGCCGGCCAGAACCTCCACCAGGCGGCGCCTTACCGGGTCTCCGAGCACGGTGAAGGGGTGCATGCGCCCGCTACGGGGCCTCGGCGGCCCCGCTCCCGTCCCCGGCCATGCCGCTGACCTCACCCGTGTAGAAGGCGCGCGTGTTCTCCGCCCTGCCGTGGGCCTCATCCGCGGGCGTGCCCGCCGCCTCGTCCGCCGCGCCCCAGGCCGCGGCCGACCGCGCGTAGAACTCCCTGCCCTCCTCCGTGGTGTGCCACTCGGCCAGCATCTCTGGCGACCTGCCCGTCTCGGGGTCTTCCAGGTGGATGCCGAGGCCCAGGAAACCGCCGTCCCAGCCGACCCCCGTGGCGCCGGGGCCGTAGACGTCGGAGAAGCCCGGCATGACGGGCGCCTCGTGCTCTAGCTCCAGCCTCGTGCCGTCGGGCTGCTGCAGCAGTCGCAGCGTGAGCCAGCTGACGCCGCCGCCGAACTCCCAGGTGGCGCTTATGCGTTCCGGCTCCACGCACTCCTCGATGGTGCCGCCGGCGTTGCCCTCGAACTGGTAGCGGCCGCCCTGCCTCAGGTCCCCGGACACCGGCAGGAACCAGCGCGAGAGCCGCTCCTTGCTGGTCAGTGCGTCCCACAGTTCGGTGGCGGTGGCGCCGTAGGTGCGGCCCGCTGTCAGCACGGTGGTCTCCGCCCCCTCACGCGTACCCACCGTCACCTGGCGCTCCATGCCTGCCATGTGCTTCTCGAAACTGAAAGCCATACGCTTCTCCTGATCCGGGCCCCTTCCATGGGTGGCCGCGCTCGTCATATTAGCACCTGCTAATATGAGGTGTCTAGGCGCGCCCCGAAACGATCTGGTATGACCGTGGCATGCAGCCACGGACCGAAGACGCTCCCGCACTCGAGCTGCAGGGCCTCGCCAAACGGTTCGGAGCCAAGAAGGCAGTGGACGGCATGTCCCTCGAGGTGCGGCGCGGCGAGCTCTACGCCCTGCTGGGCCCCAACGGGGCCGGCAAGACCACCACGCTGCGCATGGTGGCGGGCCTGCTGCGGCCGGACGCGGGCGACGCGCTGGTCCTCGGCCACAGCGTCACGAGAACCCCCACCGAGGCCAAGAAGCTTCTCGCCTTCCTGCCCGACGAGCCCCTGCTCTACGGCAAGCTGAACCCGCTCGAGTACTTAGGGTTCGTGGCCGGCCTGTGGAACGTGCCGGCCGAGCGCGCCTCGACGCGGGCGGAGGAACTCCTCAAGTGGCTCGACCTGTGGGGCAACAGGCACGACATGGTGGAGACCTTCTCGCGCGGCATGAAGCAGAAGCTCGGGCTGGCCGGCGGCCTGATCCATGATCCCGAGGTGATGATCCTCGACGAGCCGCTCACGGGCCTCGACGCCGCCGCGGCGCGGGAGGTGAAGGACCTGCTGGAGGAGTTCGCCGGTTCCGGCAAGACCGTGGTGCTGACCACCCACATCATGGAGATAGCCGAGCGCATGGCCGAACGCATAGGCATCATCAGTCAGGGTCGCCTGATCGCCGAAGGCACCCTGGCCGAGTTGCGCACCGCGGCCGGGAGCGAAGGTGACACGCTGGAGGACGTCTTCTTGCGGCTCGTAGAGCAAGTGTAGGCGTGGCGCCGCTCATGCTTCTACTCCGGAACGAGGTCCGCGTCCGCTGGCGTGAGCTGACGGGCGAGACGCGCGCGTCCACGTTGCTGCTGACGGGCGGCATCATCTTCGTGGTGGCGCACCTGGTTCTCTACTACATAGCCGGCAACCTCCGCGGGCTCCTCACCACTCCGCTCCCACCGGAGGCCGCACTCGTCGCCGCGGCGGTGGTGTTGGTCCTGCTCCCCTTCGGCGTCTCTACCGGCATCAACCACTCCGTCGCGGCCCTGTTCGAGCGGGGCGACCTCGACCTGCTCAACTCCTCCCCCATCGGCAGCCGCACGGTCTTCGCAAGCAGGGTGCTGGCCGTGGCAGCAGGCGTGTTCGTGGTGCTGGGCCTGTTCCTCCTGCCCGTGGCCTCCATCGGCGTGATGATCGGCGTGCCGCAACTGCTCGGCGCCATCCCCACGCTGCTCACGCTCTCCATCACGTCAGCCTGCCTCGGCATGCTCATCACCCTGCTGCTGGTCCGGCTGCTGGGCGCCCGCCGGGCGCGCACCTTCTCGCAGGTGCTGGCGGCCCTCACCGGCTTCGTCCTCGTGCTGGCCTCCCAGCTACCCAACATCCTCGTCAGGCGCGGCGCCTCGCCCCTATCCCTCGCGCCGCTGCTGAGCTACTTCCAGCCCGGTGGGCCCCTCGCCGCAGATAGCCTCGTTTGGCTGCCGTTCCGCGCCATGTACCTGCACCCGCTGGGCACCATCACGTCGCTGGCACTGGCCGCGCTGCTCTACTGGGCCACCGTGGTGGTGCTGCACCGCTCGTTCGCGTACGGCGTCGCTGAGGAGGTGACGACCACCGGCAAGAAGCGGCGGCGGCAGGACGAACGGGTGAGCCTCAACGTCGGCAGCGCACGGACCGTGCTACTGCGCAAGGAGTGGAAGCTCATCCGGCGCGATCCTTTCCTCATCTCGCAGGTCCTGCTGCAGAGCGCCTACCTCCTGCCGGCGCTCTTCGTCCTGTTCTTCAGCGACGCCGGGGCCTTCAGCGGCCTCGCCGTGTACCCGAGCGCGGCCGTGGCGCTGACCGTGCTTGCCGGCACCACGGCGTCGTCCCTCGCACGCATCGTGTTCGCGGGCGAGGAGGCGCCGGACCTGCTGCTGGCCGCTCCCGTGGGCGCTCAACAGGTGGAGCGGTCGAAGATGCTCGCTGCGCTACTCCCAGTTCTGCTGGTAGCGCTGCCCATCAGCGTGTGGCTCCTCGCGCTCAGCCCGCTAGCCGGCGTGGCGGCGCTGCTGCTGACGGCGACCACGAGCCTTGCCGTGGTGCTCATGCGCCTCTGGAACCCCACCACCGCCGACCGCAAGGACCTCTTCAAGCGCAAGGGCATGGGCGACCCGGTGAGCACGGTCCTCGAGGCTCTGGTGCCGCTGGTGCTGGGGGTGACCGCCTACTACTTCGCTATCGGCTCCTGGGGCGCCCTTATCCCCCTCGCGCTGGCCGCCGCACTCGTTGCTGTGGCCCATGCCCGCAGGTGACCAGGTTGCCGCACCCCCCCAGATATGCTGGCTCACCGAGATGCCTGAACAGAAGGAAGCACAGAACAGAGACGCCACCGAACGGGGCGCCGAAGCCTACTTCGTAAGGGAGTCGGCCACGCGCTTCGGCGCCACGCAGCTACTGAGCGGAGCCTGGAACACGGAGGAGCAGCACATAGCCCCCTCCATCGGGTTGCTGGCCCACCTGATGGAGACGGACTTCGCCGCCAGGCGCGAGGACGACCTGCGCCTGACCCGCCTCTCTTACGACATCCTCGGCACCATGCCGCTCGAGCCCATGGACGTGACGGTGAACGTGCTGCGGCCCGGCCGCACCATCGAGCTGGTGGAGGCGCGTATGAGCCAGAAGGGGCGCGACGCGGTGATAGCCCGTGGCTGGTTCACGGCGCGGTACGACACCGCTGCACTGCAGGGCTCCCCCTTCCCGCCCATGAAGCCCAAGGAGGAGATGGAGCGCTGGGGCCTCCACACGGACTGGGCCGGCGACTTCGTGCGCACGCCGCAGATATGGCGCCACGAGCTGGAGGTGGGACGGGTGCAGTTCTGGCTCCGCAGCGACGTACCGCTGCTGGCCGGGGAGCGCGTGAGCCCGCTGGCCCACGTGCTGCGGCTCATAGACGTCTCCAACGGCGTGGCCGCCAGGGTGGCGCCCGGTCAGGTGGCGTTCCCGAACCTCGACCTCACCGTGCACGTGTTCAGGGAGCCGGTGGACGAGCTGACGGGCCTGGACACCACGGCCTCCTTCGGCCCAGGCGGCGCGGGCCTCACGCATACCGTCCTGCATGACCGCGAGGGGCCCTTCGGTACGTTCGCTCAGACGCTCACGGTGCGGCCCCTCAACTAGACACGCTGCAGGTTCCCGAAGTGGGCCGCGCCCGCCGTCTCCTACTTTCGGCCCATACCAACCGGAACGGGACTGGGTAGAGTTGCGCTACCAAGGTGCGACCCGCACCTGACCCTCGGGAGGCCAGGCAAGTTGGCGCTGCTGCTCTTAGTCGGTACGTTGCTCCTGTTCGTGTGGCTCGTGGCCCGCGCCATACGGCCGGACGGCCTCGCCGTGCAGCAGACGGACGAGCGCGGCCACGAACTGGTAGAGGCGCTCTACCGGGACGGCGTGAAGCTCGGCTACAAGCGGGCCTGGCACCACCAGTTGGCCGCGGAGGAGAAGCGCGTGGCTGCGTACGTACGGCGGCGCAGCCTGACCATGGGCGGCGCGGCCGCGGGCGGAGTCGTTCTGGCATCCGTGCCCATGGGCGCGGCCCTGCGCGTGCTGCCGAACCGGGCCGCCTGGCTGCCCGCCTGGCCGCAGTGGCAGTGGCTCCTCCTGGCGGTGCTCACCTTGACCGCCGCCTACGTACTGGGCCTCCTGCTCATGCCGCGCGACTACCGCAGATTCGCCGGCTCAAGGCGCGCTACCGCACCCGAGTTCTCGCGGCTGGACAGCGAGATCGAGAGCCTCATCCGTCAGGAAGCTGCCGGCCGCCTGGAGGCCATGAAGGCGTACCTGTCGGCGCTAGCCAAGGAGCAGTACGCCGAGGGCCTCCGTCAGGGCCAGTCGCAGGACACGGCCGGCATCCAGACGAGGATCTCCTCGGCTGCCAACGCCGCCTACGTGCAGGGCCGCGCGGACGGAGCCGTGGAAGCGCGGGCCGAGGTCAGCCAGCTCACCACGCAGGCGTACCTCCGCGGCGTGAACGACGGCGAGCGCACCGCGGTCAGCAAGCTCGAGGGGCGCATCCGGGCCGAGCGGGAAGCCGCCTACCGGTCCGGCTACCGGGTGGGCCTCACCGAGGGGCGCGCGGCTGCGGCGCGCGGTGCGGCGCCGGGCCAGGCCTCTGGGGCGGGCGCCGGCCCTGGCCCGCGCCCTTCGGCCGCCAGGCCACGCACCCGCGCCGACGCACTTGCGATCTTCGAGTTGAGCGAAGGCGCCAGCCAGGAGCAGATAAGGCAGCGTTACCGCGAGCTGCAGACGGCCCTCCACCCGGACGGTCTGAGAGGCCGCAAGTCGCCCAAGTCGTTGGTGGCGTTCGCGGAAGAGCAGTTCAAGCTGGTGGGCGAGGCGTACACCATCCTGCAACGTGGTGCCTGAGCCCGTTCCCCAGGTTTTTTGACGCGCGTCTGTTAGCCTTTCCTGCATCGCCGACCGGGGGCTGGTCGGCCCCGAACTTGGCCGAGCGCAGTTCGGCGGAGGTGCTCGTGAAGCGACGGAGAACTCTCACTTTTATCCTTGGCAGCCTCCTGTTCATCGCAGGCTGCGGCGGTGCCAACCCCGGCGGACCCGGCGGACCTGGCGGGCCCAGCGATCCGCCTCCCCATCCGTTCCAAGGCCGCTTCGTGGCCCGTGGCACGGGCTATATCCACACCATGGACCTGACGGCCAATGGGGCCTGGGAGGAGAAGATCAGCGCTCCCACGTCCTACAGCACCCCCGCACTCAACCTAGCGGACCGGGAGCTCTACGTCGCCGACCTCAACATGAAAGACCCGATGTTCGTGACGGTTCACGACCTCGACACCTTCGGACAGAAGCGCGCGTTCACCTGGCCGCAAACGGAAGACATGTGGCGCGTCCACCAGCTGGCGGTAGCGCCCGGCGGACAGTACGTGGCCGCTACCCTCTCGGCTTCCGGCTCGCCCTTCCTCGAGTTGATAGAGGTCGACGCCACGACCTCGCCCGCTGGCACCACCATCCACTACACCTCTCAGCCCGGACTGGTGCAGTCCAACCTCCTGTGGACGGATGCCAGCGAGCTAGTATTCGCCACCATCTCGGAAGGGGCGTTGGGAGAGGGTGAGTACGCGGCCGTCATCGCCGTGGAACTCGCGGAGTTCCTCGAGGACGACGAGGTAGGCGTCTTCGTGCTGAGGACCTTCGACCGCGCAACCTGGGGCCTGAGCGGCGTGAGCCATCTGACTCTCTCCCACGACGGCACTCAGCTGGCGTACTCCTTGAACGGCGACATCTGGGTGCTTGACCTCGTGCCTGGTGCGGAGCCCCGCCAGCTGACCACCGGCCCCACCGGCAACTTCGGTCCTACTTTCTCGCCCGACGGGAAATACGTGGCGTTCGTGGGCGGACGTCCGTACGGCCTGAGAGACACTCTGATAGTCCCCAACGACGGCACGGGGCCGTACCTGGTGGACCTCGGCAATCACGATCTCACCGGGGCGTACGTCCTGGACGAAGCTAGCCTGGTGGAAGAACTGCTCGCCTGGCTCCCGTAGTGCCCCCTCGGCCGCCGGCAAACACAGGACCGCTCGACCGTCGGCTGCCATAGAACGCGGCACGGCCCCGCCGCGCTCTATCATCTGAGCATGCGCAAGCTGCTGCTCCTTGCCACCCTGCTGGCGGTGCTGCTAGGCACCCTGGTCAGCGCCCCCGGTGCCGCCCAGTCGTTCGTGGGCCGGGCGCCCGCGCCCGAGTTCCCGCCCGGGCTCGACTGGATCAACACGGACCGCGCGCTGACCTTGGAGGAGCTGCGCGGCAAGGTGGTGCTGCTCGACTTCTGGACCTACGGCTGCATCAACTGCATCCACGTCATCCCCGACCTGCACGCGCTTATGGCCAAGTACGAAGACGAGCTGGTGGTCATCGGAGTGCACTCCGCCAAGTTCTACAACGAGTCGGAGACCGCCAACATCCGCCTGATCGCCGAGCGTTACGGCCGGACCGAGCCCATAGTGAACGACGCCGCCTTCACCATCTGGAGCGAGTACGGCATCCGGGCCTGGCCCAGCTTCATCCTCATCGACCCCGAGGGCAACATCCTGGGCAGGCACGAGGGCGAGGGCATCTACGACCTGTTCGACGAGGTCATCTCGGGCATGGTGGAGGTGTTCGACGAGCGCGGCACGCTGGACCGCACGCCGCTGCAGCTGAACGCCGGCGCCGTGACGGCGCCGCGCACCCCGCTGCGCTTCCCGGGCCACGTGCTGGCGGACCCGCTGGGCGGGAGGCTATTCATAGCCGACAGCGGGCACAACCGCATAGTCGTCACGGACTTCCAGGGCACGGTGCTGGACGTCATAGGCGACGGCCAGCCCCGGCTGCAGGACGGCTCGTTCGCGGAGGCCTCCTTCCACACGCCGCAAGGCATGACACTGGCCGGGAAGGACACGCTCTACGTAGCGGACACCGGCAACCACAGCATCAGGCTGGTGGACCTAGCCGCCCGCACGGTGGTCACCGCCGCCGGCACCGGCGAGCAGGAGTACCTCTTCGGGCGCAGCACGGCGCCGGCCTCGGGCGGCTTGAACTCACCGTGGGACGTGCTGTGGGTCAACGACCAGCTCTACATCGCCATGGCCGGGCAGCACCAGATCTGGCGCTACCGCCCGCTCGAGCAGGACCTGGTGCTACATGCGGGCAGCGGCCGGGAGGAGCTGCGCGATGGAGTGGCCCTGATGGGCGGACTCAACCAGCCCAGCGGGCTGGCCACCGACGGCCAGCTCCTCTACGTGGCCGACAGCGAGGCCAGCGCCGTCAGGCGCGTGGACGTGGCCGAGGGCGGCACGCTGGGCACCCTGGTCGGCACGGGCCTGTTCGACTTCGGCGATGCGGACGGCGTGGGCGACGCGGCCCTGCTGCAGCACCCCAAGGACGTGGCCTACTCGGAGGGCATGCTCTACGTGGCAGACACCTACAACCACAAGATCAAGCAGTTGGATCCGGAGACGCGGGAGAGCGTCACTCTCTTCGGCAGCGGCGCGGAGGGGTGGCAGGACGGCGCGGCGGACGAGGCCCGCTTCTACGAGCCCGGCGGCCTCAGCGTCATGGGCAGCTCGCTCTTCATAGCCGACACCAACAACCACGTCGTCCGGGTGGCCAACCTGGATTCGCTGGTGGTGCGCACCCTCGCCCTCACGGATCCTGAGGGTCTCCTCACCCGCGAGGCGGCGCGGCAGGTGCGCTATGACGAGGTCATCGAGGCGCCACCGGTGAGCGTGGCCCCCGGCGAGGGCAGCCTGTCGCTCACCCTCAGCCTGCCGGAGGGTTACAAGGCCAACCATCTGGCCCCGCTGCAGGTGAACCTGACGTTCGAGGGAGGGGCTGCAGAGGCGACGAGTAACACGTCCCTCACACTCGCGGAGCCCGAGTACCCCGCCACGCTGGAGTTCGACCTGACCTTCACCGGGGGCGAGGGCAGCGTGAAGGCGGACGTGCTGCTCTACTACTGCCGCGAGACGGAGGCGGAACTCTGCCTCATCCGCCACGTTCTGCTCGAGGTGCCGCTCGCCGTCACCGCGGAGGGCGCGCCGGGGGATGCCGCGGCCGCCAACAGCCTCCAGCTGAGCTGGCAGCCGCCCGCACTGCCGCCGGGCAACTAACCATCTGACGCTAAGCACATAACGCACTAGCGGGCACGGTGCTTGGGCGCTGCCAGCGAGTTCGTTTACGCACTCACCTTCGTTCAGGAGTCGGCCCAGAAGACGGTGAGCATCGGTATCCCCACGGAGCTGGTGCGCGGCGACGTGTTCCGCTGGGGTCCCCTCCTGGCCGGGGCGCTCATAGCCAGCATCCCGGTGGCCGTGCTCTACACCTTCTTCATCGACCAGTTCGTGGCAGGACTCACGGCCGTGGCCGGAGAGTAAGCCGCCAACCGTCGGCGCCGGGGGCGCCGCCAGCACACTCGTGCCGCCCTCGGTGACGGGCACTCCGCCGCCGCCCGGGGGCGGCGCTAGACTCGACCTGATCAGCTGTACACCCGCGCTGCACACCCGCCAAGGAGAGCGGTCCGTAGAACGGAGGTAGAAGATTGAGGCCCTCGTCCACTGAGGCAGGAAGCGAGGCAGGCGAGGATGACGGCGCTTCCCAGGTGCCGTCCCCGCCCCAGGCGCCGGAGATGCGGCGCCGACTCCTGCTGACCCCTCTGCAGATGTGGGGGCTGCCGCTCATCGCGCTGCTGCCCGTGCTGGCGCTCTTCGGCGTAGTCGGCATAGCGCACGACGAGGTAAGCGCCGAAGGAGACGGCTTACGGCTCGAGGTCCGCTACCCGCGCAGGAGCCATTCGGGCGTAACCGTCCCGCTGACCATCACCGTCTCCAACCAGGGGCAAGCGCCGCTGGAGGACGTGTACCTCGTCCTGCCACGCGATTACCTGGAGTCGTTCGAGGAGTTCGAGCTGAGGCCGAGCGCGGACAGCGTGAGCCTGGACGCCTACCGGATCGTGCTGGGCTCCCTGCCCGCCGGCGCTAGCCGGGTGGCCACGGCCCTGCTCACCCCTGGCGAGTACGGGAGCACCGCCGGAAGGGTGGAGGTGGGTGGCGCCGCGGGCCCTCCCGGGCTGGGCGCCGATTTCACCACTTTCAGCTTGCCCTGAAGCGGGAGGTTGTCATGGAGACCGTGCTGCGGGTGCTGTTCGTCTACCTGTTCCTGCTCTTCGCCCTCAGGGTGATGGGCAAGCGGGAGTTCAGCGAGATCACGCCCATAGAGCTGATCATGCTGCTGCTCATCCCCGAGCTGCTGCAGGAGGCGCTCATCGGCCACGACCCGTCCCTCACCAACTCGCTCGTGGCCACCTGCACCCTGCTGGTGCTGGTCTTCCTCAACTCCATCGTCACTTACCTGAACCCGCGGGCGGAGCGCGTGGTGGAGAGCACCCCCAGCGTGCTGGCGTACGAGGGCCGGATGGTGGAGCGCAACATGCGCAAGGAGCGCATCACGCCCGACGAGTTGCTCTCGTCCATCCAGCTGCAGGGTTACGACAAGCTGGAGCAGATCAAGTGGGCCATCCTGCAGTCCAACGGGCAGATAGCGGTCATCCCCACCGAGGAGGCGCGCTGAGCGCTCTCAGCGCAGGCGTATGACCTCCCTGCGGCTGTGATCGTCTATGTACACGAACCACTCCACGACCGTCAGGGGGCCGAGGTCGTTGTGGCGCACCGTCAGCTCCTGATCGAAGCCGCGCTGCGCCAAGGTGTCGGCCAGTTCCAGCGTCTCGCTTCGCGCGCGCCTGAACTCCTCCTTGAGCTCCTGCCAGGGGGTGCCTTCCGGCTGCCTGTACGGGTGGTAACTGCCCTCCACGAACGGTTCGCCCAGCGCCACACGCACGCGTGAGAGGCTCCATCTCTCGATGCCGATCCAGTGGTTGACCGCCTCGCGGTTGGCGGGCGTGTCGGTGACCCGCTCCATGCGCGGCAGTATCACTTCGTCGAAGGAGGCCCGCAGCCCGGTGATGACGTCCGCCAGGCTCTTGCCGCGCGCCTTGCGCCGCACATGCGGCCTCAAGCCCGCGCCTATCAGTTTCTGAACGAAGCTCACGCCTGTCACCTCTGCTTGAGTGTGCGCCCGGCCTCGGGTCCGCGCTCAGCCGGCCGCATCAGTTGCAGGAACTCGCCCACCACTACGGGGTCGAAGTGCTTGCCGGACTCGCCCTTTATGTAGCTCAGAGCGCGCTCCTCGCTCCACGCCTTGCGGTAGGGCCTATCCGAGGTGAGGGCGTCGTACACGTCCACCACCGCGAAGAGCCGCGCCTCCAGCGGGATCTTCTCCCCTGCCAGGCCGTCCGGATAGCCCGAACCGTCGTACTTCTCGTGGTGGCTGTACGGGATGGCCAGCGCCGGCTGCAGGAACGGTATGGGCTCGAGGAAGTCGCGGGCGAACACCGTGTGCATCTTCATGAGCGCCCACTCCTCTTCGTTCAGCTTCCCGGGCTTGAGGAGGATGTCGTCCGGGATGGCCATCTTGCCTATGTCGTGCAGCAGGGCGCCGCGGCGCACGTGCACGATCTCCTCCTCCGAGATGCCCATGCGCCGCGCCAGGCGCGTGGTGAGGTCGGTGACTCGCCGGCTGTGCCCCTCGGTCTCCTCGTCCTTCAGGTCCAGGGCCCGCGCCCAGCCTTCGATGGTGGTCTCGTAGGCCAGGAGCAGCTCCTCGTTGGCGCGCCCTAAGTTATCGAGCACGCGCGCCGCGCTGATGGCGTTGGCCGCCTGCGTGGCGAGTGCGGCCAGGAAGTCGGACCAGTCCTCGGTCGGCACGAGTTCCGTGTAGTTGAACAGCTCCAGCACGCCCTGCAAGTGCCCGCGGCTGATGAGCGGCACCGCCATGTACGACTCGAACTCCTCGTTCTGCAACGAAGAAGCGTCCGCGAAGGCGCGGGCGAACTCGGGCCGCCCGTGCAGCGCGAAGATCTCGCGGGTGGCGGCGGCCCGGCCGGCCAGGCCCTCGCCCAGCCGCAGCTCGGTGCGCCGCAGCGCCTGGCGCCGGAAGCCGCGACTGGCGCCGTAACGCAGCGTGCCGACGTTGCTGCGGTAGAGCAGGACCGAGGCGGCGTCCACCTGCAGCCGCTCCATGACCTGCTGCAGCACCACGGTGAGCGTCTGGCTCAGGTCGAGGCCGCCCGCCATCGAGTTGTCCACCTCGCGCAGAGCCGTGATGCGGTCCAGGCGCTCCTCCAGCTCGATGTTGAGGAGCTGTACCCGGGCCTGCGCCTCATCGAGCTCGCTACGGTCTATGCCGAGCCCCACCACGTACTCCTCGCCACCCAGCGTGACGCGGGTTCCCCGGACGTAGAACGGCACGCGGCTGCCGTCCTTGGCCACGAGGGTGATCGCGTCGGCGGCGTAGCCCTGCTCGAAGGCTTGGCTCATCCGCGCCCACGCTCTGTGCTGCTCCTCGCTCGGTATGAGGTTCTCGATCCCGAGCTCCTGCAACTCGCCTGCGCTGTAACCGAGGCTGTTGTCGGTGTTGCGGTTGATGCGGCGGAAGCGTCCCTCCTGGTCGACCAGGAAGTAGACCCCCGGCAGGTTGGCCACTATGGCGTCGTTGAGGCGCTGGCCCTCGTCGAGGGCTTGGTGGTCGAGTTGCCGCTGTTTGGCCTGGTCGTATATGAGGGCCTCCTGCGCGGTGGCGGTGTGCAGCGCGCTGTAGAACATCAGGCCGAAGCGGTCGAGCAGTACCGCCACCGCCACGTACACGATGACGAACTGCAGCACGGTGATCCAGTCGGAGCTCGAAGGGTCGCTCGAGCCCAGGAGGGGGGCTGAACCGTGCAGGAAAGGCGCTATGGTCACGCCGATGAGGGTCACACCCGCGCACGCCAGCAGCGCCGCGCGCCCCAGGAGGAGGCCCGCTAGCACGAGCGGCAGGAAGAGTATGAGCAGGGAGAGCTCTCCACCCTCCACGCCGGTCTGGAGCAACCCCCACACTCCCGCCAGCAGCGTGACGAGCACGATCATCCACACCGCTACCCTGAAGCGGCCCGTTCGGTTGAGCCATAGGCCCACCAGCAGCATGACGACGAAGGTCAGGTTGGGCAGCAGGCCGTCGAGCGTGAGCATGGCCCGGCCCAGGACCACGGCGTTCAGCGTCAACGCCCCCACCATCACCACCAGCAGCAGCCAGAGCAGCACCTGCACCGTCCGGCTGCGTTGCCGTTTCAGTTGCTCGAGCGGTTCCGGACCGATCGGGCGGCTCACTCCGTACCTCCCCACCATGGCAGTCGTGACCCGGGCCCCCGGCCGGGCGCTACGCCCACACGGTCCCATAAGAGTGACCTACCTGGAAGCGCCGGTTGGTGGCATCGGGCACTTCGGGGTGTGAGAAGGAGATGACAATACGCATCGGCTTCTCAGCTAGATACAACCTTTCCCATGTAGGCCGCCCGTACCCTCCCTGTGTAAGACACGAACACGGATTCCGAAGGGAGACCATGATGGCCAGCTTCGAGAAATCTATAGATGTGGACGTACCGGTGGCGGAAGCGTACATGATGTTCAGCGACTTCGAGAGCTTCCCCTCGTTCATGGAAGGCGTTGAGAGCGTGGAAAGGCTGTCGGATGACCGCCTCCGCTGGCACGCCAACATCGCCGGCCGCGACGAGGAATGGATCGCGCAGGTCACGGAGCAGGCCCCGAGCAACGCCGTGGCCTGGCAGAGCGTGTCGGGCTCCCGCAACGCAGGTCGCGTTACCTTCGACCGGCTGAGCGACGACCGGACGCGTGTGAACCTGCACATCGAGTACGAGCCCGAGGGCTTCATCGAGAACGTCGGCTCCATGCTCGGCGTGGTGAACGGCCGTATCGAGGGCGATCTCAAGCGCTTCAAGGAACTAGTGGAACGGGGACCGGTGCGCAGCGGTTGGCACGCGCGTGACGGCTCCGTGGAAGAGGTCACGGCCGCGGAGATGGACGACGGCTCCGTCGACGAGGTGACCGCCTCGGACATGATGGACGGCGGTCAGCGCCGCCAGACCCGGCTGAACCGCGACCACGATCAGCGCGACAACGAGATACGGCGGGACTGAACCGCGCTCTCGAGGACCGCGGGCCGTTCGGCCGTTAGCTCCTCACCCAGCATGCTCACGAACTCCGTCACCACGGCGGGATCGAAGAGCACTCCTGCGCTCTCCTGGAGGTATTCGAGAGCGCGGGCCTTCTTCCAGGCCGGACGGTACGGCCGGTCCGACGTCAACGCGTCGTACACGTCCACCACCGCGAAGATGCGCGCGCTGAGAGGGATCTCCTCGCCCTTCAGCCCGCGGGGGTAGCCCGAGCCGTCCCACCTCTCGTGGTGTGAGTAGGGGATGTCCAGCGCGGAGCGCAAGAAATCGATGGGCAACAGCAGCTCGTAGGCGAAGTCGGGGTGCTGCTTCATGAGCTCCCACTCCGGATCCGTCAGTGGACCCGGCTTACGGAGCACGTGGTCGGGCACGCCCATCTTGCCGATGTCGTGCAGGAGCGCGCCACGGCGCACGTGCACGAGCTGCTCGTCGGGGATGCCGAAGCGTTCGGCCAACCTCACGGTCTGCTCCGTTACACGGCGGCTATGGCCTTCGGTCTCCTCGTCACGCAGGTCTAGCGCGCGCGACCAGCCTTCGATGGTGCGCTCGTAGGCCGCCAGGATCTCCGAGTTGCTGCGCTGCAGCGACTCCACCAGGTTGGTGTTCTCGAGCGCCAGGGCCGACTGGGTGGCCAGGGCTGCCAGCACGTCGTGCCAGTCGTCGCTGCGCTTGGTCTCCTGGCATTCGAACACCTCCAGGACTCCCAGCAGCTGCCCCTTGGCCACGAGCGGCGTGGCGATGTACGACTCGAAACCGACGTCCGCCAGGCCGCGAGCGGGCGCCAGTGCGCTGGCCACCCTCTCACGGCCGTTGACCACCACGGTGCGGCGCTCCAGGCCCGCGCGGCCGGCTAAGTCCTCGCCGAGTTGCAGGTCGGTCTTCTGGCGGGTGACCGCCCCCAGGCCGATGGAGGCGCCCATGCGGAGGCGGCCCAACTTCTCGCTGTAGAGCAGCACGCTGGCGGCGTCCACCTTCAGCCGGTCGCCGATCTGGTGGAGGATGCGGTTCAGCAGCGCGGAGCGGTCGAGGCTGCCCACTATGGCGTTGTCGATCTCGCGCAGCGCCGTGATGTGCCCCAGGCGGTGGTTGAGTTCGCGGTTCAGCTCCTCGATGCGCTTGCGCGATTCGACCTGCTCCGAGATGTCGAGCCCCGTGCCGACGACGAGCGGCCCGGTCGCGGTCTCGACGCGCATGCCGGTCAGCGAGTAGGGCACGGTGCGCCCGTCGGCGGTGCGGAACGACGCCTCGATGCTGGCCGACCCCTCCTCGAACACCTGGGTCGCGGCCGCGGCGATGCGCTCCTGGTCCTCCTCCACGAACAGGTCGAAGGGGTGAACGTAGTTCAGGCCGTCGCTGACGTAACCGAGCGTGGCGGCGAAAGCGCGGTTGGCGCGCACGACCTTGCCGGTGCCGTCGACGGCGTAGAAGAGGCCCGGCAGGCTGTCGATGATGCGGTTGGTGAACTCGGTTTCGGCGCGGAGACGCTCCTCCGCCAGGCGGTTGGCGGTCACGTCACGGGTGTGGATCACGAGGCCGCCTACGGCCGGATCGTCTGCCAGGTTGACGGCGGTGGATTCGAGCCAGCGCCAGGAGCCGTCGGCGTGCAGGCAGCGGTAGACGAATGAAGCCTGCGCCCCGGCGGCGGTGCGCGCCTGAGCCAGGGCGGTGCGGAGGTTCGGCATGTCGTCCTCGTGCACCCGGTACCAGCCCGCGTCCTCGTCCGCGGTGGTCCACCCCAGCACGCGGGAGACGGCGTCGGTCTGGAAGATGATGTCGCCCTTCTCGTCGACCACGCTGATGATGTCGTTGCTGTTCTGCACCAGCGACCGGAAGCGCGCCTCCGACTCCTCGAGGTGGCGGCGCACGGTCAGATCGGAGCGTAGGTCGAGGACCGCCCGGCGCCAGGCGATCACGCCGAACACGGCGGCCGACACCAGCACGAACACGTACTCCTTGATCCGCGTGTGGAGGGGGCCGGAACCGTCGCCTAGAGCCAAGCGGTCCACCAGCGCGTCGCCCTGGGTGAACCACAGGAGGGAGACCACTAGGTAAACTCCCACCCAGGCGAACAGTTGTTGGCTTCGGTTCCTCATTACTCTCGTCTGCGCCCTCCCGAGCGGGTAGTACGTAGGCTTCGGGGACCTCGCTTCGTTCCCCTTGACGGCAACCTGCAACAGTATGGTCAATAGGCTCTTACCGATGTATTACACGGCCAGCTGACGGACGGAGAGCAGATGGTCCGGCCCGGGACGGTGGCGTAACATGCCTGCCATGTATCAGCGCACAAGGTGGCTTGGCCGAGGGCGGTTCGGCGCCGTCCTGCTCGTAACGCTTCTGACCCTGGCTCCGTGGTTCGCGAGCGCTCAGGCGCCGGCACGGGATGCCGCGGCGCTGGACCTGCCGGTCACGCGCCTGGCGCTCTTCACCAGCGGCGTCGGCTACTTCGAGCACTCAGGGGTGGTGCGGGGCGAGCAGGAGATGCTCCTCACCCTGCCAAAGGCCGAGATGGACGACTTCCTGCAGAGCCTCGTGCTGCAGGACCTCGGGGGCGGTTCCATCGAGCCCGTCAGGTACAGCTCGCAGGCGCCCCTGGGCCGCCTGCTGGACGGTTACTCCCTCGACCTCAGCAGCAACGTCACCCTGCTGGAGCTGCTCGCCCAGGCGCGCGGCGAGCAGGTGAGGCTGGAGGGACCCACGACCATCGAGGGTGCCCTGCTTGGGGTGGAGGAGCAGCGCACGGAAGAGGGCGAGACCCGCGCCTTCGTGACGGTAGCCACCGCCGGTGGCGTGAGGCGCGTGGCTTTGGCGGACGTCAGCGCCGTGCAGTTCCTTGACCCCGAGCTGGCTGCGGAGATAGACGCGGCGCTCGCCACCATCGTCGCCAACCGCGACGACGACAGCGCCACCGTGCGGCTGCGCTTCAGCGGCGAGGGCGAACGCCAGGTGCGCGTGGGCTACGTGCGCGAGATGCCCGTCTGGAAGAGCACCTACAGGCTCGTGGTGGGCGACGAGGGCCAGGGCACGCTGCAGGGCTGGGCCATCGTGGACAACCCCACGGACGAACCGCTCGAGAACGTGCAGCTCTCCTTCGTGGCGGGCCAGCCCATATCGTTCGTGACCTCGCTGTACGAGCCGGTGTGGGCCGTGCGCCCCCGGGTGGAGGTCAAGGCCACCGGCGGCCTCGTGCCGGGCATCGACGTGGGGCAAGCCGACGCCGACTTCGCCGGGATGGCGCGCGAGTCCGCTTTCGACGCCAGCGTCTTCCCGCCCGCCCCCGTGGCGGCAGCGCCGCAGATGTCCGGCGCGGGCGTGACGGGCCAGGCCCAGACCGCCGCCACCGCCTCGAGCTTCGCCTACCACGTGGAAGAGCCGGTGACCATAGGCCGCAACGAGTCCGCACTGGTGCCGCTGGTGGTGGCCGAGGTCACCGCGGAGCGCCTGGCGCTGTTCGACTCGGGCAACCACGCCAGGCACCCGCTCCACGCCATAAGGCTGGTCAACGACACCGGCCTGCAGCTGGCGGCGGGCAGCGTGACCATCTACGACGAGGTCGGCTTCGCGGGCAACGCGCAGCTGCCGGAACTGCTCCCGGAAGAGGAGCGCCTGCTGGCGTTCGCGGTGGACCTGGAGCTCGCCGTCACCGTGGAGAGCGGCGCCCGCAGCACGGACGTCACGCGGGCCGCCATCCGCGGCAACGTCCTCGAGGTCACGGAGCTGACGCGCCAGACGTTCGAGGTGAGGGTCAGCGGTGTTCCGGAGGGCGGGCGCTTCCTGGTGGTGCAGACCCCGGCCATGCCCGGCTTCGACATCGTGGAGCCGCGCCCGGCACCGCCGCTGTCCAACGGCCGCCCACGCTTCGGTATCGCCATGGTGGGTGCAGGGGGCACGGTGCCCGAAGACCGCTCGGTGCCCACGCACCTGATCTGCCGCCCCGGCAACGCCTGCAGCCTGGAGGTCGTGGCCGAGCGGCTCGACTCGCAGAGCCTGACTCTCGCCAACCTGGCGTCGGACCGCCTCGTCTTCTTCCTCGAGAACGTCGAGCTGTCCGCAGAGGACCGCGCCACGCTCGACCGGATCGTGAACCTGCAGCGTGAGCTGGCTGCGGTCGACCGCGCCGCCGAGCGCACCCGGAACGAGATCCAGGTCCTCTTCCAGGAGCAGCAGCGCATAAGGTCCAACATGGCCGCGCTGGACCGCGACTCAGACCTCTACCGGCGCTACGTCACGGAGCTGACCGAGCAGGAGGACACCCTGCAGGAACTGCGTCAGCTGGGGCGTGAGCAGCAGGAGGAGAGGGACGCGCTGCAGCAGCGCCTGGACGACCTGGTAAGCCGGCTAGGCGGCTGACGCCGCGCCTTCGGGTACGCTTCAGGCATGAGCCGTGCGTTCATCAAAGAGGACGCCGATACCGAAGAGGTACTGGTAACCGTCCGCCCACCGCTGCCGCAAGGCGTTGACAACCTGGTCACGCCTTCCGGCTTGGCGGCCCTACAGGCCGAGCTGAAGGCCCTGCAGGCGGAGGCCGCGGAACTTGCGTCCCAGCCGAGTGACCAGTCGGGCTCCCCAGCCGTCAGGCGTATGGCGGCGCTGGACGAGGAGATCCCCGCCCTCGAGGACCGCCTGCGGAGCGCCGTCCTCGTGCCGACCCCGCCCGCCGGCACCGACGCGGTGCAGGTGGGGGCCACGGTCACGGTGCGGGACGAGGGTGGGGACGGCAGGCCCAGCAGCTTCCGGATCGTGGGGGTGGACGAAGCCGATCCACTCGAGGGCCTGGTGGCGTTCACCGCCCCGGTGGCCGGCGCCCTGCTGGGTCAGCGGGTAGGGGCGACCGCCAGCTTCCGCACCGGCGACGGGGTGGCCCGCAGCGTGGTGCTCGAGGGCGTTACCTACGACTGAGCCAGCAGGCGGTGAGCGGTGCTGCCTTCGCCCGTGAGGGTGAGCGGCACCTCCCTCAGTTCGGGCACGGCCGCCCGCACCTCGGCCTGCTGCCCGTCCGGGCAGCACACGATGAGGTAGCCGCTGATCTTGCCACCGGGCAGCTGAGCTCCCACGCCCAGGTCGCGCATGCGCCCCACCAGCTCTATCACCCGCTCGTCCTCGAAGTTGCCTGGCAGCCGCTGCTTCAGGCGCTGCTGCTCCCCTATGCAGAAGGCTATCCGCTTCAGGTCGCCGGCCTCCATGGCGGCCTCCAGCTCGTCCACCAGCTCCTTCATGGCGTGCAGCACGGGAAGCGCGCTGCCGATGTTCGACGTCAACGTCTGAAGCGAGGCCTTGGTGGGGGCGCGCCACCCCGTCTCGAAGAGCAGGAGCGACCGTTCGAACGCCTCCTTGGCGGCGCCCAGGGCCACGGGCCGAGCGCTCACGTCCGCTCCCCGGTACTCCAGCCGCAGGAGCCCCCCGCGGGCCGTTATGTGGGCGTCGTGGTAGCCGGAGGCGCCTTTCAGGCTCTCCACCTCTACGTGCGCCGCCTCGCTGCCGAGCTCCGCACCGCCAGGGCTCTCCCCCCGGAAGGCGCGCGCTGCGTGCACCAGCCCCACGGTGATGGCGCCGGAGCTGCCGACCCCGCTGCCGGTGCCCACGTCCAGCCACACCGAGACCCGCACCGGTGGGTGCTGCGGGTCGACCGCGAGCAGCGACTCCCGCACCAGGTCGTTGGAAAGGTCGCTCAGGGCGGCGGCCCGCTCCACCCGTGCCGGGGAGTGCACCTCGAACGCCCCGTCCACGCTGGGCAGCATGGTGACCCACGCCGCGGCCTGCACCGTGCTGCTGATGGTGGCGCCGCCGAAGCGGGTGGCGTACTCCTTGACGTCTGTGAGGCCGCCCGCGAAGGGTATGCGCAGCGGCGTACGGACCACAATCATCTCTCGTTCCTCCACGTGACCCACGCGCCGGCGCCCAAGGCGCCGCTGCTGGCGTCAGGTGCGCTGCTCGCTCCAGAGCCGCCGCACCACGGCGCGCACGTTCTCTTCCGCGCTAGGCAGGGTACCGCCCAGATGCACCCACTCCTCGCTCCTGACGTAGCCCACCTCTACACCGCCGTCCATCAGCCGCTGCAGGTTGGGGAGCATCCGCAGCTCCCCGTTGGGCGCCACCACCTCACCGAACTCCCTCAGGAGCCTGGCCTCGAGCTTCCATAGCCCGATGTCGAGCAGGGGGCCCGCGCCCTCCCAGACGCGGGTGACGCGCTCACCCTCCGTGGTTGCGCGCAGCACCGGCGATTCGTCTTCGTGGCCCTCGCCCAGCGTCACCACGTTGGGTAGCGGGTGCGCCGCCACCTGCCCGAAGAGTCCGCTCGGCACGAACAGGTCGCCCTGCCACGCCACCACCGAGCCGCCGCCTTCCAGGGCGTCCGCGGCGCGCATGAGGGCGTCGCCCGTGCCGGCCTGGCGCTCCTGGAGCACGTAGGCCAGCTCGAGGCCCTCGAAGCGGCTGCCGAAGTAGCCCCGCACCTGGTCCGCCAGGTGCCCCACCACGAGGACCAGGCGGGAGCCCGCGGGAGCCGCGCCACTGGCGAGCAGCTGCTCCATGCTGTGCTGCAGGAAGGGCTTGAGGCCCACGGGGTACATGGCCTTCTGCAGGTAGGTCCCGAGGTTCCCCATGCGGCTGCCCTTGCCGGCCGCCAGGCAGATGAACTCAGTCGCTCGCATGCTCCGCCGCGGGCTCCACGTACGCCATCAGCGCCCGCTGCAGCTGCTGACGCACCGCTTCACGGACCTCGAGGGGGCTGATCACTTCGATGGAGTCGCCCCAGCTGAGCAGCCACGGCACCAGCTCGAGCGGCTTGCCGCTGTCGTCCAGCGTGCCGATCACGTGCACGGAGCGCTTACCGTCCGGCGTGCACTCCCCGAGCCGCACGTTACGGTCGCCGCCTTCGGCCATGCGCCTCGCCACCTGCTCGGGCACCTTCAGATCGATCTGCACCTCCTCGCCCACCACTATCCCGAAGGAGCTATGCAGCTGGGAGGTGGGGTCGAAGTCGGCCGGGATCTCGTAGGTGTCGTCCAGCAGCCGCACGTCGGTCATGCGGGCCAGCTTGAACACCAGCACGCGCTTGCGCTGCGTGCGGTCGAAGGCCATCACGTACGGCTCCAGGTTGCGGCGGTTGATCTCGTAGAAGTACACCTCGAGGTCGCGCGTGGTGGCGTTCCCCGAGTTGGCGGAGAGGTAGCGGCACCTCAGCACCCGCCGCTGGAACCACGCCTGCGCCACCTGATCGAGGACCCGGTCCTCCGGGGCCGTGGAGAGCCGGTCGACGCTGCTGAGGAGGCTCGTCCGCGCCGGCTCGGGCACCTGCTGCGCCAACTTCTCGAGCGCGGTGCGGTAATGCCTCTCCCCCACGCCCGTGTGTAGCAGCAAGCGCGTGGCGCTGTAGACCGCCAGCGCCTCCACCTCGTTCAGGCCCGGCGTGCGGTTCGGGATGTACCAGCGGTGGTGGTCGTCCTTGAGGAGCTGCTTGCCCATCTGCTCGCTCAGGGTCTGGAGGTCCCTTTCGATGGTGCGGCGACTGGTGCCGTGGCGACGAGCCAGTTCCACCACCAAGCGAGGTCTTCGCTTCAGCTCTTCCGTCAGCAAGTTCAGGCGCTGCGCCTTACCTACGGTACGGCTCATTCGAAGAGAGTAACCCACCTACGTTGACGTCCACTCTGCGCTACTGTATTTTCCGAACTCAGCAACGCTCGACACCACCGCTTGAACCGTGGCCTTAGGCCGAGCAGATGACGCAGTCGCTGCAACCAGGCTCGTTGGCCCCCAAGCGCCGAGCGAAAGGGAACCGAACATGCTTACTTCACCGCTCTCCACGCTGCTGCGCTTCGCATCGCTCCTCTTCGGCGCGCTGGCTCTCACCGCTACCGGGACCGCGTGGGCGCAAGCCGCACCGCCGCCCGAGCGGCTCTTCGAGGTCCTGGAGCAGGCAGTGGCCGACCTGCCGAAGGACCGGTTCGACCTGGAGGCGGCCCTGGCGGAGATCGGCTCTTCCGAGGTGGAGGCCATCTTCGGCTGGGTGAGGGACGACACGGGCTTCGTGGCGTACCGCGGCGCCATGAAGGGCGCCGCAGGCGTGCTCATGGACCGGCAGGGCAACAGCCTGGACAGGGCGCTCCTGCTCGAGCGCCTGCTCGAGAGCGCCGGCCACCGCACGGCGCTGGCGCACGCCACGCTCCCTTCCGCCACGCTGGAGGCTGCGGCCGCAGCGCAGCGGGTGGTCCCGCTGGAGGCGGCCGGGCAAGCGGACCCCCAGGAACTCAGCGCGCGCGCTGCCGCCGAGCTCGACATCGATCAGGAGGTGCTGAGCGAGGAAGTGGCAGCCACCGGCGAGCGGATGGGGCGCTTCAGCTCAACCGTGGAGACGAGGGCGGCCGAGCAGAGCGCGGCCCTGTCCGGGGCCGTGAGCGCCTTCCCCGGCGGTGAAGCCGTGCGCGGCGGCGTGGGCCGCGCGGAGGACAGGAACGGCCTTCTGAGCGACCACTGGTGGGTGCAGGTGGAGATGGACGGCGCCTGGGTCGACCTCGACCCCACCCTGCAAGGCGCCCAGGTGGGCACGCCGCTAGCGCCCGCGGAGGCGCGCTTCGACCTGCCGGAGGTGCGCTTCCTGGCCGCCGTGGAGGGCGCCTGCCGCGACCTCGCCTGCGGCGACCGCCTCCACCGCGTTCGCGTGGCCGCCGTGGCCGAGTCGTGGGACGGCGAGCAGCTGAGCGAGCAGGAGCTCTTCAGCGCCGAGCTGCTGACGGCGGACGTCGGCCGGCAGACCATCACCTTCACCGGGCTGCCCGAGAACTGGCCTGAACTCGACCCGTTCGGCGTTCAGGAGCCCTTAGCAGAGCTGCGGGAGCAGCTGCTTGCCACCAGCGCCTGGCAACCGACGCTCTTCGTGGACGGTGCCAGCGTCGGCAGCTCCAAGATAGGCGCCGACGGCCAGGTCGGCAGCTCGGGCGGCGGCGGCAACGCCGGCGCGGTGGGCGGGCTCGGCGGCGGCCTGGGCGGCATGTTCGGCGGCTCCGCCGGCGGCGCCGCGGGCGCCAGCGACGACTCCGCGGGCGCGTTCACCGCCCTGTGGCTGGAGTACACGGTCCACACGCCCGGCGAGGACTCGGTCAGGGAGCGGCGGCAGGTGTTCGATCTCGTGGGCCCCGCCGCGCGGGCGGCCGGCGTGAGCGAGCTAGAGCTAAGCGAGGAGCAGAAGCTCGAGCGGGCGCTCGCCCTCGGGGGCGAGACGGACATCGTCATCAGCGGGGCGGGCCTCGCCCAGGAGGCGCTCACCTTCGCGGCGGCCTCGCGCCTCCTCGCGGAGCAGGCGGAGTGGAGCGAGCTCTACCACCAGGGGCGCACGCTGGACATCGCCGAAGTGAATGAGCGCCTCAACGCCACCGCGGCGCTCTACCCTCCCCTGGAGCTGCTGCAGGCTCTCCGCAGCGAACGCATGGCGGGGTACGCCTCCGGGGCGTTCGTAGCCGCCTTCCACCGACGGTTCGAGGAAGACCTCACGGTGAGCGGCTCGTTCGACATCGTGTCGGGCGCGGTCTCCAGCTTGCCGGGCACGGACCTCTGGCTCACCCGGGTGGTTCAGGGCGCCACGGACACCGTGCTGGAGGCGGAGATCGGCGCCAGACTCGACTCCCGCGACGGTCAGGCCGCACGCTTCGCCAGCGTGGCCGACGCCTACGCCAGCGACCTGTCCTCCGGAGCGGAGTGGCGCGTGGTGTCCAGCGCCTCCGAGCTGGCCGAGGTGGCGCCGGCGCTGGCCCCCGACCTGGCTGCTCGCGTAGCGGCCGACATGTCGAAGGGCCGGTTGGCCGTGCTCGCCCCCGGGGGCGAGGGCGCCGTGGGCTGGTACAGCGTCGACCTGCACACGGGCGCGGTCCTGGGCCGCGGCGAACGCGGCTGGGGTCAGGCCGCCACGGAGTACGCGGAGAAGCTCAACATCGTGCTGCAGCTCCGCACGGCGGTCAACCAGTACGCGGCGATGGGCAAGTGCCTGGGCCTCGCGGTCACCGGTCCGCTCCGTGGCCTGGGCCCGGAGGACGCCGACACGGAGCTGCAGCAGTGCGTGTTCACCACCATCTGCTCCGGGGCGCACACCGCCATAACCATGGGCGTCGACCTGCCGGTCAACTGGACGAACCTGATCGTGCAGAACACGATCGACGCGCTGTGGGGCGGCACGCCCGAAACGGGCTTCGGCGGCATGTGCGGCTCGCTCTGGAACCGCCTGAACAGCTAGTGCCCTACTCGTCCTGCTCGGTGCGGACCACCAGGTAGGGGATCGTTGACTGGCGCAGGGCGCCCTCCGCCACGGAGCCGAACATCCAGCGGTTGAAGCCGCGCCGGCCGTGGGTGCCCATGACCACCAGGTCGTGTTCCCGCTCGGCGTCGTGGATGGCCTTCACGGGGTCTACGTCCTCCACCAAGCGGCCCTCGGCCGACACGCCCGCCTCGCGCGCGAGGTTGACGGCGCCTTCCAGCAGCTCCCTGGCACTCGTCCGCAGGTCCTCATACAGCTCGGCGGAGTACGCCATGTTGGCGGTGGCCACGTACCCTGCCGCTAGCGGGTTCTCGAGAACGTGGATGAACGTGACGTCGGCGCCGGTCAGCTTGGCCAGCTGCAGGCCGTGCTTTATGGCGGCCTCGGCGCCCTTGCTACCGTCGGCGGGCATGAGGATCTTCCTGTACATCGGCTACCTCCTCGTGGGGCTTGCCGCCCCTTGACAACCAGGATAAGCCTTCCTGGTCGGACGAAAGCCCCTAGCCGGGAGCCGGCACCCTGCCGCATGGCCCGGCGCGCGCCTATATGATGGGCGCACCCGAACCGGAGGTTCAGCCATGCGCATCCTGCATCCCACCGACTTCTCCCAGCCGGCGCAGAAGGGCCTGGCGTTAGCACGCGACGTTCGCCAACGCTTCAGCGGCACGCTGCACGTGGTCCACGCTCAGCGCCGCAGCGAGCTCGATCGCCCCGCGGCCCGCCCGCAGCTCGACACGTTCAACCCCGAGATGATGAACCAGCTGGCGGAGCAGCGCAGCTCTGAAGTACAGAAACTCCTGGGCATGCTCTCGCACATGGCAAGCCCCGACGGCACGCATGAGCTCCTCTGGGGCAACCCGGTGGAGGAGCTGCTGGCCATCCAGGAGCGGTTCGACCTGGTGGTCATGGGCGCCCACGGCGCCAACCGTTTCGACCGCTACTTCCTCGGCGGCGTGGCCGGCCGCTTCGTGAGGCGCGCGGACGTACCAACCATCACCGTGCGGGAGGAGTCCACCGTGACCCGTGTGCGGCGCGTGATGGTCGCCACCGACTTCGGGGAGGCCTCCTCGGGGGCCTGGAGCTTCGCGCAGAAGTTCGCCGAGGTGGGCGTGGAACTGGTGCTGGCGCACGTCATGGACCCCGAACGTACCTCCGCGGACGCTAGCGCCAACGAAGTGAGCGACCGGCTGTCCGCCATGTCCGCCGGCGTGGCGCGGCGTGTGGTGGTGCGCGAGGGTGAGCCCGTGACCGTGCTGCCCCAGTTGGCGCAGGAACTGGGGGCCGACCTGCTGGCCATAGGCATCCGCCACCACCGGGCGGCCATCGGCCTCCTGCTCGGCAACCGCGCCGACGCACTGCTGCGCTCCTCGGTGGTGCCCATCCTGTCCGTGCCGCTGCACCTGGACTGAGGACGCCCGCCTTAGGGCCGAGGGTCCTCCACCCGCCCGCTGCTAGCTCCCGCTACGCCCCCGCGCGTGCGAAGGCGGCGGCCACCACGTCCTGCGCCTCCTCCTGCAGCTGCCGCAGGTGCTCCTCGCCCCGGAAGCTCTCCGCGTAGATCTTGTAGAGGTCCTCCGTACCGGAGGGCCTGGCGGCGAACCAGCCGCTGGCGGTCACCACCTTCACGCCGCCCAGCGGCTCGCCGTTGGCCGGCGCCTCCGTAAGCACCGCCTCCACCGGCTCGCCCGCCAGTTCGCTGCTCTCCACGTCGCTGGCGCGCAGGCTCTTGAGGGCCGCCTTCTGCGCGGCGCTGGCAGGCACGTCGGTACGGGCGTAAGCGGCCGCCCCGAAGCGGTTCTCCAGTTCCGCGTACAGCTGGGCCGGGTCCTCGCCCGTGACCGCCAGGATCTCCGCGGCGAGCAGCCCCAGGAGCAGGCCGTCCTTGTCCGTGCTCCACGCGCTGCCATCCTTGCGCAGGAACGACGCGCCGGCGCTCTCCTCTCCCCCGAAGCCGTAGGCGCCAGTAAGCAGACCGCCGACGAACCACTTGAAGCCAACCGGCACCTCCGCCACCTGCCTGCCCATAGCGCCGGCCACCCGGTCGACCATCATGCTGGTTACCGCCGTCTTGCCCACGAGCGCGTCCTGCGACCAGCCACTGCGGCGCGAGAAGAGGTACTCCACGGCTACGGCCAGGTAGTGGTTGGGGTTCATGAGCCCACCGCCCGGCGTGACCACGCCGTGCCTGTCCGCATCGGGATCGTTGCCGAACGCCACGTCGAAGTCGTGGCGCAGCTCTATCAGGCCGGCCATGGCGTAAGGCGAGGAGCAGTCCATGCGGATCTTGCCGTCGTGGTCCAGGGTCATGAAGCCGAAGGTGGGGTCCACCACCCGGTTGACGACCGTGATGTCGAGCCCCCAGCGCTCGGCTATGGGGTCCCAGTAGTGCAGCGACGAGCCACCGAGCGGGTCCACGCCGATGCGGACGCCGGCGGCCCGTATGCGCTCCATGTCGAGCACGGCGTCCAGGTCGTTCACGTACGGGGTGATCAGGTCGCGCTCCTCCACCAAGCCGGACGCGCGCGCCTGCCTCAGCGTCTGGCGCTTGACGCCCTTCAGGCCCTCCTCCAGGTAGCGGTTGGCCAGCTGCTGGATGCGGTCCGTCTCGCCCGAGTCCGCGGGCCCCCCGTGCGGCGGGTTGTACTTGAAACCGCCCGCGTCCGGCGGGTTGTGCGAGGGCGTGATCACTATGCCGTCGGCCTTCAGGCCCCGCAGGTGCCCGTTCGTGAGGATGGCGTGCGAGACGACGGGGGTGGGCACCGCCGCCAGGTCCTGCGCCACCACCACCCGCACTCCGTTCGCGCTCAGCACCTCCAGTGCCGTGACGAGGGCGGGGGTGGAGAGGGCGTGCGTGTCGGCGCCCAGGAAGAGCGGGCCCGTAACTCCGAGCGCTTGCCGGTGGTCGGCGACCGCCTGGCTGATGGCGGCCACGTGCGCTTCGTTGAAGCTGCCGTCGCCGCTGGTGCCGCGGTGGCCGGAGGTGCCGAAAGCCACGCGCTGCCGGGCGTCTTGCGCGTCGGGTCTTACTGCGAAGTAGTCGGTTATCAGTCTGGGTACGTCAACGAGAGCTTCGCGGGGGGCAGGCTTGCCTGCGCCTGGGTCGAGGGCCATGCTGTCCTCCTCGTGGGTAGCACTTCATTCAGGCCGTTCGTGAGCGTTGCATGAATGATAAGCTTGCCGCTGCCATCCAGGACTACCAGCTACGCCTATGGCAACGGCCGGTGGGTGCCTGAACCAACGACGTGGCGCCCGGTCCAACGCTGATGAACCGGTCGCGCCTTGGAGGATACTGAATGGATCTGCTGATCTCCCTAGTGCCCCTCGCCGCCATCCTGGCGCTGGTCGCGGCCGCGCTGCTGGCACGCGGCGTGCTGGCCGCCCCCACCGGGAACGAGCGCATGGTCGCCATCTCCGACGCGGTGCGTCAGGGCGCCGCGGCCTACATGAACCGGCAGTACCGCACCATCACCATCGTGGCGGTCATCATCACGGCCATCTTCGCCGTTGTGGCCTTCGCCACCAACGACCCCGAAGCCAGCCGCATGTGGTGGTGGACCACCGCGGGCTTCGTGGTGGGTGCCCTCTTCTCCGCCATCAGCGGTTACATCGGCATGGGCGTGGCCGTGCGGGCCAACGTGCGCGTGGCGCAGGCTGCGCGTAGCGGCCTTGCGGGCGCGCTGCGGATAGCCTTCAACGGCGGCGCGGTGGCCGGTCTGGCCGTGGCCGGTCTAGCGCTCCTCGGTGTGGCCGGCTTCTTCTGGCTCTTCACCGTGGCGCTCGATCTCCCCAACCCGGTAGAGCCGCTGATCGGCTTCGCCTTCGGCGCCTCCCTCATCTCGCTCTTCGCGCGCGTGGGTGGCGGCATCTATACCAAGGCCGCCGACGTGGGCGCCGACCTGGTGGGCAAGGTCGAGGCGGGCATCCCCGAGGACGACCCCCGTAACCCCGCCGTGATCGCGGACAACGTGGGCGACAACGTGGGCGACTGCGCCGGCATGGGCGCCGACCTGTTCGAGACGTACGCGGTGACCGCCATCGGCGCCGTGTTCCTCGGCTACCTGCTGCCGGGCACGGGCGACGTCACCAACCTGGTGCTCTACCCGCTGGTGCTGGGCGCCATCGCCATCATCGCCAGCATCCTCGGCGTCTCCGCCGTGCGCCTCAGCCCGGGCTCCACCAACATCATGGCCGCCCTCTACAAGGGTGTGTTCGCCAGCGCCGGCATCAGCATCGTCGGCTTCGGCGTGGCCACCTGGCTCATGTTCCAGAACTTCGACTTCAGCGTGCTGGGTCGCGACATGGGCTGGGGCTCGCTCTTCGGCGCCAGCCTCATCGGCATCGCGGTCACCGTGCTGCTGATGTTCATCACCGAGTACTACACCAGCACCAAGTTCCGCCCCGTCAGGAAGGTCGCCGAAGCTTCGGTTACCGGCGCCGCCACCAACATCATCTCGGGCCTGGCCGTCGGCATGCAGTCCACCGCCCTGCCCACGCTCCTCCTCGTCTTCGCCATCTACGGGGCGTACATGCTGGGCGGCCTTTACGGCATCGCCGTGGCCGCCGTTGCCATGCTCTCGGTCGCAGGCATAGTCGTGGCCATGGACACCTACGGGCCCATCACCGACAACGCCGGCGGCATCGCCGAGATGGCGGACCTGCCCGCCGAGGTGCGCGTGACCACCGACGCGCTCGACGCCGTGGGCAACACCACCAAGGCCGTCACCAAGGGGTACGCCATCGGTTCGGCCGCGCTGGCCGCGCTCGTGCTGTTCGCGGACTTCGCGGAGCGCCTCAAGCTCGTCGACCCCATCCTGTTCGGCGACGGCGCCTTCCGCCTCAACGACCCCGTCGTGCTCATCGGCCTGCTGATCGGCGCCATGCTGCCGTTCCTCTTCAGCGCCTACCTGATGGACGCCGTGGGCAAGGCGGCGGGTGCCGTCATCGAGGAAGTACGGCGCCAGTTCCGCGAGATCAAGGGCATCATGGAGGGCACCGCCACGCCCGACTACGGCCGCGCGGTCGACATCGTCACCGCCGCCGCCCTGCGCGAGATGGCCCTGCCGGGCATCATCGCCGTGGCCGCACCCCTCGTAGTGGGCTTCCTCTTCGGACCACTCGCCCTAGGCGGTGTGCTGATCGGCGTCATCGCCTCGGGCCTGATGATGGCCCTCATGATGAGCAACGGCGGCGGCGCCTGGGACAACGCCAAGAAGTACATCGAGGACGGTAACCACGGCGGTAAGGGCTCCGACGCCCACGCCGCCAGCGTGGTGGGCGACACCGTCGGCGACCCCTACAAGGACACCGCCGGCCCGTCCATCAACCCCCTCATCAAGGTCATCAACACCGTGGCCCTGATCTTCGCCGGCGTGATCGCCGTTTCGGGCGGCTGGCTGCTCTTCTAACGCCCACGCTCCCGAGTAACGGGAAGGTCCCACCCAGCGCGCAACGCTGCCGGGTGGGACCTCTTCTTCGGAGATGAGCTCGGGATCCGCGGGGCATAGGCCCCAAATTTTGATGATAGTCCAAACGGACCGCTGACACCAGGACTTGGGGTCCTACTCCGGAAGGTACCCGCGGCAGTACCCTTGAGGTGGAAGGAGGTCTACCACATAGACTCTACAGACCACTTCTTGAAAGAACGACCCTGGTTCCGCTAGAGGCTCGACCGAGTAACCTCTCGCACAAGCAACCGCTAGAACCGCGAGGAGGCACCGACAGAGCGATGCGATAGGCGCCGGGGTCGTTCCTTGTGTGCCTGCACACGTTCTTCGTGCACCTCGGCACGTTATCTCGTGCGCCTCCGCTATTCCTTCGTGCGCCTCTGCTACTTGAGTCCTTGTCCGCGGCAGCCCGAACCTGCTACAACGGCTTTAGAAGCCGCGCCCGCTCCGTCTTGGCCCGATCAGGCCGACGGGAGGCGCGGACGGTATCACGGAAACGGCGTGGTGCTCGCAAGCTCCGCGCCAGCCCGAGAGGAACGTGCCTGCCATGGCTTACATAATCACCGAACCCTGCATCGGCGTTAAGGACGCGTCCTGCGTGGACGTCTGCCCCGTCGAGTGCATCTACGAGGCGGACGATCAGTTCTACATCAACCCGGACGAGTGCATCGACTGCGGCGCCTGCGTGCCGGCCTGCCCCGTGGACGCCATCTACCCCGAGATAGACGTGCCGGCGGAGTTCTCCTCCTACATCGACAAGAACTACAAGCTGTCCGGGCTCTAACGGTTTCACATGCTCATCTAACTCCTCACAGGAGGGATTGGCGCACACTCAGGTCGTAACACCAGCAGGACCGTCCGCGAAAGAGGCCTTATGGCCGCAAAGTGTGATCTACCGGAAGGAGATACAGATGCATCTCAACTGGGATACCATCCGCGGAAACTGGAACCAGCTCCAAGGCAACGCGAAGCAGCAGTGGGGCAAGCTGACTGACGACGACATGATGAGGGTGCAGGGCAGCCGCGACGAGCTGGTCGGCGTCATCCAGGAGCGCTACGGCATCACCCGTGAAGCCGCCCAGCGCCAGGTCGACGAGTGGGCTAGCCAGCATCAGGAGATCCCTCGCGCCTGACCCCGGCGACGGAAAGCCGAGCGAGGTTCTCTCATGCCATACAGCAACCTGAAGGAGCTTCCCGACTCCGTGCGCAACGTGCTCCCCAAGCACGCGCAGGAGATCTACAAGGAGGCCTACAACAGCGCCTGGGACCAGTACGACGAGCCGCATGAGCGGCGCGGCGACTCCACCAGGGAGGAGACCTCCCACGCGGTGGCTTGGTCAGCCGTGAAGAGAACGTACGAGAAGGGCGACGACGGGAAGTGGCACGAGAAGTAGTGATGAAGAAGTAGTGATGATGAAGTAGTGATGACTTCCCCTGGCTACTGGCTGTAGCCACGTACCCAACAGCGTATCCAACAGCGCACCCAACAGTTGGAACCGGACGGAGCGCCGCACCCGAACACGAGGTGCGGCGCTTCTTCACGTTCCAGCTATCCGTAGTTGGCGACCCATGACCAGTGCCGACCCACCTTCGATAGGTTGGGGACGGACCCCCTAATCGCCCACCTCTGCCCCCAACTCAACCACCACCTGGTGCTCCGCCCCATCGTCCACGAGAGGCACCCGTCCACCGCTCAGCTCCCGGCCGTCGAGCGTCAACTTTCGCACCGCGCCCGCGCCGGCCGCGGCAGGCGTCTTCCGTGAGCGCCCTGCCGGCGCCCGCACCTCGATGAGGTAGTTGGAACCGCCCGCCCGCCAGGTGGCCGTGTAGCCTTGCCACCCGCTGGGCAGCCGCGGCTGGAACTCCAACTCCTCACCCACCTTGTTGAGCCCCAGGATGGCCTCCACCGCCAGGCGGTAGAACCACGACGCGGAGCCCGTGTACCAGGTCCAGCCGCCGCGGCCCACGTGAGGCTCGAGGCTGTACACGTCGGCGGCTATCACGTAAGGCTCCACCTTGTACGTGGCCACCCCGGCCGGCGTGCCCCCGTGCCTCACGGGCGAGAGCAGCTGGTACAACTCGTGCGCCCGGTCGGCGTCGCCGAGCAGCGCGAACGCCCAGGCGGTCCAGATGGCGCCGTGCGTGTACTGCCCGCCGTTCTCCCTCACGCCCGGCAGGTAGCCCTTGATGTAGCCCGGGTCGCGGGTGGTCCGGTCGAAGGCCGGCGAGAACAGCCTGATGAGCCCGTCCTCCCCCCTCACCAGGTGCTCGTCCACGTGGCGCATGGCGGTGCGGCCCCGCTCGTGATCGCCCAGCGCCATGACGGACCAGGACTGGGCGATGGAGTCTATCTGGCACTCCAGGTCGCCGTGCGTGCCCAGGGGGCTGCCGTCGTCGTAGAACGCCCGCAGGTACCAGTTGCCGTCCCAGGCCGAGGCCTCGGCCGCGGCGGCGTACTCCTCCGCCCGCGCCTCCAGCTTGGCGGCCTCGTCCGCCCTGCCCACCGTGCGCAGCGTGCCGGCGAAGCGCCTAAGGGTATCGATGAGGAACCAGACCAGCCAGACGGACTCACCCTGCCCCTTGATGCCCACCCGGTTCATGCCGTCGTTCCAGTCGCCGCCACCCATGAGGGGCAGGCCGTTCCGCCCCTTCGTGCTCGCGCGCCGCAGGGCACGGAGGCAGTGCTCGAGCAGGCTGGCGTGGCCGCCCTGCGGGTAATGGTCGTAGCGTTCGTGGTCGTCGGGGCCCAGCGTGGGGCCGGTGAGGAACGGCACCTCCTCGTCCAGCACGCCCACGTCGCCGGTCACCTCCACGTAGCGCGCCGCCACGTAGGGCAGCCAGGCCAGGTCGTCCGTGATGCGCGTCCTCACGCCGCGGCCGCTAGGCGGGTGCCACCAGTGCAGCACGTCGCCCTCCTGGAACTGGTGGGCGGCCGCCCTCAGGAGCTGCTCGCGCGCCAGACGCGGCTCAGCGTAGAGCACGGCGAGCACGTCCTGCAGCTGATCCCGGAAGCCGTAGGCGCCGCTCGACTGGTAGAAGGCGCTCCGGCCCCACAACCTCGCCGCCACCGTCTGGTACGTGAGCCAGCCGTTGGTGAGCAGGTTCATGGCGGTGTCGGGCGTCTCCACGCGCAGCTGGCCCAGCAGCTCCTCCCACCGGGCGCTGGCCGCCGTGCGGTGCTCCTCCAGTCGACCGATGTCGCGGTAGCGGTCGAGCAGCTCGAGGGCGCGGTCGCGCCCCTCCGCCTCGCCCAGCACGAAGAGCACCTCCTCCGAGCCGCCCGCCTCCAGATCGAGGTGCAGCTGGATGGCCGCGCACGGGTCCGTGCCCGGCCGCACCTCGCCCGAGAGGCCTATGCGGCGCAGCGCGGCGGGGGTGCGCCTGTCGCCGCGCCTGCCGTAGAACTCGCGCCTGTCCGTGGTCACGCCGTGCGGCGACTTGTTGCTGGCAAGGAACGCGTGCATGCCGCCGAACTCCGCGTTGTAGCGGTTGGTGGCCAGCAGCGCGCTGCGCGCCGCGTCGTAGCTGGGAACCACGTGCAGCTGCGTGGCGGAGCGGTCGAGACCCAGCACCCAGTCGGCCAGGTAGGTGACCGTGAGCCGGCGCGGCCTGCCCGACTCGTTGGTCACCCGCAGCCGCACCAGCTTCACAGGGTCCTCGGCCGCCACGAACGCCTCGAGCTCCTGCTGGAGCCCGCGGCTACGCTGGCGCCACACCGTGTAACCGGGCCCGTGGCGCACCTCGAAGGGTGTACCCAGGCTGCTGGGCAGCGGCGTGGCGGACCAGACCTCGGCGGTCTCCTCATCACGCAGGTAGGCCACCTCCGCGGGCGGGTCGCTGACAGGGTCGTTATGCCACGGCGTTATGCGGTTCTCGCCGGAGTTGATGGCCCAGCTGCTGCCGAGGCCTCCCTCGGTGGCCAGGAAGCCGACCTGCTCGTTGGCCACCACGTTGGACCAGGGCGCCGGCGGCAGCTCGTTGCCCTTGAGGTGGATGACGTACTCCCGCCCATCCGCGCTGAAGCCCCCCAGGCCGTTGAAGAACTGCAGCTCTTCGGCCTCCGGCCCAGGGGCGGCCGGCTCGGCGACCGGGTCCGACGGCGCCGGCATGACGGCCGTCAGTTCGGGCAGCTCGTCGGGCTGCAGCTGCGCCCGCCCGAGCTGCTGCGCCAGCGTGCCCGCCTCGGTGTCGAGCACCACACGCGCCACGCTCTGCAGCAGGGTGAGGTCGGCCTCGGCCAGCTGATCCTGCCGCAACAGGTAGATGCCGCCCCGCGCGTCCAGCCAGTCGTCGCCGCCGGTGCGGCTCAGGAGCCAGCGCAGCTTGCCCTGCAGGTCCTGGCTGTAGCCGGACTCCTTGGTGTTGAGGATCGCCACGTCGACCTTCACGCCGCGCCTGCGCCAGTAGCCATGAGCCCGTACGATCTCCGCGATCAGCTGCAGCTCCCCGTGATCGTGGGCGCGGATCAGCAGCACCGGGTAGTCGCCCGAGATGCCCTGCCCCCAGAGCCCGGACTGGCCCAGCTCGTTGGCGCGCAACACCTCGCTGCCGGCGCGCATGGCCGGCGAGGGGAAGAGCAGGAGCGAGAGGAGGCGCTGGTAGGCGCGCAGGTCGGCGGCCGTCAAGTGCGCTCGGCGCAGCTCCTGGCGGCTGCGGTTGCGGGCCAGGTCGAACTCGCGCTCCACGGCCCCGGCGCGCTGCAGGCCCTGCAGCCGATCTTGGAGCCGCGCCCTGCTGTCGCCGTAGGCGGTCACGAACGTATAGACGCGCTGGCTGTGCGGCGGCAGTTCCACCGTAGTGGCGAGGGCCATGACCGGGTCCAGTGTGGCGCCGACCCCGCCGGCCAGACGGCCCCGGGGTCCGGCGGGGTCCTTGAGCGAGTTGCCGCGGCCCAGGAAGGCGGCCCTGTCCGACTCGTACTCCAGGTCCTCCGGCGGGGTGCCGGTGACGTCGTCCAGCAGGGCGTGAGCCGCGTAGAGCGCGTGCTCTTCGGACGAGCGCGGACGCCGGCGGTAGAGGAGCGCCCCCAGTTCCGGGAGGTAGCGGCTCTCCACGAAGAGCTTGCTGAAAGCCGGGTGGCGGCGGTCCGAGGCGGGATCGCCCACCACCGCTTCCGCGTAGCTGGTGAGCTTCAGGCGCCGCGGCTCATCACTCTGGTTGATGAGTGTCACGCGCCTCAGCTCGGCGCCCTCCTCCGCCACCGTGACCTCCAGCGTGCTGAGCACGCCGTCCACGGCGCGGGTGAAGGTGGCCCGGTGAGGCGCGAACTCGGCCCTCTCGTCCGTGGCGTGGCCGGTCGGCTGCGCCGTGGCGGACCAGAGCCTGCCGTTCTCTTGGTCGTGCATGTAGATGAAGGTGCCCAGATCCTCCAGCGTGCCGTCCGTCAAGGGGCGGGTCACCGCCACGTCGTCGTGCGAGCTGTGCCCCGCGCCGGCTGAAGTGAGGAGCACCGAGTAGTGACCGTTGGAGAGCAGCAACGCCTCGGGCGTGGGGCTGTCCACCCGCACCTCCCACGGCCGGTCGAGCTCCGCCACGTCGATGGGGTCGGGCCGCGGCTGCTCCCGCTGGACCCGCGTGTCCATGGGCGCCTGCGAGGGCACCTTCTCCTGCAGCAGCAGCTCCACCGTGGCTACGCGCGGGTTGGCGTGGAACCGGCGCACCATCGCGCCGCCCGTCAGCACGCCCGCGAGCGACTCCAGGATCATGCCCTGGTGGTGCGCCATGTAGGAGCTCACGAGCTTGTAGTCGCGTCCGAGCGGCTTGCGGCTCGGCGTGAAGTCGAGCGCCTCGTAGAGGCCGTAGGTGCCGAGCGCGCCGAGCCCCTCCAGCCGCCCTAAGTTCTCGAGCACCGCGGCACTGCGGTACGGGAGCGCCAGGACCGAGGCGTAAGGCGCCACGATCACGTCGTCCTGTTGCCCGCGGTCCAGCGCCAGCTGGGGTACCCCGAACGCCCGGTACTGGAAGGTGCCGGCGCCGTCAACCCGGCCGTAACCGGATTCACTCATGCCCCACGGGATGCCGAGCCTCTCGGCGTAAGCCATCTGAGCATCGATGGCGGCCTCGCAGGACTGCTCGAGCAGCGTCCCCGCGTAGCGCCGGGTGAGCAGCTGCGGCATGAGGTACTCGAACATGGTGCCGCTCCAGGAGAGCAGCGTCGCGCGGCCCCCCACGTCGGTGAGGGGCCGGCCCAGGTGGAGCCAGTGGCGCACGGGCAGGTCGCCCTTCGCTATGGCCACGAGGCTGCCGAGGCGCGACTCGGAGGCGAGCAGGTCGTAGTAGTTGCCGTCCAGGTGCTCCGTGTCCACGTTGTAGCCGATGTGCAGAAGGTCCCGCTCCTCGTCGTAGAGGAACCTGAAATCGGTGCTGTCCAGCTCCGCCTGCGCCTGCTGAGCGACGCTCTCGAACGACTCCACTAGCCCGCGCGCCGCCGAGGCGCAGGAGGCAAGGTTCTTCTTCAGGGTCGACGACCACTCGGCGGCCGCCGGCACCTTCCCGTGCACCTGGCTCCCGAAGCGCTCCAGCAGGGCGGCGCCAGCGCGGCAGCGCGCCTCCAGCTCACGTAACGTAGGCGCCTCGGCGTACAGGTCCTTCAGCTCCTGCAGGGTGCGCCCGGCCGCCTCCGGCAGCTGCGCGGACCAGGCGCCACTCCCTGTGAACGCGGCGTTCCAGGGCAACAGGAAGTCGAATTCCCGCTGGGTCACCCGCACGTTGTAGGCCACGCGCTCCGCCCAGGCGCGGGCGGCCTGCCGCTCGGCGGGGCTCAGGTTGCCCGCGTCCATGGCCGCCGCGAGCAGCCGCCGCATCTCATCTACCCCCTCGCCCTCGAGGTACGCGAAGAGGGCCGGCCAGGCAGTCGGCTGCTCGAGCCCGGCCGCCACGCGTCCCCGCAAGTCCGTCAGGTGCGAGACCAGATCCGACTCCTCACCCAGCGCGGGTGTGAGGGTCTCGATCAGCACGTCGACGGTGTCCACCAGACCGCGCCAGCGGCGCTCGGGCACTATGCGCTGGGCTATCAGCTCGTAGCAGCCCTCGCTGACCGCGATGAGGCTGCCGAGCAGGTTGCCGCTGTCGACGCTCGAGACGTAGCGCGGGTTGAGCGGCTGCAGCGTGCGCGTGTCGTACCAGTTGAGCACGTGGCCGCGGTAGCGCTCGAGGCGACCGATGACCTCCATGGTCTGCTTGAGCCTGAGCGACAGGTCCACCAGCCCCAGGTAACCGAGGTCGTGCGCCGACATGGTGGACTGCAGCAGCAGCCCGATGTTGGTGGGCGAGGTCCTGTGCGCGGTCGCCGAGTTGCCGCCCATCTGGACGTTGTCCGGCGGCAGCCAGTTGTCCTCCGGGCCCACGAACTGCTCGAAGTAGAGCCAGGTGCGGCGGGCGAGCGTGCGCAGCTTGCGCCGCTCAGCCGCGCTCAGGTCCTCGGCCACGCGCTCCAGCGAGCGGCTGATCTCGTGAGCGACGAGCGGGGCAAGCAGCCACAGCACGAGCACCGGGGCCGCCACCCAGAGCGCCACGGGCTTCACGCTTACGACCAGCAGCGCGGTGCCCACCGTGAGCACGAGGGCGGGCATCATGCGGTAAGTGGTGTCGGCCAGGCTGAGCCTGGAGGCGGCCTTCGCGCCCTGGGCGGCGGTGCGCCACTGCAGCAGCTGGCGGCGCGTGACGAAGAGGCGGTAGAGGGTGGTGGCCACGCTCCTTAGCACCACCAGCGCCTCGAAGGGGAGGAACGTCACGGTGATGACGAACCGCTTGGCGGCGTCAGCCAGCTGGCGCCAGGGGAGCAACTGCCGCCAGTCGGTGCGCCGCTCGGCGAGCGTGGAGGCGGCACCGATCAGGGCGTTGACGGACTCGCCGAAAAGCGGCACGAGCAGCGTGCCCAGCGCCATGAGCGTCCACAGCAGAGGTGAGCCGGGCAGCACCGTCCAGCCGAGCACCAGCATCAGCACCATGGCGGGCATCAGCAGGCTGCGCCTGAGGTTGTCGAAGACCTGCCAGGCTCCCAGGGCGCCGAGGCCGCCGACCCGGCCGGCGGCGCTCTGGGCCGGATCGTCGCCGGCGGAGTCGCCCAGCAGCCAGGGCAGGAGCTGCCAGTCGCCCCTGACCCAGCGCTGCATGCGCAGCACCTGCGCCAAGTAGGTCGGCGGGTAGTCCTCGTACAGCACCACGTCGGTCACGAGGCCCACGCTGCCGTAGATGCCCTCCAGGAGGTCGTGGCTCAGCACGCTGTTCTCGGGCACGCGGCCGTCTAAGGCGCGCTCGAAGTCGTTCACCCGGTAGAGGCCCTTGCCCACGTAGATGCCGGCGCCGAACAGGTCCTGGTAGACGTCGGATACGGCGAGGGTGTAGAGGTCGAGTCCGTTCTCGCCCACGAAGAGCCGGCTGTACTCCGTGGAGTTGGCGCTCTCGGGCAGGATGTCCGTTCGCGGCTGCAGCAGGGAGTAGCCGGCCACCACCCTGCCGCCAGCGCCGAACTCGGCGCGGTTGAGGGGATGGGCCAGCGTGCCGATGAGCCGGCGCGCCGCCCCCGGCGGCAGCCTCGTGTCCGCGTCCAGCGTCAGCACGTACTGCGCGCCGGCCAGCCGTGTGAGGTCGCCCTCCTGCACCGCGTAGGACGTGCCCTTGCCCCCTCGCAGCAGCCGGTTGAACTCCATCAGCTTGCCGCGCTTGCGCTCCCACCCCATCCACACGCCTTCACGTTCGTTCCAGAGGCGCTTGCGGTTGAAGAGGTAGAAGGGCTGGGCACCCTCCTGACCGTAGCGGCGGTTCAGCTCACGGATACCCGCGAGCGCGCGGCTCACCAGCGCCGCATCGTCGGGGGTCTCCTCCTTGTCGGCGTCGGGGAAGTCCGTGAGGAGGGCGAACATGATGTGCTCGTCGCCGTTGCCCAGGTAGTGCTGCTCGAGCTGGCGCACCAGCTCGTCCACGGTCTCCGCGCTGTCCAGCATGGCGGGCACCGCCACCACCGTCCGGTAGGTCAGGGGGACGCCGTCACTCAGGTCCAGCTTGGGCAGAGGCGAGGGCTTCAGCAGGCGCCCCAGCACGAGGTTCACGACCCCGACCGCGATGCTGATGGCGGGGATAGTGACGGTGAGCAGCACCAGCAGCTCCTGCCAGAGACTCGCGCCGCCCCACTCGGCGTGACGCAGCGCCAGCGCGAGCAGCAGGAAGGCCACCACCGCCACCGAGCCCACGTAGACCGCGCTCGGGTGGCCTAACAGCGTCCTGCGCCACGTCTCCCAGGTCCCCGCGCGGTAACCCGCCCGCTCCTCGAGGAAGCGCACCCCGGGCCCCAACAGGTAGAAGCCGACGTGGGAGCGTCGCAGCTCGGCGCTGTCCCAGTGGGGGTCGTCGACGGTGACGTCCCGAGGCGCGGCGGTGGTGGCGAACTCGCCTGCCAGCGTCACCGCCGCCTCGGCCACTTCCACCTCGGACCGACCGGAACCTTCGGCTATCCTCTCGACCACCTTGCGGTAGGCGTCGCGCGTGGGGAAGTCCATGCGGCCGTACGTGGCGGTGGGGTCGCCCAGCAGTGCCTGATGCACCACGCTCAGCCGCTCGAAGAACGCCTTCCAGTCCTCGTGCCTTAGCGCCCGCAGGCTCACGATGCAGTTGGCCACCTGCTCGTCGTCGCTGTCGGCAACGGGCCCCGGCCAGTCAGCGAGTTCGGTCTCTTCTCCGGCGGACGGTACGGGAACCTCGTCCTGCTCGGCCGTGGCGCGCCCAGCCTGGGCGATGCGGCTCATGCTGCCCGCCAGCAGCTCGATGATCACCAGGCGAAGCAAGGCGGGCAGCGCCCACAGCTCGCCCATGGTCAGGGGGCGCTCCTGCTGGTGGCTACGCACCTCCTCTTCCACCACGTCCAGGTCGAGGCGCGCCTGGCTCCGCTGCGCCAGGCTGACGGCGAGGGCGTGGACGCGCGGCTCCGCGGCGGCCTGGGCGCCCTCCTCCCGCGGCAGCTTGCGGTAGAAGGGTCGGGGCAGGTCCTGCTCCACCTGGCGGGTGGCCGCCCGCACCAGGTAGTAGTTGTCGAGGAACCACTCGGCCGCGTAGCTGTCCGTCAGGTCGGCGCGGGACTGGGCGGTCAGCTCCCCATGGATGCGTCCCAGATCGCGGGCGGCGGACCGCAGGCGGTGCAGGGCGTCGTCCGTGACCTCCACTCAGCCGCCCCAGCTCTCGGAGGTGACGCCCGCCGGGTCGAACTGGCCCTTCAGCATGTCCTGGACCAGCAGCAGCGGTGTACGGCCCCGTTCTATGAAGCTGGTGGCCACGTCCCCGAAGGGCCAGGGCGACTCTCCCCCGTAGCCGTGGGCGCTGAGTACCACCAGGTCCATGTCCTCCGCCTCCACCATGTCCAGGAGGACGGTAGAGGCCTTGCGGCCCTGCAGCATCCTGGTCTCGGCGCGCACGCCGAGCCGGGCCCTGGCGCCCTCCAGGTAGGCGGCGGCCTCCTCGCGGTTGCGCTCAACCAGGCGGCGGGCCAGCTCCGTGTCCTCCTCCGACGGGGGTGTCAGGCGGGGCAGTTCGGGCTCCACCACCACGTGCGCCAACACCACCTCGACCCCCTTTCCCTCGCCCGCGGCGGCGAGCATCTGCACCCACGGCAGCACGCACTCCGCCCGCTTCGAGCCGTCCAGCGCCACCAGGATCCGCGGGTACGCCGCCTGGGGGCTCTCGCTCAGCTCCTGGTAGGGCCTGACCAGCAGGGTGGTGAGGAAGGAGCGCCATAGCAGCTCGCCGCCCGAGATGCCGAGGGCGCCGTGCCGCGGCCCGCCCGTCAGCAGCACCAGGTCGGCGTTCTTCTGCCGGGCGTAGTTGACGAGGTGCTCGGTGGGGTCGCCCTCCAGCAGGACCTGCTCGCTCTCCACTCCGGCGCGCGACAGCTTCTCGGCAACGCGGGTGAGCGAGTTCTCGGCTTCACCCTTCTTGATCTGCCAGTCCACCGGGTCCGTGGGGCGATCGCTGGTGCGGCGGCTCTCCAGCACCCGCACCAGGTGCACATTGGCGTTCAGCAGCTTGGCAACACGCAAGGCGTGGTCTGCGGCTACGTCGTCGGCCCGAGTTCCGGCCAGCGGGAACAGGATCTCTAGCATGCGTCACCCCTTTAGGGACGAGATGGCTTTGCAAGTACGCACGGCAGCAGGAAGCAAGAGAGGACGCAGCAGGACGTGCTGGTCGGTGCGCCTGCGAAGCAGCTACCTGGTGGGGCAGGCGAGGCCGCACCGCTCGATGAACCCGAGCATATGGCCGGAAGGCGCTGCAGCGGCTGCTAAATGCACGTCGTGGCCGCCCAGAGCCACCATCGACCCGGCTGGGTTGTGTACTCGACCCGGGGGGCCGCACGTTGACAGCCGGGGAGGATCGCACGTACGCTTCACATAACTGACTGATGAATCACCTGTCATGTAGCTCCGCCGGGCGCACTATCGTCGCTCGGCTCATGGGAGAGATACCGGCTTGACCCCATTGCCAAGACCCACCACCGCGCGCGGCGAGGCCACCAGGAAGCGCATCCTCGACGCCGCGGAGAACGAGTTCGGCGAGAACGGCTTCGCCCGCACCTCCGTAGCGAGCATCGTCAACCGCGCGGGCGTCGCGCAGGGCACCTTCTACCTCTACTTCCCCAGCAAGGACGACGTGCTGCGGCAGCTGGTGCGCGACATGGGCCGGCGCCTGCGCCGTGCCCTGTCCGAGGCCACCAAGGGTCTCACGCACCGCATGGACGTGGAGAAGGCCGGCTTGGGCGCCTTCATAACCTTCGCGCTGGAGAACCAGAACCTCTACCGCGTTGTCATGGAGTCGCAGTTCGTGGACGAGAGCATCTACCGCGAGTACTACCAGACGCTGGCGGACGCCTACGCGGAGCGCCTGACCGAGGCGCAGCAGAAGCACGAGATCCGTAGCGGGCACCCCGAGGCCCAGGCGTGGGCGCTCATGGGCGTGGCGCACTTCCTGGGGCTGCGCTACGCCATCTGGGACAAGCGCCCGCCACCCGCCGAGGTGCTCGACACTACGTTCGCGCTACTCGTGAACGGCCTGGCCGTGCCGGAGCAGGCGTGAGTCGCCCCAGGGTAGGCGTCACGGGGCTCGGCACCTACGTGCCGGCCGGCCGGCTGAGCGCAGCCGACATCTCGGAGGCCAGCGGCGTGCCCGAGTGGGTGGTGCGCGAGAAGATGGGCATAAGCGAGCGCGTGCTGCCCGGCGAGGACGATCACCCGACCGCCATGGGCGTGTGGGCGGCGGAGCGGGCCCTGGCGCAAGCCGGCGTATCCGCAGGCGACGTCGACGTGGTCATCTCCATAACGGAGGAGTACAAGGAGTACCCGGTCTGGACGGCGGGCATCAAGCTCGCCCACGACCTGGGTGCCCACAACGCCTACGCCTACGACGTGGGGCAGAAGTGCGGCACCGCCGTGCTCGCCATCAAGCAGGCGCGAGACCTGCTGGTGGCCGACGAGAGCGTGGACACCGTTCTCGTGGCCGGCGGCTACCGCAACTCGGACCTGATAGACATGCAGGACGAGAACGTGCGCTTCATGTACAACCTGGGCGCCGGGGGCGCCGCGGCGGTGGTGCAGCGGGGCCGCGGACACGAGGTGCTGGGCTCCAGCATCGTGACCGACGGCAGCTTCTCGCTGGACGTGCTCGTGCCCGTGGGCGGCACCAAGGCGCCCCTCACGCCCGAGAACTTAGGAGAGTACCGGCTGCAGGTGACCGACCCGGCCGGCATGAAGGAGCGCCTCGAGGAGAAGAGCCTCAAGACGTTCCTGCAGGTGGTGAAGCAGGCGGTGGAGCGCTCCGGCGCCAGCCTGGAGCAGGTGGACCACCTGGCCATGCTCCACATGAAGCGCAGCGCGCACGACTACATACTCGAGCAGCTCGGCCTGGGCCAGGAGCGCTCCATCTACCTCAGCGACTACGGGCACCTGGGGCAGGTCGACCAGATCCTCTCGCTCGAACTCGCCGCGCAGCAGGGTCGACTGGCGGCGGGCGACCTGGCCGTGCTGGTGGCCGCCGGGGTGGGTTACGTGTGGAACGCCCTGGCCCTGCGCTGGGACGGCACGGTGGGCTCCGGCACCACGGAAGTAGACGCGCGAGGCGGGAGCGCCGCGAGATGATCCTCGACCTAGCCGCCCGCCGCGCGGAGCTCACGCCAGGCGCCCACGCCGTGTTCTTCGAGGACCGCTGGTACACCTACGCCGAACTGAACGAGCGCGCCACGCGCCTGGCCGCCATGCTCCACGCGAGGGGGGTGCGCAAGGGCGACCGCGTCTCGATCCTCGCGCACAACCACCTGGCGCACATGGACCTGATCCTCGCCACCGCCAAGGCGGGCTTCGTCTACACACCGCTCAACACCCGCCTGGCCGCCCCCGAGCAGGAGGCGCTCGGCGCGTACCTCAGGCCCAAGCTCGTACTCCACGACGAACCGCACGCCCAGGTGGCGGCCGCGGCGGCGCGCGGCGCGTCCGCGCCCGCCCTGGACCTGGGCGCCTACGAGAGGGAGCTCGCCGCCACCCACCCGGTGGCACCACCGGAGCCGGGCCTGGGGCCGGAAGACCCGCAGATGATACTGCTGACGGGCGGCACCACCGGTCTGCCCAAGGGCGCCGTGCTGCCCTACCGGCAGGGCTTCTACAACGCCGTCAACACCGTGCTCTCGTGGGGCCTCCGGGCCGACGACTGCGCCGTCCAGGCCACGCCGGCGTTCCATGCGGCCGTGAACGCGCTCAGCATCCCGCTCCTGCACATGGGCGCCCGCGTGGTGCTGCAGTCCGCCTTCGACCCGGCCGATTACCTCGCAAAGGTGGAGGAGCACGGCGCCACCATCCTCTTCCTGGTACCCACCATGTTCCACATGCTCGCCGAGGACCCGGGCTTCGACGCGGCCGACATGAGCAGCGTGCGCTGGGCCATCTCAGGCGGCGCCGCCTGCCCGGAGCCCGTGCGCGAGGCGTACAGGAGCCGCGGCGTGCGCTTCAAGCAGGGTTACGGCCTCTCCGAAGCGGGCGTCAACTGCTTCAGCATCACCCTGGACCAGGCCGAGGAGCGGCCGCGGAGCGTGGGCAAGCCCGTGCTGCACGCTCGCGCGGTGGTGCGCGAGCCCGACGCCACCCCCTGCGCCCCCGGTGAGGTGGGCGAGCTGACGCTGGCCGGGCCGCACGTGTTCAGCGGCTACTTCGAGAGGCCCGAGGAGACCTCCGAGGCGCTGAGGGACGGCTGGCTCTGGACGGGCGACCTGGCCGTGACCGACGAGGACGGCTTCTTCACCATCGTCGGCCGGCGCAAGGAGATGTTCGTCTCCGGCGGCGAGAACGTCTACCCCAGCGAGGTGGAGGCCGTGATCTACGATCATCCAGCCGTGGCCGAGTGCGCCGTGCTGGGCGTGCCGGACCCGCGCTGGGGCGAGGTGGGCCTGGCCGCGGTGCGGCTGCACCCCGGCAGCGCGCTGAGCGAAAGCGAACTGCGCGACTACCTCAAGCAGCGTCTGGCCAACTACAAGGTGCCCAAGAGCATCCGCATCGTGAGCGCCCTGCCCAAGAGCGCGGCGGGCAAGATCCTCAAGACCCAGCTCGCCAGCCAGCTAGGGGGTGACGCCGCGTGAGCAGGGAGCTGACCGGAGGGGCGGGTAAGGAGAGCTGGCGCCTGACCACCGACGACGGCGTGGAGCTGTACGTGGAAACGACGGCCGCCGGGGCGGGGGCAGACCCGGACAGCGCGCCCGTGCTCCTGGTCAACGGCATCACCATGTCCACGGAGTCGTGGAACCAGCTCGGCCGGCTGCTGCAGAAGGAGCGGGCGGTGGTGCGCTACGACATGCGCGGCCAGGGGGCCTCCGGCGCGCCCGCCGGCCCGTACACCAGGGAGCGCCACGCGCGCGACCTGCTGGCGCTCCTGAACGACCTCGGCGGGCGCGGCCTGACGCCGCTGCACGTGATAGCCCTCAGCAACGGCGGCTACGTGACCCAGCTGCTGCTCGGCTGGCTCCAGGATGAGGGGTTGGCCACCGCGGCCGGCCTGCACGAGGCCGAGCTGGCGCTGCTGCCCAAGCACTGCGGCAGCATCCTCTCGCTCACGCTGCTCGACACGTTCGCCCGGGTCGACGCCCGGCTGCACGCCGCGGTGCGGTCGTGGCTCAACGCCCTGGCCGCCGGCGGCGCCGCCGCCCGCTTCGACGCCGCCACGCCGTGGGTCTGGGGCCCCGACTTCCTCGCCGCCAACGCCGAAGCGCTGGCGGAGGCGCGGGAACTGGCGGCGGGGCAACCGCAGGACGCGGTGCAGTCGCTCCTTACCGGCCTGCTCGACTCCGCCGACACCGAGCCCGACCTGCAACCCGCTCTCTCGCAGGCTTCTCTGCCACTGTTGGTGGCCGTGGGTGAGGACGACGTGCTCACCCCAGTGCGGAGCCACCGGGAGGTGCTCGAGCAGTTCGGCCGCGACCCCAAGCAGGTGCGGACGATCCCCGGAGCGGGCCACGCGGCCCCCATCGAGAACGCCGCTGCGGTGGCGGCCCTAGCGCGCCCGTTCCTACGCAAGCACGACGCCCAAGGCGGCATAGGCAGGCGGGGGGTCACCACCATGTGACGCCATCCGGCCTGGCCGCGCCGCCAAGGCGAGGTCAGCGACCCTACGCCCCTGGCCCGAACCCTCACTCAGTCGTCCGAAAAGCAAGCAGCACAGGAGGAGAAAGCATGAGAAGGTTAGTCGCAGTCCTACTAGTAGCCGTTATGAGCCTGGCTTCCGCCCAGGTCACCATCGGCATCCTCGCCCCCCTCACGGGCGGCTCCGCCGGCA
>CAZPWN010000001.1:45824-55558 GCA_964590475.1 uncultured bacterium | reverse complement strand
CCGAACTGGTCGGTGCCCGTCACCAGGATGCAGCCGCCGGTGATGGCCTCCGCGCGCTGTTCGTTAGCGGCTTGTCCTAAGAGCGGCAAGGCGCCGAAGTAATCGCCCGGCCCCAGTACGTCCACCACCAGCTCGTCACCGCCGGGGCCGTCGGCTACCAGCTTCACGCGCCCGCTAACGATCACGAAGAGCGTCTCGGCCGGGTCGCCCGCCGAGACGAGCGAGTCACCGGCAAGCATGTGGCGCGCCTTGAAGGCCTCGTGGACCTCCCCCAGCTCCGCCTCGCCTAGGCCGGTGAAGTACGGAACCAGCGTCAGGACGTGGCGCCTGAGTTCCGGACTGCACTGCTGCGGCGTCAGGTCGTCGGGTGGCCAAGTGTTCTCGCTGGAACGTGAGAACTTTTTGGTAGTCCCTTCATCCACGCTCCCTAGGCTACTACTGACCGCCGGATGGCGTTGGCAAGGATGTATCGTGAGAATAGCGCGCCTGAAGGGGCTTTCTATGGTGGCCCGTTCTTGCCAACTGATTTCCGCTCGATACTCCCTAGGAGGTAGTGAATGAAGGGACTTCTGAAGATCCTCGCTCCAGCCGTACTGTGCTTGGCGATCGCCATCCCACTCGTATCGGCTCAAGGTACGCCCATCGGAGAAGTAGATACTTCCGCCGGTGAAGCGGCATACGGATCTGCCTGTGTGGCGTGTCACATGCAGAACGGCGCTGGCGTTCCTTCCGCATTCCCGCCCCTGGCGGGCCACTTCCCCGAGTTGGTAGCGGTCGAAGGTGGCCGTGACTACGTTACGAACGTGGTCCTCTTCGGCCTGATGGGGCCCATCCAAGTCGATGGTGTGGCGTACAACGGTCTCATGACCCCCCACGAGGGCATGTTCAACGACCAGCAAGTAGCCGACGTCCTCAACTACGTTGCGGTCGCATGGGACAACGCCGCGCTACTGCCGGAGGGCTTCGAAGCGTTCACCGCCGACGAGGTTGCCGAGCAGCGCGCCGCCTCGCTGACCTCCCAGCAGGTTCACGAACCGCGTCTGGCTCTGGGACTCGTGTTATCGAACGATAACCGTGGTAGTAACCCGGAACCCACCGGCTCGTGGGCGTGGGGCCGCACCCGTCCTGGGACGCGGCCCCACGCTTCGTTAGGCTTTGCGCATGAGCCCAGCCGTGCAGGTGCCCACGGATCTGATACTCCTAGCGTTCGAGCGCAACAGCCGCGTGAACGCCGCCCTGCTGGCGGACATCGTGGACGGCGACCTGCCGTTCGCCGCCGGCGGCGGCTGGAGCATCGGACAGCACCTGTGCCACCTCGCCTCCTTCAGGCAGGGTTGGCTGACCGTCATCTCGCCGGAGCACGCGGACTCTCTGAAGCCGATCCTCGAGTTCGGCGAGACGGACGATGACGTAACGCCGCTCGTCCGCAGCGTGGACGAGATCGCCACCGCTTTCCGCGACGGCGACGCGGCCGCGCTGGACGCCGTCAGCCTCGCCCTCGCGGAGGACCGACCGTTCCGGGACGCCTACCGCAGCCACCCGACGAGCTTCCTCATGCACATCCTCATCCACGACGCCCATCACCGAGGGCAGGTGATGAGCTTGCTGCGGCAGAGCGGCAGGAGCAGGGCAGACATGGAGCGGCTCGAGGAGTCCAGCTGGCCCGTCTGGCGCGAGTAGATCCAGGTCTCCGCAACCGCCCGAGGCGGTTTCCAACGAGCGGGTAGCTTTCGAAAGCCAGGTTGAGCAGACTGGGTCATGACCCAACGACCTGCATCAGAACTACTGGCCACGCTGAAGGCTCGCCTGGTGCTCGCAGCCTACGGGGAGCCGGCCAACCCCAGCGAGGTGGCGCGGCTGCTCGAGATGCCAGCCAATACCGTCCATTACTGGACCAAGCGGTTGTCCGAAGAGAACCTGCTGGAGATCGTGAGTCAGGAGGGGCGTGTAACGACCTACCGGTCCCTAGCGAACGACGACGCCTGCGAGCCCGAGGCCTGCGTGCCGTTCGTGCGTAACGCCATGCAGGCTCTGGACAAGGTCGTGATGGCCGCGGCCGAGAAACATGACCTGGCGGAGCGGAGGGATCCGGCGCTCATACCGCAGATCGGTATCCATGAACTCGAACTCACGCCCGAACAGGTCGCCACCCTCCTGGAGACGCTCAAGGCCGCCATGCCCTCCACGGAGGCAGGTACGCCGACCCCTGCGCAGGAAGCCAACCCCGGACCTGCCCAGGCGTACACGGTGTCGTTCATCCTGGCCCCTGGCAGGATGAGCGATCACTTCTGAACGGGTCCTAGGAGCCGCCCGCTCCGGTTAGGCGCTTCAAGTGAGGCCGGAGCAGGGGAGGCGCGATAACAGTGGAGGTCCCCAGCGGCACGGACTTCTGCTTGCACACACGCTTCTACGCACAGGCGCCACTACGCACACGCGCATCCAAGGAGCCCACGCTTCTGCGCGCGCACATGCCCCCGCTGCGCGCGCAATAACGGCATGGCGCCTAGCGCCGAAGGGCGTCGGCCGGCACCGAGCCGGGAACTCGAGCCGAGTACCTTTCCCGCGCGGTGACGCGGTAGAAGGGCAACTGCACCCGGCGCTGATACACGTTGGCGGCCAGCCATTCGAGCTCCGCAGCGTGTTCCTCCTCCGGGATCTCGGTCCACCACACCCGCGCCGACGGGTTCCAGCGGTAGCGCCTCTCCCGCAGGACGTCCTTACTCTCGAACGGCGAGTTCTCAGCCCACAGCAGGACGGTGTTGAGCAGCGCGCTCTCGCGGAGTAGCGCCATGGCCGTGCGGCCCGAACCGTTCTCCGTGCTGGCCAGGATGCGCACACCCGCGTGGCTATCTATCAGCGCCCGGTGCCCCTCGAAGAAGAAGCCGTGCCGGTACGCCAGATAATCCATGCTCGAGCTCGAGAAGCCGCGGTCGCGCCAACCGATGTCCGACACCGAGCAGGCCCACGGCAGCTCAGTGAAACGAGGGAAGCGACGTTCCGCGAACGGTCGGTCGAAGCTCGCGTTGTGAGCTATGACTAGGCGCACGTCCCGTAGGAACTCATCGACCGCCTCGTCCGAGATGCGCTGGCCCGCCACCTCCTCGTTGGTGATGCCCGTGAGGTCGACGATCTCGGGTGGGATGGGGGCGCCCGGGTCTTCAACCTCGCTGAAGGTACGCAGAACCCGGTAAACGTTGCCCTGCAGGTCGTACTCGAAAGCCACCATGGCCAGCTCGATGACCTTGTCCCGGCCTGGTTCGAAGCCGGTGGTTTCGGTGTCGAGGAACACCGCCACGTGCTTGGGCTCGTCGTTGGCTGCCGTGAACTCGGGCACAGGGCGCAGGCGGCTCAGCACGCGGTACTCCCCCGTGGCCTCGAGCTGACGCTTCAGGGCTTGCAGGTCCTCGGCGCCGCCAGTATCGGTGTTCTGGTCGGCGGTCATCTCATCGGGCATCCTTCACTCTACCTAAGGTCGAGTATGAGCCGCAGTCGGGCTGGGCCCCGGCCCAAGGCGCGTCGGCTAGGACGCTCAGCCCGCCCCCGCGGCTCGGTCGACTGCCAGCGTCTCACCCTTCACGTAACGCCAACCGACGATTAATCCGTGCGGGAAGGGGGTGCGGTAAGCTCGTTCCCGCAACCACCGACCTTCCCAGGTGCGTGGTGCCCCCGACACCATGAACAGAACGCTGCTTACGCTCATCCTCTGCGGTTTACTTCAGTTCGCGCCTGCCGCCCTGGCGCGTGACACCATCGAAGCCAGTCCCTACGCCAATGTGCTCAGCGACCTCCTCGAGGCGTTCCACGCCGAAGACTCGCCCTGCGAGGGCGGAGCCGGCGGCACAGCCGAGGCGTGCTTCCACGCCCACCTTGTCAGCGCCAGCTACCTGGCCGAACGCCTCACCGAGATAGTGGAGTCCTACGAGGGAGTAGGGCTGCGAAGCGGAGGCTGGCGCTCGGCCAACGGCGTCTGGACCGTGGCGCTCAGCTTCCCCAACAGCAGTTACGGACACCTCGAGCTCTACCTGGCCGAGGGCCAGGACAAGCTGGTCAAGGGCATGTTCCGCCTGGTGGACCCACGCTGAACCTCAGCCACGCGGGTCCTTCGAAGCCGCGCCTAGATCAGGCGGCCTTGCCTACCTCCGGCACGGTCGGCACGCTCGGCATGGGCACGACCTCCTCGGGCACCCGTCTGAAGAGGCGCGCACCTACCCAGAGCGACGCAGCTGCCAGCGCCGCCGCCATGAACATGGACACCCCGGGTAGCTCCGTAGGTGCCGCCGGGCTCGTGAAGTACGCGAAGAGCGCCGTGCTAGCCAGAGGCGCCACCACCCCCGTCAAGCTCATCAGGCTGGCAAGGGCGCCCTGAACCTCACCCTGCGCGTCAGCGCTCACCGCCTTGGAGATGAGCGACTGCGCCGCTGGACCGGCCAGCCCGCCCAGGCCGCCGATGGCCATGACCAGGTACATCATCCAGCCCGCCGTCGTGAAGCCGTAGAGTGCGAACGCCAGGGTGGCGGAGCCGAGCCCGATGAGGATGGCGCGGCGTTCCCCGACGCGGGGCACCACCAGCCTGACGAGCCAGCCCTGCACGACGGCGGACAGGATGCCGACGAAGGTGAGAGAGAGGCCATTCATGAACGGCGTCCACTCGAAGCGGTAGGTGGTGTAGAGCACCCAGACGCTGTGCACGGAGTTCTGCGCCAGCCCCACGCACACGTAGACGAACGCCAGGCCGCCCACTAGTGCGCTCTTACGCAGGGCCGAGAGTGAACCCAGCGGGTTGGCCCGGCGCCAGGAGTAGGCGCGGCGGTTCTCCGGCTTGAGCGACTCCGGCAGCACGAACGCGCCGTAGAGCCAGTTGATGAGCGACATGCCCGCCGCCGCGTAGAACGGGGCGCGTAGGTCGATGCCTGCCAGTAGCCCACCGATGGCCGGGCCCAGGATGAAGCCGATACCGAACGCGGCGCCGAGCAGACCGAAGTTCTTGGCGCGCTCATGGGGCGCGCTGACGTCGGCGATGTAAGCGTTGGCGGCGGTGATGTTAGCCCCGGTGATGCCCGAGATGACCCGGCCCACGAAAAGGATCGTCAGGTTGGGCGCCAGCGCCATCACCAGGTAATCGAGCCCACCGCCGAGCAGCGAGACGAGGAGCACCGGCCGACGCCCGAAGCGGTCCGAGAGGCCACCCAGCACCGGCGCGAACAGGAACTGCATGGCCGCGTACACGGCTATGAACCAACCGTAGTAGGAGGAACCACGGCTCAGATCCCCGCCGGCCAGCTCCGTGACCAGCTCCGGCAGAACGGGGATGAGCAGGCCGATCCCCAGCACATCGATGACGATCGTCACCAGTATGAAAGGCAACGCCGCGTTGCGTCGACTCACGTCGTGTCTCCTCTTGTGCAGCCAAGGTTCAGCCGGGGCGCGGGGCGGCGGATGTGAAAGGAACGCCCGGCGCCGGCGGACAAGAGGGGATTCTACGGCTTCAGGCCACGGTCCACAATCCTCCTTAGGTATGAGATGCGGAGCAGCCACGAGCCACGTGCGGAACGTGGCAAACCATCTCCGGTGGCTAGCATGGCTCAGGCAGCCAGCGGCGCCGGGCGCTCGTGCGGGCCTTGCCCGCGCAGAAAGGCACGCACATCGGCTGGCGCGCACGCAACCCGGAGGTGAGTGGTGAAGCACGAGAGTGAAGGCGGAGGCACCGGAGAAGTCAACCAGCAGAGCCGGCCGTTCGAGGTAGGGCTCTATTCGTTCGTCGAGCTGACCCCCAACCAGGCCACCGGCGAGCTCCTCGACCCCCAGCAGCGGATCGCCAACTTCCTCGAAGAGGTGGAACTGGCCGATCAGGTGGGGCTGGACGTGTTCGGTGTGGGGGAGCACCACCGGCCCGACTACGTGTCCTCCACGCCAGCCGTCATCCTGGCCGCCGCGGCCACCCGCACGGAGCGGATCCGGCTCACGAGCGCCGTGACGGTACTCTCGTCCGACGACCCCGTGAGGGTGTTCCAGCAGTTCTCCAGCCTGGACCTGGTTTCTGGCGGCCGGGCCGAGATCATGGCGGGGCGCGGCTCGTTCATCGAATCGTTCCCCCTCTTCGGCTACGACCTCGAGGACTACGACACGCTGTTCGAGGAGAAGCTCGAGCTGCTTTTGAAGCTGCGGGATGAGGAGGTCCTCAGCTGGCAGGGGAGACATCGCCCGGCCATCGACCGGCTCGGCGTCTACCCCAGGCCGGCCCAGGAGCCGCTGCCCGTCTGGATCGCGGTAGGGGGAACGCCGCAGTCCACCGTGCGCGCCGCCAGGTTGGGCCTACCCATGGCTCTAGCGATCATCGGCGGTAATCCCGCCCAGTTCGCTCCCTACGCCGACCTCTACCGGCGCGTGGCCGCGGAAGCGAACGTGGACTCCTCCCAGCTGGGCATCTCCCTCAACATGCACGGCTACGTGGCCGAGGAGTCTCGTCAGGCCATGAAGGACTACTACCCGGCCTACTCGCTGATGATGAACCGGCTTGGCCGTGAACGTGGCTGGCCGCCCATGAGCTTCGAGCAGTTCGAGGCCTCACGCAGCCTGCACGGCGCCAACATGGTCGGAACCCCGGACGAGATCATAGAGCGCGCGCTGCTGCACCACGAGATATTCGGCCACCAGAGGTTCCTGCTGCAGATCAGCGTGGGCACGTTGCCGCACGCCCAGGTACTCAAGGCGATAGAGCTGTTCGGCACCGAGGTCGCGCCGGTGCTGCGGCGCGAGATCGCGAGCAGGCAGGCGGCGTAACCGGGCCACGGAACCTCCCCGGCGCTACGTCAAGGGCGTATAGTTCCCGTCCTGGACGGCATGAACTGTAGGTAACCAGTCCGAGCATCGGCGGGGTCAGGACCTCCTATCCGTTCCTGCATAACTCTCATGGAGGTACAAGCCGGCTGGCTTTTAGCAGAACAGGCTGCTAGGACCGGGTGAAGTCCACCACTTGGACCCCGAAATGTGGCAAAGTTAGGGGCATGGTCGGCGAGGGAAAAATGAATAACCGCGAAACGCAGTCCGCGGCGGAGCCGGGGGCGGCAGAAACTTTCGTAGTCGACCTCACCACTGTGTGTCTTCGGAGCGGCACCGTTCGCTTGCCACTGAGCCTGATCGGGCGATTCAGCGAAGGGCAGCATAAGGTCACGGCCGGTGGGGAAGAGCTGATGATCGAGTTCGAGGCGCCCAGGACACTTATAGGCCTGGCGCCCTTCTTCGAGCGCGCAGAACTGAAAGCTAACGACCGCGTGCGGTTCGTATTCGACGGGCAGAAGCTGGAGCTAACAGCCCAGAAGCGCGAGAGAGCCCGGGGTTCGTCCCGCACCGGGAACGCCCTCCAGGCCGGCCCGGCCGGCGCAAGCGGCGCGCAGGAGCCCAGCCCGGCGCAGGGCCGCAGCGAGGGTAGGCTCACGGCGCGCGGACTGTTCCCGGCGCCGGCGGAGCTGGTCGACTCCACCAACGCCCGCCCGGGCGAACCCGCCGCTCAAGCCGAAGGTGAGCAGGCCGAGATGGACGCTCAGGCCGAGAGCGACCAGTGGCGCGACACCAGCGTCAAGGCCGTCAGGCGCGTGCGGATCGAGGGTGGCGTGGCGCCCAGGATGGACACCGCCCCGCCCCGCCCGCTGGACCGCGCGTCCGCCCGTGACGTCTGGGCCCGCAGGCAGCAGGCTTCGTGGCGCTCGCTCGACGCCATGGTCGCTGGGCCGGTGGTTCCCCCGGAGGAGGCCGCGGAGGCGTTCTCCGAGACCACCGTCCGCGTGGTGCGGCGTTCCAAAGGCACGTCCCTCCCCTTGGACGTGGAGGCGCCGCCGCTGCCCAAACCCGAACCTGAAGCTCCGTCCGAGAGCCGGCGCCCCGAGTCTTACTCCATGAGCTGGCCCCTGCCGGAGTCGCGCCGCAGCGCGCCGTCCGCCAGGCCGGCGGACGGGCCATCCTCCAGGGCGCCCGCCCCGGAGGCGCAACTGGAAGAGCGCGAGGAGCGCCAGACCGAATTCGGTCGCGCCGTCCTCAGCGCCAGGGCCGACCTGGACCCGTACCTGGACGCGCCCATCGACGCCGACAGGGAATCCGGCTACGTGCCCCCGACCATCCTCGAGTCCGACCTGCTGTCCCTCCCCCCGTCCGGACCGTGGCGCGAGGAGAGCGAAGAGGCGTACCAGAAGTACAAGGAAGCTCAACTCGCCTCCGGCACCGCCGCGGCGCCCGTGGAGCGCCGGCAGGGCATCCTCGGACGACTGGGTCTGGGCCGTGGCGCCAGAAGCGGCTCGGCCTCGGACGCGGGCTCCTCGGACATGGGTTCCTCGGACGCGGGGTCATCAGCTAGGCGCTCCGAACAGGCCAGCAAGCCGGTCGCGCCAGCCGACCGTATGACCAGCGGCGCCCCCAGGGAGTCAGCCAGATCTGCCCAGGCCATCAGCGTGGAGACCGCGGTGGAGGTGCCTGCCGCCACACCGCGAAGGCGTGCGGACGACATGAAGGCGGAGGCTGCGCCAGCCGCTGAAGCCCAGCGGACACAGAAGGCCGTGATCGTCGACGAGTCCGTGTACGACGTGGACTTCGACACCGATGTGCAGCCTCACCTCCAGGGGGCGCAGGAGGCTGACGGCATCGAGGCCGACATGGCCAAGGTGAGCCAATACCTGCACCAACCGGACGTACCCGCGATCGTGCGCTGCGAGGACCTGGCCGAGCGGCTCCAGATGAGCCAGGAGCGTGTGTCCAGCGCCATGTCGCGTTTGGCCGAGGACCGCGAGCGCTACACGCCTCTGCGCGGCGACGCATACATGGTGCGGCGGGTTCGCTGAACCTGGGCTAGATCCGGATACCCCAGTTATTGCTTCAGGGCGGGCGGATAGCGCCGCCTAGAAGGTGGGTATCAGGAAGCTAGCGCCGAAGAGGTGCGGCCACCGGCCTGGCCGAAGCCGGGCTCCACGGCCTCGAGCGCCTTGGCGAGCGTGTTCAGGTGCAGCTCCATGGCGCCGCGGGCGGCGTCCGGTTCCCCAACCGCTATGGCCTCTACGATGGCCGCGCGTTGCTCCACCGCCAGCTGACGGAAGGCAGGGGGGAGGCGCTCGGCGAGGGAGGGCCTAAGAAGCTCCGTGGCCAAGTTCACGAGCGTGCCAACGAGGGACGGACCGGCCGCCGAGATCATCAACGTTTCAAGAGAGCGCCTCACCGCCTGACGCCGCCCAGGGCGGCGTTTATCGCCCTGGCGCATCAGCTCGGAGCGCTCCTGCTGAACTGCCCCTCTGAGGGCAGCTACGTCCTCGTCCGTGGCGTTACGCGCCGCTGCCGCTGCCAGCTCCGGCTCCAGGAGCCGCTTGAGCGCCAACAGCTCACCAGGCGCCTCGGGGTTGTATTCGAGTAGCGATCTGAAGGGCACCGCCAGCTGCGAAGCGTCGGGCGAGCGCACGTAGGTTCCGTCGCCGTGCCGGACCTCCAGCAGCCCGAGGAGTGCCAGCCTGCTGACCCCGTCACGCAGAGTGGTCCTGGAAACCCCCAGCTTCTGAGCCAGTTCGCGCTCCGGAGGGAGCTTGCTCCCTTCGGGTGCGTTACGCACGAACGCCGCCAGGGCGTCCCGCGCCTGATCGACAACGCGGCTTCCTGAACTAACCTGCGTCACAGCCGACACTCCTTCCAGCTCCAACGAGCGAGTAGCTGGATTGTAGCAGAAGAGGTCCGACCTATGCCACTGTGGTCCAACCACTGAT
>CAZPWN010000001.1:34009-45724 GCA_964590475.1 uncultured bacterium | reverse complement strand
CTCGTTATGAGGCAAGGAGGTGTCCATGCCGTACCCATCGGAAGATTCCGTTCGGTTCAGAGCCACCTCACAGAACCAGCAGGACCGGTTCGATCTTCATCGCCACTCGACCGATACCGACATAGTCTGTTTCTCGCATCTGCGCTGGGACCTCGTGTTCCAGCGGCCACAGCATCTGCTCACCCGTGCAGCGCGGACGCGCAGGGTCTTCTACGTAGAGGAACCCTTGCCAACGGACGACCAGGCGTGGCTGGAGTTCCCAGGATCCCAGCGCGGCGTCCAAAGGGTGATCCCACGTCTCCCTGAAGGGCTGAGCGCTCACCGAAGCCAGGAGACCCTTCGCAGCCTGGTAGACCAGCTGTTCGCCAGCGTCGGCATCGAGCGGTTCGTGGCCTGGTATTACACGCCGATGGCGCTCGCGTTCACCGATCATCTTCAGCCCGTGGCCACCGTTTACGACTGCATGGACGAGTTGTCCCACTTCAAGGGCGCGCCTCCTGAGATGGCCGCCCGCGAGGCAGCGCTCTTCCAGCGCGCCGACGTGGTTTTCACCGGCGGATACAGCCTCTACCGCGCGAAGCGCCGCCAGCACGGTAACGTCCACGTCTTCCCTTCCAGCATCGACGCGGCGCACTTCGCCAGCGCCCCTCTGGGTGCAGCGGGTCCCGCTGCGCTCGACCAGCAGGCCATCCCAGGGCCACGCGTAGGGTTCTGCGGGGTCATCGACGAACGGATGGACATAGAGCTCCTGGGCCGGATAGCTGACCTGCGACCCGAGTGGCAGTTCGTCATGATCGGCCCGGTCGTCAAGATCGATCCCGACACCCTGCCCCAGCGCAGCAACATCCACTACCTCGGCCGGCGGCCTTACGAGGATCTGCCGGCGTACCTGGCTGGCTGGGACGTGGCGATCATGCCTTTCGCGCTGAACGACGCCACCCGTTACATCAGCCCCACGAAGACCCTCGAGTACCTGGCAGCAGGGCTGCCGATCGTGTCTACGGCCATCACGGACGTGGTGCATCCCTACGGCGAGCTCAGGCTAGTCGGCATAGCCGGAAACGCGGAAGAGTTCGTCTCGCTATGCGAGGAGCATAGGGAGCGCGCGACCCAGAGCGAATGGCAGCGCGGAGTCGCTGCCGTTCTCGCGTCAACGGACTGGGACCGCACCTGGTCACAGATGGACGAGCAGTTGCAGGCGTGCCTGCAGCTGGCGGGCCGCTTCACGTCCAGCGCTACGACCAGCGTGGGCGCGGATGTTTGATTACCTCATCGTCGGGGCGGGGTTCGCCGGCTGCGTCCTGGCGGAACGCCTGGCAGCGGACGGCGGCTACAGCGTGCTCCTGGTGGAGAGGCGGAACCACATAGGCGGCAACGCCTACGATCATTACGACGACGCCGGCATCCTCGTGCACCGCTACGGTCCACACATCTTCCATACGAACTCGGCTGACGTGTTCGCCTACCTCTCCCGCTTCACGGAGTGGCGCCAGTACGAGCACCGCGTGCTGGCGAGCGTGGACGGCCACCTGGTGCCCATCCCGATCAACTTAGACACCCTCAACGAGCTGTACGGCATGAACCTCAACTCCATGGAGGCGGAGGCTTTCCTCGCCTCCCTGGCGGAGAAGCGTGACCGGCTGGAGACCAGCGAAGACATCGTGGTCTCCAAGATCGGCCAGGAGCTCTACCAGAAGTTCTTCCGGGGGTACACGAGGAAGCAGTGGGGCCTGGATCCCAGCGAGCTCGACGCCACGGTGGCGGGACGGGTACCCACACGAACCAACCGCGACGACCGCTACTTCACCGACCAGTTCCAGGCCATGCCGAAGCACGGCTACACCCGGATGTTCGAGCGCATGGTGGCGCACCCGAACATCAAGATCATGCTCAACACCGACTTCCAGGAGATCCGTAACGAGATCAAGTACGGCGGGCTCATCTACACCGGGCCGATCGACACGTACTTCGATCACGCCTTCGGGAGGCTCCCCTACCGCTCGCTCGAGTTCCGGTTCGAGACCCTGCAGGTAGAGGAAGCGCAGGCCGTGGGCACCATCAACTATCCGAACGACCACCAGTACACCCGGGTCACGGAGTTCAAGAAACTCACTGGTCAGCGGCATCACGCCACCACGGTCGTCTACGAGTACCCTACCGCCGAGGGCGACCCCTACTATCCCATCCCCCGGCCGGAGAACCGCGAGCTTTACAAGAGGTACAAGCAGCTGGCGGATCAGCTGGAAGACGTGCACTTCGTTGGCAGGCTCGGGACCTACAGCTACTACAACATGGATCAGGTGGTGGCTCAGGCCCTCACCACCTACGCGAAACTGGTCCCGAAAAAAGTACCGGCCGGAGTCTGACATGGCACTCGAGCTCTGGGGTGGGATCGAATGTTCCCGCGTCCACCTAGAGGACCGCACCGTCGACCAGATCGACCTGTCGGGCCATTCCGTCAGGCGCAGCGACATGGGGCTGCTGGCGGAGTTAGGCCTAGACGCCGTGCGGTACCCGGTGCTGCTGGGAAGGGTGGCTGCCGCCGGCCTAAGCGCCCCCGACTGGTCGTGGACCGACGAGCGCCTTGCGCATCTGAAGCGCCTCGGCATACGGCCCATAGCCACCCTGGTGCACCACGGCACGCGCTACAGGGATCTCGACATCCGCGACCACGCCTACGCGGTGGCCGTGGCGCAACACGCGGCGGCCGTGGCGCGGCGCTACCCCTGGCTGAGCGATTACACGCCCATCAACGAGCCCCTGACCACGGCCCGGTTCGGCTGCTTGTACGGCTTCTGGTATCCCCACACGAGGAGTGAGCCCGACTTCATGCGCGGGCTCGTGACCCTCTGCCGCGCGACGGTCATGAGCATGAAGGCCGTCAGGGAAGTCAATCCGGCTGCCAGGCTCATCCACACCGAAGACCTGGGCTGGAGTCACGGCACCGAACTCCTGTCGCACCAGGCCGATTTCGAGAACGAGCGGCGCTGGCTCGGCCTGGACCTGCTCTGCGGCAGGGTCGATGAGCAGCACCCGCTGCATGATCGGCTGATCGAGATGGGCATAGACGAGCGTGAGCTCGCCTGGTTCCTGGAGAACCCGTGCCCGCCGGACGTGCTCGGCTGGGACTACTACCTCACCAGCGAGCGGGTGCTCGACGAACGCTTAGACCGCTACCCGCCATGGAGTCACGGCGGCAACTACGAGCTCGGCTACGCGGACGTGCACATCGGCATGGCGCCCGAGTTCCAGCCCCGCGGGCGGGAGCAGCTGCTGATGGACGCGTGGGAGCGCCTGCACATACCGCTGGCGTTGACCGAGGTGCACGTGGCCGCCCCGCCGCCGGATCAGGTGACCTGGTTCGAGGAGGCGTGCGAGACGAGCGAACGGCTCCTGGCGAGCGGCGTGGACATGCGGGCCGTCTGCGCGTGGGCGCTCTTCGGGAGTTTCGAATGGAACTCCCTCATGGTCCGGTGTGATGGCGTCTACGAGGCCGGCGCGTTCGACGTGAGCAGTGGGAAGCCCGTTCGCACGGCGTTGGCAACCGCCGTGAGGCGGCTGAGCGCTAGGAACAAAGCCCCGGTCGCAGGTTAGGCCGGGGCTTTGTTCCTTGAACGGAGAGGCTCAGGCCTCCTCGTCGTCCTTGTCTTCTGGGTCGTCCTCGTCATCCCAATCGTCCTCGTCGTCCCAGTCCTCATCGTCGTCATCTTCGTCGTCCCAGTCGTCGTCCTCGTCGTCGCCCACCTCGGTGGCGTCGCCGTCAGCGGTGGCGTCGATGACGCCCTGGCCCTTCTCGGAGAGCACGTACTCCTCGGCCCGCACGTTGGTGTTCAGTTCCTCGTCGAACCACTGGTTCTCGTCGAGCACGGGGCCGTCCTCGCTGAGGGTCAGGAAGCCTTCGCCGATCAGCAGGCGCGCGGTGTCCAGCGGGATCTCCGCAACTTCGGCCACCGCCTCGCCCTCCTCGAATCTGACCTCCATGATGGCGTGCGCGTACGGGTCTTCGTCCTCGCGCTCCGGGTACTCGATGACCAGGCTGTGTCCTTCGTAGATGGTCCAGAGGGCGTCGAGTTCGAGTTCCGTTAGGTTCTGGGTGGGATCGCTGGGCATGGCTCCTCCAAGCAGCGTTGCAAGACCTGTAGGTCGTGCCGTCTATGCCCTCAGAGTACCCTGCTACGCAGCGAAAAGCGGGGACGCGTCACGCTTGTGGCGCGAGCCCGGTTCGGGCCTTACGAAGGTCGGCACCGGAGCAGTCGGCGCACCGCCCGAAGAAGACGAGCTCGTGCCCCATCACCGTCAGGCCGCCCGGCAGAGTGGCGCCCTCGAGCATCGCTACCGGGCAAGAGCCCTCGATCTCGAAGACCGACTGGCACTTGACGCAGCGGAAGTGGTGGTGGTGTCCCCGGCCGGCCGTTTCGTAACGGGTGGCGTCCTGGGGGAGGTGCACGGCCACGATGGAGCCGCTGGACTCGAGGCTCGTCAGGTTCCGGTAGACCGTCGCCAGCCCGATGGTGGGGTGCAGCGACCTCGCCCGCTCGTGCACCTCCTGGGCGGTCAGCGGTCCCTCCGCTTCGGCGAGGGTCCGCAGGATGGCCTCGCGCTGGTCGGTTCGGCGGCTCATGGGGCGATGCTACCACCCTTATTGAGAAACGAGAATCGCTCGCGTGGACCCGGACGCACAGACTGGTAGCCCCAACCGCCAGGTCGTTGGGGTGGCAGCGCCGTCACTAACGTGGCCCATACCGCCTTACCCTAGGTCGTTGACTCCACTTCACGCCGTGGGCGTATACTTGCGCTCGTGATATCCCGTTCTCACCTAAGCAGCTCACCGTTCCGCTCGCGGCTCCGCGCTCCATGGACGCTGCTGCCTAACGTTGCGGTACTGATAGCGGCCGCGCTTCTCTTCCCAGCGGCTGCCTCGGCGCAGCCGAGCCCGGATGGGGAGCCCGGCCTGGAGATCGTGGTGAGCCTCAGTCCGTACCAGGACCTAGTGGAGCGCGTGGCCGGCGACAGGGCGCGGGTGAGCACCATCTTGCCACCGGGCGCCTCGCCGCACGCGTTCGACCCCACCCCCTCGAGAGCTGCGGCGTTGGCACGCGCCGACCTCGTGGTGATGAACGGGGGCCTCGACCTGTGGCTCGTCCGCCTGATCGAAGCCGCTGCTCCTGCCACGCCCGTGCTGGTGGTGATGGACAACGTGGAGTTCGCCGCCCTGGAGGGCCACGAGCACGGTGAGAACGACGATCACGGCCACGAGCATGCTGAGCACGGTGCGTCCGGACACCAGGAGGGGGTCAACTCCCACATCTGGCTCGACCCCACTCTGATGATCCAGGCGGTGGACGCCGTGGCGCGCGCGCTCAGCGAACTGGACCCCGAAGGTGCGCCTGAGTACGAGGCGAACGCCGCGCGGACCCGGGAGGAGCTGAGGGTCCTGGACGACGAACTGAAGGCGCTTCTGGCTCCCGTCGCCGGCGCGCCGTTCGTGCCGTTCCACGACGCCTGGGTCTACTTCGTCCGGCGCTACGACCTGCAGCTCGTGCTCATGCTCGAGCCGTACCCGGGCCGTGAGCCCAGCCCCAGGTACGTGGCCGAGGCCGTGCGTGACGTCATGGCCTCGGGCGCCAGGGTCATCTTCGCGGAGCGGCAGCTGGGCACCCGCTCGGCGGAGGTGGTGGCGCAGAGCGCCGACGTGGCCGTGGCGGTGCTGGACCCGCTCGGTGGCGAGCCCGGCCCCACGACCTACGAGGACCTGCTGCTGTGGAACGCCAGGGTCATCCTGGACGCCCTGGCCAACTGAACCTAACTACGCCTCTGCGCTACGACCGCCGCAACGAGTCGTAGAGTTTGCGCATGGTGATGATCTGGCCGGCGTGAGCGTGCCCGTGCTCCAGCAGGTGCTGCACGATGATCGTAGTGCGCACGGGGATCCGCTTGCGGCCCACCTCCCGAACGAGCGCGAACTCGGCGGGAGGCAGAGCCTCCAGGCCGGCTCGCACTGTAGCGAGGCGCTCCATGCACTCGGTGTAGATCTGCTTGCCGGGCGCGCCGGAAGGAACGAAGTCCGAGGCGCCCTCTTCCCGCAGCGCGTCCGAGGGCATCTCGCCCTGCGCGTAGTGCAGCAGGCGCAGGCTGGCTCCCCCGATGTGCCGCACCAGGCTGCCGATGGGGTTGACCGCATCCGTCGGCACCCACCAGTAGCCTTCCGGCTCCAGATCGGCCACCCAGCGTTCTAAGTTCTCTTCCAGATGCTGTAAGCCCCGCAGCCACGCGCTGGTCTGCGGATCTGCCCCGTCTATGTCTCCGTACAGGAATGGGTCCATGACCAAGCGTACTAGCCCCCGGCGACGGCGGTGGTGGGCTGTTGACCGCAACGGCAGGGTGCCCGCCGCCTCACCGGCGAGGACCGGCTCCGCGAGCGCGCCAGGGCTCACATCTTGCCGGGCCGCGGCTTCACGCCCCGCGACTCGTACATCCGCACATCCGCTACCTCCAGGAGACCGCTCAACGTCTTCGCGTCCTGCGGGAAGAGGGCCACCCCCACGCTCAGGTTGAGGGGCCCACCGTCGGTCTTCAGATGCGTGACCACCTCGGAGAAGCGCGCCCCCACCCGCTCCGCCTCCTCCATGCCGACGTTGCGCAAGAGAGCCGCGAACTCGTCGCCGCCCCAGCGGTAGACCACGTCGCCGCCACGCGGCACGGCGCTCAGTGCGGCCGCCACCTCCTGCAGCACCCTGTCCCCCACCTTGTGCCCGTACTTGTCGTTCACGGACTTGAAGCCGGACATGTCCATGATGAGCAGCGCCAGGGTGGTGCCGTAACGCTCCGCCGCGGCGAGCGCCCTTGCCGCCTGCTCGTCGAACGCGCGCCTGTTGGGGAGGCCGGTCAGGGCGTCCGTCGTGGCGGTCACCGCCAGGCGACGCCTGAGTTCAGCGTCGCGCAGTACGAACGCCACGAGGGGCTGGAAAGCGGAGATGGCCTCGAACGCGTCGTGCCCGAAAGCGTGAGCGTCGTGGAAGGCATCCACGTTGAGGATGGCGACCACTTGGCCGTTATCCACCACCGGCAGACAGAGGTCCGCAAGGAGCGCTCCGCGCTCGGCCACGAGCTCGACCACCTTCCTGGGGGCGTACTCGTCCACCAGGCCCACGTGATCGGTCGCCACGGCCAGGCGCGGCTCCCCCCGCGCGAAGGCGGCCTCCCCCTGGCCGTACCACTGCAGCATCTCCTCCTCGGTGAACTCCACGTCGTCAAGCTCCGGCAGCGGCGCCCCGTGCACCGCAGCGAACCGGAAGACCGGCCCTTCGCGCATCAGCAGACTGCCCGCCTCGGCGCCCGGCACCATGTGCACCGCCGCGTCCAGCAGCTTCTCGGGCAGCTGCTCCAGCTCGGTCACCACCAGCTCCCGCTCCAGCTGCATGACGGCCGCCAGCCTCTCCTCGGAGGTGCGCTGCCTGACCAGCAGCCGCAGTACCTGACGGAACCGTTCGATGAGCTCGCGGTCGTGCGGCGTCCAGCGCTTGGGCTCCACGCCCCCCACGGCCAGGATGCGCCGGCTGCCCGCACGCGGCTCCAGCGGCACCACGGCTATGCATTTGAAGCCGAGTCCGACCAGCTCGTCCATGGCATCCGGGTGCTGACCGTACTCCTCCAGGAAGAGCGCCTCGCCCGTGCGGTAGACCTCCCAGGTCAAACCTTCGCCAGCCTGGAAACCCCGCATCAGGTACTCCCTGGTCTTGGGGGGCACCTCGCCCGCTATTACCTCGGGCCGGAACACTCCCTGTTCGTAGCGGAACAGTGCGGTGAGCAGCCCCTGCGTGGCGCCCGCCAGGAGGTCGATTGCCACCTGCACCACCTGCGCCACGTTCTCCGCGTTGTCCACGGCGTCGACGAGTTCGCTCAGAACCGCACTGCGACGCTGTTCCAACATGTGCTCCAGCGACTCGCCCACGAGCCGGCTCAGCATGGAGGCCAGGCTGATCTCCTGCGGGGAGAAGTCGCGTGCCCGGAAGAACGTGAAGCCCACCAGCGGTTCGCCAGCGCGCCCCATGACAGCGGCGAGCCCGAACCGCTTGGGCCCCGTGCCGGGCGGCGATTTGCTCAGATGGATCGGCTGCTGGGTGCTCATCGCCTCCGCGAGCAGCCGTTCGTGTTTGGGGAGGATCACGCCTTGGGTGGTGGTGAGCACGGTCGGTTCCGGCCCGAGGAGGTCCCACACCACCAGGTTGCCGACGCCTCCGTTGCGCGACGTCAGCGGCCCGATCTTGAGCGGCAGGCCGTCCGTCATGGCGGCATGCCTTATGTCGCTCTGCAGGTCGTTCAGTAGCTTGATCGTGGCAGACTCACGTACCTTGGCTGCCCGGACCAGGAGTAGGATCGCTACCAGTGCGGCAGCCAGTCCACCGGCGAACACCCACCAGGCCGGATTCGAAGGCACGTTCTCATGATAGGCGGCGCGCAGTGCACGGCTGTGACGTACCGTAAGCATTTGATAATGCGATAAAGGTCACGGGCTCTCCCCCGCCCCGCCCTTAGACTCGGGTCATGAGTCAGCCTGGGCCCATCACCTCACTGGAGCTTTCCGGAGCCACGACGCTGCAGCGCGTGTCGCGCCTGCAGAGCCTGTCGGAGGCGGCCCTGCGCCGCTTCGCCGTTACGGCGGCCACGGAACGCGACGAGGAGGGGCTCTGGGAGCTGATGCAGGCGCACCTGACGCTGCGGGGCCTCAGCGGGGTGACCACCAGCGCTCACACCCTCCGGGCGTACCGGCGGGGCCTGCACGAACTGCTGGTCATGTGGCAGGGCGAGAACCTCCTGCGCCCCTCCCGCGATGCGGGGCCGCTCTACGTGCAGCGGCTGCGGGCCGGCGACCGCTCCGCCGTGCTGGAGGCCGAGCCTGGCGGCGCGCGGCGCGGCCGCTCCGTCAAAGCGGGGCCGCTCTCGCACGCCACCGTGAGCCTGCGCGTGGCAGCCGCCCGGGCCCTGTACGACGCGCTGGCCTGGGCGGGAGCTACCGACGCCGATCCGTTCCGCGACGTCCGCATGGGCCGCGCCACCACCCGGGCCGAGGACAACGAGAGCACGCGGGTCTACACGGAGTTCGAGCTCATAGAGCTGGTGGCGGCGGCCAAGGACCAGCAGGAGCGCGTGATCCTCCTGCTGGGCAGCCACGGCGGGCTGCGCGTGAGCGAGATGCTGAGCCTCACGTGGGACGACGTGGACCTCAGGGGCGGCGAGCTGCGCGTGGTGGAGGGCAAGGGCGCCAAGACGGCCCGGGTAGCCGTGAGCCCCAAGCTGGCCGAGGCGCTGCACGTCTACAAGCGGGCCATGGAGGTGGGCGGCCATGCGCGGGAGACCGTGCTGGAGCTCAGGAGTCAGTTCGGCATCTACAACCGCCTGCGCAGGCTGTGCGACCGCGCCGAGGTGACGTTCAAGGGCGTGCACGCCCTGAGGCACGCGGCCGGCACGCGCCTCTACCGCCAGACGGGCGACCTGGGCCAGGTGCAGGATCACCTGCGCCACTCAACGCTGGACATGGCCCGGCACTACGCCAAAGCGGACCGCCGGCGACTACGGGCGAGCCTGGACAGCTGGGACTAGAGGTCCAGCTTCAGACGCTCCGGCTCAGACCGCCACGGTGTCGAGCGCACGCGTGAGGGCCTTGCCGAGCCGCGCAACGCCCTCTTTCACCACTTCCGGACCGGCGTGGGTGAAGTTGAGCCGCATGGTGTTCTCGCCGCCGCCGTTCGGATGGAACGGCGCGCCGGACACGTAAGCCACCTTCTCCTCCGCCACCACCCGCGGGAGCAGCGCGGCCGTGTCGACCCCCGCCGGAAGCTCCACCCACACGAACATGCCGCCCGTGGGCACGGTCCACTTGGACCCCGCCGGGAAGTGCTCCTCGATGGACTGAAGCATGGCAGAGCAGCGCTCGTGGTAGGAGGCGCAGATCCGCTCGATATGCCCCTCGATGGCGCCGGAGCGCATGACCTCCAGCGCCACGTACTGCGACAGGCTCGAGGTGTGCAGGTCGGCGGACTGCTTTACCTGCGAGAGGCGCGCCACCCACTCCTTGGGCCCTATCACCCAGCCGAGGCGCAGGCCCGGCGCGAGGATCTTGGAGAAGGTGCCCAGGTGCAGCGTGACGTCGGGCGCCAGCGCCCTGAGCGTGCTGCCGCTGCGCGGCCCGAAGGTGAGCGAGCCGTACGGGTCGTCCTCCACCAGCGGGACCTGGTGCTTCTCGAAGAGGCTCGCCACCTCCTCTCGGCGCGCCTGGCCCATGGTGCGCCCGGTCGGGTTCTGGAAGGTGGGCAGGATGTACGCGAACTTGGGCGAGCGCGCGAGGAGCGGCTCCAGCTCGCTGGGGATGGCCCCCTCGTCGTCCATGCCGACCGTCCAGTACGAGGCCTGGAAGAGCCGGAACGCCTGCAGGGCGCCTAGATAGCTGGGGTTCTCGGTGACGATGGGGTCGCCCGGATCGATGAGGGCCTTGGCCAGCAGGTCGAGCGCCTGCTGCGAACCGGTGGTCACCAGCACCTGCTCGGGGTCCACGGCGGGCGCGCCCGGGTCGGCAGCGGAGGCGCGCTCCGCGATCAGCGCGCGCACTTCGGGCACGCCGTCGGTGGGCCCGTACTGCAGGGCCCGGTGCCCCACGCGCTGCAGCACGCGGTCGGCGGCCGCGCGTATCTCGTCCATGGGGAAGAGCTCCGGGGCGGGCAGGCCGCCCGCGAAGGAGGTGACGTCCGGCTGGGAGGCCAGCTTGAGGATCTCGCGGATGGCGGACGACTTGAGAGTCTGCAACCTACCTGCGAGTCGGTCTACGAAGGGGTCCTGCATGGCTTCCTCCAAGCCCGGCGTCCGTAGGCGCCGGTAACGGCTCCGCGTCGAACCATCGTGCTGGCGGCATCACGGCTTGCGCGAGTCGCGCTGCTAGTTCGGCTACGCCGGAATGTTACCGCAGCCGGAGCCGCCAACGGAGCAGGTCATCCGCGGCACCGCGAGCGGCCACTTACGGGTACGCTCGGTCCACGTGTCCCAGGGTCGACCTACAGCCAGTACGCCCGCCGGCGTGGAGCGAGTGGAGTTCACGCTCGCGCCCCCGCAGCCCTTCCGGCTCGACCTGACCGCCCTGGCGTTGGTGCGCCGGCCCAACAACCGCATCGACACCTGGTATGACGGCGCCTACCGCCGTTGGGTGCCCGTGAGCGAGCCGTACGGGCCAAGCCCCGTTCCTCAGTTCCTCCTCGAGGTGGTGGACGGCGCTGTGGGCGGCCCACTCACCGGGCGTCCGCCACCGGGTTCACCTACGGAAACGCTGCTGGTGCGCGCCTTCGGCCGCCTGCCCGAGGAGCAGCTGGCGGCCGCAGCCGAGCGGGTGGTGACCCACATGTTCGGATTCGACGTCGACCTGGCGCCTTTCCGGCTCCTTGCCGACTCCGATGAGCGCCTCGCCCCGCTCGCCGCGCAGCTGGAGGGACTGAGACCGCCGCGCTACCCCGGCGTGTTCCAGGCGCTGCTGAACGCCGTGCCCTGCCAACAGGTGACGCTGGTGCTGGGCCTGCGCCTGCTCGAGCAGATGGCGCGCACCTACGGACCCGCCGTTCACGGAGCCAACGGAGGCTCGGAGCACGACACGGACGCAACGGCTCCCCTGCCCCTGCCCGACGCCACCACCCTGGCGGAGAGGGCGCCGGAGGAACTCGTGGCCTTGGGCCT
>CAZPWN010000001.1:16635-33909 GCA_964590475.1 uncultured bacterium | reverse complement strand
CCCAGCTACGGCTGGGTGGCCGACACGGTGCGGCCGTGGGAGCCTTACGCCGGCTTCGTCTACCTCCACCTGCTGGTTGCGGGGATGGTGAGCTCCGGCGCATACGGCACGCCGTAGCCGGTGTGAGCGGGAAGAACACTACCAGACCGACCAGTACGTATAATGGCTGCATGAGTGATGATGCGACTCCATCCGCCGCCGAACGGCTGCTAGACGCCGCGGCCCGGCTCTTCTACACGCGCGGGGTGCCCAACGTGGGGATAAACGAGATCATCGCGCGTGCTGGGGTGGCGCGGATGACCTTCTACCATCACTACCCCAGCAAGGACGACCTGATAAAGGCGGTGTTAGAGCGCAGGCGCGAGGAGCGCGCCGCCTGGCTGGCGCGGGCCGAGGAGATGGGCTCCTCGCCGCGTGGCAGGATCCTGGCGGTGTTCGATCTGCTGCAGGAGTGGTTCGCGGCGCCTGACTACCGTGGGTGCCCTCTAGTAGCGGCGACGTTCGAACTCGGGGGCCAGCTGAACGCGGCGAGGCCGTACGCCAGGGCCCACCACGACGCGGTCAGGGCTTACTTCCGGGACCGCCTCGCGGAGGCGGGGGTGGAGCAGCCGGACGAGCTGGCGGTGCAACTCCACCTGCTGCTGGAGGGAGCGAGCGTGGCAGCGCTCATCCAGCAAGGAGACGAGGCTGCCGCCGCCGCACGCAGCGCCGCCGAGCGGCTGCTGCCTAACTGACGGCACCTAAGCTGGCTGAAGGAGAAGCGCCCCAACCGTGGGGGGCCGGTTGGGGCGCATGAGTGGTCCGGCTTTCGGCATCGGCCTGACCGCGTTGGAGAATAGCACGGTACGCGCCACGGTGGGAGGGCGAAAAACCCCTTATAGGAGAACACCTATGTTACGGCACACGCGTTGAGCCCCGTCCCACACGGCAGATCCGCCTGCTGACTTCCGCAAAAAGAGAGCCCGCCGCTGACCTGCGCGGCGGGCTCTTCTTACGCTGAGCGGACTTAGGCAGCCACTTCCACTTGCTTGACGAGCTGGACGTTGAGGGTGAAGCGCACGTCCTCGCTCACGAGCAGCGAGCCGGCTTCCAGCACCTGGTTCCAGGTGAGGCCCCAGTCGGTGCGCTTGATCTTGCCGGTGGCCTCGGCAAGGAGGCGGGGGTTGCCCCAGGGGTCGGTGACGAATTCGGTGACGTCGGCCTCGAAGGAGGCGGGCTTGGTGACACCACGGATGGTGAGATCGCCTTCGATCACGTACTTGTCGCCACGGCGCTCGATGTTGCTGGACTCGAACGTGATTTTGGGGTGGTTCTCCACGTCGAAGAAATCGGCGCTGCGCAGGTGCCCGTCGCGGTCCGCCGTGCCGGTGTTGATGCTGGCGGCGTCGATGACGGCCGATACGCGGGTAGGCTCGCCCTGCTCGTTGGCTTCTGCGTCTACGGAGAACTTCTCGAAGCGGCCGCGCACGGTGGCAAGGCCCATGTGACGGACGGAGAACTCAACGCTGCTGTGGGTGGTGTCAAGGTTCAAGCTCATCAAAAAACTCCTTCTGGTGACTGTGTGGGAACGCGTCGGGCGAGTCGCCCTTGGCTCACCTAGAACCTAGCATCAAGCGCTCTATTTTGTCAAGCGCTACGGAATACAGGGCGGTCCATGTGATATAGTGCGGGCATGGCGAATGGAGCCGACAAGGCCACGCTCAACTACTGCCCCGTGTACGACTCGATCGACCTGCTTCAGGAGAAGTGGGTGCTGCACATCGTGCGCGCCCTGCTCGGCGGTCCTCACGGCTTCAACGAGCTCGGTCGCGCCGTGGGCGGCGTAAACACGACCACCCTCTCCCAGCGCCTGGAACACCTGGAGCGCCTCGGGCTGGTGAGCAAGACGGTCGAATCGACCATGCCGCCCAGAACACGCTACGAGCTGACCGAATCCGGCAGGGAGTTGCAGGGCATCATCGATGCGATAGACAAGTGGGCGCGCACGTACATGCCCAAGTGCAAGGCCCACGAGGCTGAAGGCGACGCGGCCTGAGTCCCGCGTAAGATCGTCGACCAAGGAAGCGGCCCGGCTGAGTAGCCGGGCCTTCTACTTTGCGAACAGTGCGTAGCGAGGGTTCAAGACCCCCGGATTCGGGGCTCTTACTTCTCCACGCGCTCCTTGAGGCCCTTGCCCACACGGAAGCTGGCGTAGTGCTTGCCGGGGATGGTGATGGCCTCGCCCGTGCCGGGGTTGACACCCTTACGCTCGCCGCGCCAAGCGGTCTCGAACGTGCCGAAGCCGGTGATCTGAACCTTGCGGCCGGCGTCGAGTTCTATGGCGATGATGCCCTTACGGTCGGCAGTGGAGAAGATGGCGTCTACGACTTCTTTGGCCTTGGCCACGCTCAGGTCGGCGGTCTTGGCCAGCTTTTCAGCAAGTTGGGTTTTGTTCATGGTGTAGTTTCTACCATGTCCGACACGGCGTGTGGGGCCCTTTCTCTCGACCACCACGGGACAACGCGCGTTCGCAGCCGCTCAGCGGCGTGCCTGACGCGACCTGGAGTAGTGTTCCTGTTCGCTCAGCGAGACGGTAAGTGTGAGATAACTCGTCGGGGGTGAGGAGAACATCGACCTTCCGCAGCGCTGTGACACTGCCGCAGGGCAGTCCGATACGTGGGTGGCAGGATGGAAGTCGAGGGGAGTGAAGTAGCGACGGCTCGATGGGAGTCCCCATCAGGGATCGGGCCGCCTGGGAATGGCCACCCCCTCCCCTCTTAGGGCGATGCTATAGGAACGCACCCCCGTAGGGGTGCGAACTACGTCTCACCTATGGCCCAGTTCAGGCCCAACCGTCAGTGAATTCCTCAGAGCACCTCGTAGACGTACTGGTCGGCCGCGGCGTCCAGCGCCGCCGGCACCACGGAGTAGTTGCCGCGGTGACCGTCTAGCACCTGAGCTTCCTTCAGCTCCCCCAAGACCCTCGTGGCGGTAACGCGCGCGCAACCCGCCAGCAGCGCCACGTCGTCATGCGTAAGGCTGAAGGGCAGATGGCGCCACTCGCCGGTCCGGGCTGCGCCCTCGTCGTCGAAGAGCTCCACATTCTCACCCAGACGCTCGGCTACGCGGGCCAGGATGCGGCAGATCCGCGCTCCCATAGGCAGACCCAGGTCGTCGGCCATCTCGCGGCTGCGGTTCAGTTGCCGGACGAGGGCGGACGCCAGGTCCTGGCGGCCCTTGACGCGGGCCAGCGTGGCCTGAACGTCCACGGGCCGGACCACGGCGTCCGAAGCAGCGATCACGCTCTCCGCCGCCAGGCTCGCGTCGAAGACCGACGTGGCCAGCACGTCGCCCGGCCCCGCCAGGTCGGCCAGTCGCTCGCGGCCGGTGGCCGCCTTCACCATCACGCGCAGGACGCCGCTCACCACCAGGTAAGGGGTGGCGGGCCGCTCGCCCTCCTCGTAGAGGGTCTCTCCCCTCCCGAGGTGCACCTGCGCGGTCGTGATGATGGCAGCCGCGCCCCGCTGAGCCTGCCTGCGCGCTGGTTGCGGTACTAGCAACAGGGCGGCGCTGCCCTGCTGCGCCGTGTTGAACGAGCTAATCATCGGTGGGTAACCTCCCCATCAAGTCCGCTTGCGAGAGGCGCTGCTGCGCTTCGATGAGGTCACGAGCCGCGTCGACCTGACCCCACGTATTCCACAGCAACACCCCTCTGACCAGGCCGTCCTCCAGGTAGTAGACGACCCCTTCCTTGCCCGGCACGCGCCAGTCCTCGACTACCTCTAGCCGCGGGTCGAGCAGACCGACTGCTTCGTAGCCGTTGTCGAACAGATCCGAGTAGAAGAAGGGCAGGTGAGCGTAAGGTCCGGAACTAGCGGCCCCGCCTTGCGTCTGCCCCGCAGTACTCGCAGTACCGCCGGCGCTGGCGGCCGCAGCCATGTAACGGCCCGCGGCGGCCCCCATGCCGTAGGCGTTGTCCTCGTGCTCGATGCGCAACCTGCGCCCCAGGGCGGGCCACTCGAAACTGGCCACGTCGCCGGCGGCGAACACGTTATCCAAGGAACCCTCGCCGTTCGCAGCGCGTAGCGACGCGTCGACCAGGATGCCGTTGTCAGTGCGGAGGCCGGCTTCCTGCGCCAGCTCCTGGTTCGGAACCGCGCCCACGCCCACGATCACCAGATCAGCGGCAACCTCCGCGCCGTCGTCCAGCTCCAGCACCACGCCGCTGCCGTCCTGGCGCGCCGACTGCACTGTGCGGCCGGCGCGGACCGTTACGCCGCGGGCGGCATAATCGGCGTCCACCAGCGTGGCGATGGAGACCGGGAAGCGCCCGCCGCCGATGCTCGGCTCCGGGAAGATCATCGTCACCTCGGCGCCGTTACTGCGCAGCGCCGCGGCCATCTCAGATCCGATGAACCCGCCGCCGATCACGGCCACATGGGCGCCCTCTCGGGCACGCTCCCGCACGTGCTCGTAATCCTCCCACGTGCGGTACGGCACGACGCCAGCCAAGCCGACCAAAGGCGGGAGGGTGCGCGCACGGGCGCCGGTAGCTAGGAGGAGGTAGTCGTAGGGGACGACGCTGTCGTCGTCCAGTCGTACGCTGGCGCCCTCCAGGCCGAGGGACACCGCACGCCTGCCGAGTATCAGCCGGGCTCCGGTGGCGTCCGTGCCGAGCCCAACACGATCGGCGCTCTCGCCTTTCCAGAGCCCCTTGGAGAGCGGGGGCCGCTTGTACGGCGCCTGGGGCTCCTGGCTCACGAGGGTCACTTGGCCCTCCGGGTCAGCCCTGCGGATCGCCTTGACGGCCGCGTCTCCGGTCATGCCACCGCCGACGACCACATACCGAGTACTCATGATCTCACCTGATGCAATTTAGCACGACCAGGAGCACTTTACCAACCCTTGCCTTGTAAAAGGTTCCGGACGTACGGTTGGCCTGCGGCCGCGGTGAACTGCCGCCTTTCCCGCGCCGCGGGCCGAGTCCGATCGGCCTTGGGCTTAGACCGTTGCGCCCCCGATGTAATCGCTCAGCTGACCGATCAGGAACTCCTGCTCCGCCATCACGGCCTTCATCACGTCGCCGATCGACAGCACGCCGACCTGCCGGCCGCCCTCCATGACGGGGAGGTGCCTTATCCGCTTGTCGGTCATGAGGCGCATGCAGTCGCTCAGGTCCTGTTCGGGGCTCACCGTGACCACCTTGTCGGTCATGATGGCGCGGACCGGCGTCTCGCGCGAAGCGTGCCCCTGCAGGATGACCTTGCGAGCGTAGTCGCGCTCGGAGAAGATGCCGACCAGCTCCCCGCCCTTCACTACCGGCAGCGCCCCCACGTTCTTGTCTGCCATGAGTTGCAGGGCGTCGAACACACTGGCATCCGGATCCACGGTCCAGACCGTGGGACCTTTCTCCCTGAGCAACTGCCTGACCGTGATACGGATCTGCATGTGCCTTACCTCCCGTTCGGTTGGCGCCATTGTAGGGCGCCTTACGCCACCGCGTGGCTGACGGCCGCGTTGTATGCCAACGATCTACACCTCTGAATCTCCCTGTGATACCACCCCGGGCTCCCGGATGAGCCGCGCATGAGAACGGCTGTGACGAGCGCTCAGGTCCGCGGCGCAACCTCGGCTTACCGTTAGTTTCCACCCGGGGCGAGCCCGGTTCCTCGGAGGGACCGATACTTGAACCCGGGAGGCCCGGAGCGCCGAAGCTTCGGAACCGCCACTCACTTCGGCGAACGAGGAGGACCGATGCGTCTGCCTACCTTCAGCCCAGAAGTCTTCTTCTCCCCTTACGCTTCCCTGCGCGCCCGCGCACTCGCCGCCCTGCTTCTCGTAACGGCCCTCCTACTGGCCGCCTGCGGTGAGCAGACCACCGGCGCCCTGGATCCGTCCGCTCCGTCCGCCAGCCTGGACGCCGAGCAAGTTGACGTGGAGGCCCTTATCGAGGTGATGCTCGCCCCGGACGGCCCTGACGCCGTAAGCGACTTCCTGGCGGAGCTACCGCCCGCTGCAACCGTCACCGAGCAGCTCGTACGCAACCGGCATCAGCCGTGGCAGATGGACACCCTGCAGACGCGCGATCACGGCGGCGTGACCCTCGAGGTGTACGTTGTCTCGTCCACCGGCCAAGAGCTCCTGAGCAGCGTCCGCGTCAGCGAGGCGGGCCCGGAGTTCCACGGCATGACCGTCGGCATGCCGGCGGACGCCGCGCGAGCCGCCGCGGGCGGCACGGCGGCGCTCCACACCCAGGGCGCCAGCGAGGTGCACCAGCTCAGCCGGGAGGGCGCCCCGCCCGCGCAGGTGACGCTAGAGTTCGGTAACGGCGAGTTGAGCGCGTTCACGGTGCACGCCTTCATCGACTGAGGACCTCGCCACCGGGGAGCCAGCGCCGAAGACCTGACACCGGGGACTCAACCTCCGGGCGAGGCAGCCGGTAAACTCACGGTGTGGAAGGACAGCTGCCCCGGTTCACGCATAGAGGGGACCTGCCGAGGGATCTGCGCACGGCCGAGGAGTTGGCTAGCAACGGCTACACGCGTCTGGGCGAAGCGCGCGCCGAACTGCTCCTGGGTGACGGCACTGTCATGGAGCTCTTCAGTACCAGCGAGGCTCGGCGGCTCAAGCACGACCTGTGGCCGCGCGGCCGCGAACTGCCGCGAACGGAGTCGCCGGCCGCTGCGGGCGATGTCCCGTTCGGCCGCGCGCGGCGCAGCGCGAATCCCGGCACGACGTCGGCGCTGGAACCCGGGGCCGCCCGCGGCCGGCTGAGCGGGCAGCGGTCCGGGAGCGGTGGGCCAACGCCGTCCCGTCTAGGCGACCCGCGCGAGTGGCTCACCGGACTGTTCTCGGACGGCTTCGTGGTCATCGATACGGAGACCACGGGCCTGGGGAAGCGCGCCGAGATCGTCGAGATCGCCGCGCTCGACTACAGCGGCGAGGTCCTGCTCGAATCGAAGGTGTGGCCCCGAGCCGGCCGGATACCGGCCGCCGCCAGCCGCGTGCACGGCATGACCATCGGGGACCTCGCCGGGGCGCCCACCTGGCCCGAGGTGCTACTGGAGCTCGAGCGCCAGCTCGAGGGCCGCCGGGTGCTGGCCTGGAACGCCCCGTTCGACGAGCGGATGGCCCTGCAGTCGAGCCGGCTCTGGAGCCTGGCTCCCCAGCTGCCCGCCTTCGAGTGCGCCATGCGCGGCTACGCGCACGCACGCGGCATCGGCAGCCTGAGCATGAGGCTGGAGCGCGCCGCTCAGGTGGAGCGCGTGCTGAGCGCGCCGCAGGAGCACCGCAGCCTGGGCGACGCCCGGCTGGTGGTGGCCGTGCTGCGGCGGTTGATGGAGGCGCGCACGGTCCCAGCATGAACCAAGGCGCCCCAGCGAGGAAGATCGTGCACGTGGACATGGACGCGTTCTTCGCCTCGGTGGAGCAGCGCGATCATCCGCACCTGTTGGGCCGCCCCGTGGCGGTGGGCGGCCGCGGTGAGCGCGCCGTGGTGGCCGCGGCCAGCTACGAGGCCCGCAAGTTCGGGGTGCACTCCGCGCTGCCCATGCGGCGCGCCCTGCGCCTCTGCCCCGAACTGGTGGTCATGCCCGCCCGCTTCGACGTCTACCGCCAGGTTTCCCAGCAGGTCAGAGCCATCTTCCAGCGCTACACGGACTTAGTCGAGCCCCTCGCGCTGGACGAGGCGTTCCTCGACGTGACGGAGCCCAAGGTGGGCCCCCCTTCCGCCACCCTGGTGGCTCGGGCCATCCGGGCGGCCATACGGGCGGAGACCGGGCTGACCGCCTCGGCCGGCGTGGCCTCGGGGAAGTTCCTGGCGAAGGTAGCTTCGGGTCTGCGTAAGCCGGACGGCCTGAGCGTGATCCTCCCCGCTGAGGCGGAGGCGTTCCTCGCCGCGCTGCCCGTGGGGGAGTTCTTCGGCGTGGGGCCCGCCACGCGGGAGCGGATGCACGCACTCGGTCTGCGTAGCGGCGCCGACCTGCGGGCTTACGGACCCGAGGCGCTCGAGCGCGAGTTCGGCAAGTCCGGACGCTTCTTCTACGAGATCGCCTGCGGGCGGGACGACCGGCGCGTGGAGCCGAACCGCGAGCGCAAGTCGCTGGGCGCCGAGACCACCTTCGAGCGCGACCGCGCCGGCAAGGGCGAACTGGACCCCGTGCTCGAGGACCTGGCGGACGAGGTGGCCCACCGCCTAGCCCGCGCCGGCATGCGCGGCCGCACCGTGACGGTGAAACTGCGCTTCGCGGACTTCAGCACCATCACGAGGAGCCACACCGCCCTGAGCCCGCTGAGCGAACTGGACGAGCTGCTGGTGGTGGCGCGCAGGCTGACGTTCGAGTCGGACAGGCCGGACGAGCCCGTGCGCCTGCTGGGGGTGACGGTCTCGCTGCTCCAGCCCGCGGGCAGCGTCTTCCAGCCCCGCATAGAGTTCGCCTGAATACAACGTTGCATACGGGCTGAACCGGGCGCCCGCTTGAGTGACGACAGCCGAGCGGAACGCGTGGTCAGCGGGAACGACAGCCAACGAACCCCCGGCGGCGTAATATTGGGCATCCATGAGTCCACGACGAGCAGACACTGACGACGCCCCACAGGGCACCCTGGCGCCGGTCGACGATGCGGCCTGGTCCTGGGGCTTGCTGGACTCACTCCCGGACGCCGTGATCATCACGGACAGAGCGCACAAGGTGCGCGGCTGGAACAGGCGGGCAACGGAGCTCTACGGCTACACGCCCGAGGCCACCCTGGGAGCGGACATCTTCTCCATCACCCCGTTCGAGAGGCCGAGTACGCTGGCCGAGCACCTGCAGGAGAGGCTCGCGCTAGGCGACAGCCGGGACCTCGGCGATTACATCTACGACGACCTGGGCCGCGGCGTGGCAGCCATCGGCCTCAGCGCCGAGCCACTGGAGGGCGGGCCCGGAGCCAGGGAAGACCTGGGGCTGCTGGTGGCCGTCCATGAGCCCCTACAGTCCGAGCTCGAGCTCGGTGAGCTGCGCGGCCGCGTGGAGCGCAAGCGGGCGCTGCTGGAGACGCTGCTCAACCACCTCGCCATGGGCCTGATGGTGGTTGAGGCACCCAGCGGCGAGGTGTTCATGCTGAACCATAAAGCGGAAGAGTTCGTGGTCGATTTCGCGCAGGCGAACCTCCACGCCGTGGTGGTGGAAGGCACCGGCGCGGAGCACCTGGACGGCACGCCCTACGTTCCGGGTGAGACGCCGGTGGCGCGGGCGCTGAGGGGCGAGTTCGTGATGCAGGAAGAGCTCGTCCGGCGTAACAGGCAGGGCAACCCCGTCCCGTTCTCGGTCAACGCCTCACCCGTCAAGGACTCCGAGGGCCGCGTGGTTTACGCCGTGGCCACGTTCGAGGACATAAGCGAGCGCCGGGCGCGCGAACAGGCACTGCACGACAAGGAAGACGAGCTCTCGCGCCTCAACGCGCGCCTGCTCTTCGACGCGCTGCACGACACACTTACGGGCCTCCCCAACCGGGCCCTGCTGCTCGATAGGCTCGAGCAGGTGCTGCAGAGGCGCCTGGCCGAGCCCTCCCGCGACGCCGGCCTGCTGTTCATCGACTTCGACCGGTTCAAGCTGGTCAACGACTCGCTGGGTCACTCGGTGGGCGACGCCATGCTCATCAAGATCTCCGAGACCCTCTCCAAGATCATCCGTCCGGAGGACACGGTGGCTCGCCTGGGTGGCGACGAGTTCGTGATCCTCATGGACCACCTGGACAGCCCGGACCGCGCCATCGATCTGGCGGACCGCATCCGCAAGGCGTTCACGGAGCCGCTCATGGTCGGCGAACGCATCATCTTCACCAGCGCCAGCATCGGTATCGTGCCCTCGCTCGTGGGCTACAAGGATCCCGACGAGGTCCTGCGGGACGCCGACACGGCCATGTACGCCGCCAAGGAGGCGGGGCGCGCGCGCTACCGGGTCTTCGACCAGCGCATGCGGCACGAGGTCCTGGCGGCGCTGGAGCTCGAGAACGACCTGTGGCGCGCCTACGCCCAGCAGGAGTTCGTCGCTCACTACTCCCCCATCCACCGGCTGGAAGACGGCCAGGTGGTGGGCCTGGAGGCGCTGGTGCGGTGGGACCATCCGTCCCGCGGCGTGCTCAAGCCGAAGGAGTTCCTGGCCACGGCCACGGAGATGGGCATCGGGCGGGACATCGACGAAGCGGTGTGGCGGCAGGCCTGCCGGGCCGTGAACGGCTGGCGCGACCGCTACGGCGAGAGCCTGCTACTGCTGCTGCACTTCAACCCGCGCCACTTCCTCTCGTTCCAACCCGAGCAGGCCCTGATCAAGGTGTTCGAGGAGGAGAACACGGCCATGCTGCACTCAGCCATCTCGCTCGGGGAGGGCGCCCTCTCGGACGCGAGCGACGTGGCCGAGTCAGCCATCCTCAAGATCGTTTCCAAGGGCATCAGCCTGCACATCGACGACTTCGGGAGCGGGCACCACTCCCTCTACAACATGCAGCGCTACAACGTGGGCACCATCAAGATCGACGAGAACCTGGTGACGCGCCTGCCGGACGACCCCAAGAGCATCGAGCTGGTGAGAGCCATGGTAGCCATGGCCACCAGCCTCAAGATCGCGGTGACCGCCAAGGGCGTGCGCACCCCCGCGCAGCACGAGATGCTGCTCGAGCTAGGCTGCACCTTCGGTCAGGGGCCCTACTACTCCGCCCCGTTGCCCGAGGCCGCGGTGCCGCAGCTGCTGGAGCTTGGCGAGTAGCTCCGGACCGGCGCCGCTGGACTATCAGCCCTGCGTCTCCCCCGCTACCGCTGCCTTGGAGCGCTGCAGCAGGCGCTCGTCCGTGAGGTCCAAGCGGAGGGGGGTAAGTGAGACCATGCCGCGCTCGACCGCCCAACGGTCCGTGCCCTCCTCCACCTGCTCGGTGGGCTCCTCCGCGAACCAGTAGTGCGTGCGCCCGAAGGGGTCCTCGCCCGAGATCACGTAGCCTTCGTAGTGCCTGACGGACTGATGCGTCCAGAGCAGACCCTTCGGCTCGGCCGGCAGGTTTACGTTGAGGAGCAGCATGTCGGGCACCTGTAGGAACTGCTCGATCACGTCCTTCACGAACGGTTTGATCTTCTCGTAATCCACGTCTTCGCCGACCCCCGGAGCGCTGAAGGCTATGGCCGGGATGCGGAGGAAGGCGGCCTGCTTGGCGGCGGCCACGGTGCCCGAGTGCCAGATGTTGTGGCCGATGTTGTAGCCCAGGTTGATGCCGCTGAGGACCAGGTCCACCTCGTCCCAGTTGAAGGCGCCCAGTGCCACGCAGTCGGCGGGCGTGCCGTCCACGCGGTACGCCTCGAGGCCGTTGATGGTGGTCTTGGTGTAATGCAGCGGCCGCCGGATGGTGATGGCGTGGCTCATGGCGGACTGCTCGACGTCGGGCGCCACCACGCGGACCTGCCCGAACTCGGAAGCGACCTGCGCCAGCGCCTTGATGCCGGGGCTGAAGACGCCGTCGTCGTTGCTAACTAGGATTCTCATTCCCTCTCCAACTCCCTGTTACCTCGTGGGCAGGGAGCATACCCTAACGAGCCCGCTGCGCGCGAACAGGAGGGGGCGACATGACGGCCATCATACGGGCGCCCACGAGTTTGGGCCTATCATGAGAAGAGTCCGCCGCCGTCACCCACCGTAGTGCGGCCGGCCTTCGTCCGAACCGTCAGAGCAGCCAACGTGCCTTCAGGAACGTAATACAGCCTCATGTTCTGGTCACCTCGGACGGCTACAACGGGTTCATCATGCAAGCGCGTACACGCAGTCGTCTCGTACGTGCGTCCCTTTGGAGGAATCAGATGCTGGATAGTCCTAGGAAAGTCGGAGGGTCCCGGCCGCTGGCCGGAGTTCTGGTCGCAGGCTTCCTGGCGTTGTCGCTGGCGTTGTCCGGCGCCCTCGCGCAGTCGGCGCTACCGTCCAACGCCGCGGAGTCGATCGAGCGCGGCGAGCAGCTCATGGAGGAGGCGCTGGCCACGTACGACGCCCAGTACCCGGACCGCCCCCTGTGGCAGCAGGCGTTCCGTGAGGGGCGCAACGCCGTCGAGCTGGCGCCCGGTCACCCGGAGCCGCTTCGGTTCCTGGCCGAGGCCTACAGCCGCGCCAACTGGCCCGGTCCGGCCGTGAACACCTGGAACCAGTTCATCGCGGCCGGCGGCACACTCGATGACGAGGCGCGTGAGCTCTACCTGCGCGACGCAAACGCCAACGCCTACTCGGCCTACCAGCAGGGCAACCTCGAGCTGGCCGCGGAGCGCTACCTGGCGGTAACGCGGGCCGTGCCGGACGACGTGGAGGCCCACCGTTGGCTCGGCCGCATCCTGCTGGAGGCGGGCATGCCCGATCAGGCCAGCGCCGCCTGGCAGACGGTTATGGACCTCGACCCCTCGGACGCCGGCGCCAAGTACTTCCTGGACCTCTCCCGCGCGCAGGCGCGCTGGGGCGTGGAGGCCGCCACCGCCTTCTTCAACGGCGTGGCCGCTTACGAGGCTGGCGACATGGGGCAGGCGCGCAACGCCTTCGCCGAGGCCACCGCGCGCAACGCGGATTACGCCGAGGCGTGGGCCTGGCTCGGCCGCGTGGCCTTCGAACAGCGCAACTACGAGGACGCCTACAACGCCTACTCGCGCGCGGCGAACCTGGAGCCCAACAACACCACCTACAGCTGGTTCCGTCAGGAGTCCCAGCGGTTGCAAGGTGAGAGCTGAGCGCGCACTGAGCGCGTGATACCTCGGTAGACCGGACCTGTTGCCAACCCGCAGCGTGATCACGGTTCGAGACCAGTTCCGCCGCCCCGGCCTGATGGCTAGGGCGGCGGAACTCGTTTCAGGACTTGGCTGACCGGTACCGGGTCGGTTGCCGAAGGCCGTCGCTCGGCCCGTGTGTGCGGGTGGAGCCAACGGGCAGCGCCCCTCAGCTCTTGCCGGCCAACCAGTTCTCGCCCACCGAGGCGTCAACCTTGAGCGGCACCGTCAGCGGCAGGGCGCTGCTCATGACGTCCACGGTGGTGCTCAGCACGTCGGCGGCGTCCGACTCGGGCGCCTCCAGCACCAGCTCGTCGTGCACCTGGATCAACAGGCGCGCCTCACCGTGCTCCTCGCGCAGGCGCTGCGTCAGCTGCACCATGGCCACCTTGATGAGGTCGGCGGCGCTGCCCTGGATGACCGTGTTGATGGCCAGTCGCTCGCCCAGCTGCCGCAGGTTGCGGTTCCGGGAGCGGATGTCGTCGATGGCGCGGCGCCGACCCAGGATGGTGGTCACGTACCCCTTCTCCTCGGCCTCCTCGATGCAGGCCTGCAGGAAGCGCTCCAGGCCCGTGTAGCGCTCCTTGTAGGAGGCGATGAAGGTGGCGGCCTCCCGCTGAGGGATGCGCAGCGTGCGCGCCAGGCCGAAGGCGGACTGGCCGTACACGATGCCGAAGTTGACGGTCTTGGCCACCCGCCGCTGATCCGAGTTCACCTCTTCCAGCGGCGTGTCGAAGATCTGCGACGCCACGTAGGCGTGGATGTCGAGCCCCTCGTGGAACGCCTTGGCGAGCTCCTCGTCCTGGCTGAAGTGCGCCAGCATGCGCAGCTCCACCTGCGAGTAGTCGGCCATGATCAGGCTTCTGCCCTGGCCCGCCCGGAAGGCGCGGCGGATCTCGCGGCCCGTCTCCGTGCGGATGGGGATGTTCTGGATGTTCGGATCCGACGACGACAAGCGGCCCGTGGCGGCGCCCGTCTGGTGGAACGAGGCGTGGAGCCGGCCGGTGCTCTTGGCGAGGTAGGCGGGCAGCGGCTGCACGTAGGTGCCGAGCAGCTTGCTCAGCTCGCGGTACTCGAGCAGGAGCTGCGGCAGGGGGTGGTCCGACTCGGAGGCGAGCGTCTCCAGCACCTCGGCGTCCGTGGAGCGCCCGGTCTTGGTCTTCTTGATGACTGGCAGGCCCAGCCTGTCGAACAGAACTTCGCCGAGCTGCTTGGGCGAATCCGGGTTGAACTCCGTGCCGGCGGCCTTGAAGAGGTTCTGGCGCAGCTCGTCCAGGCGGACGGTGAGGGCCTGCGAGTACTCGACCAGCATGTCGGCGTCGAGCGTCACCCCTTCGCGCTCCATGGCCGCCAGCACCCGCACGAGCGGCATCTCCACGTTGCGGAACAGGTGCTGCATGGCCTCGGGCTGGCTCTCCAGGCGCTCCGCCAGCTTCTCGTAGAGCCGCCAGGTGATGTCGGCGTCCTCGGCGGCGTAGGTGGCTACCTCGGGCAGGGGCACGTCGAGCATGCTGCGCTGGTTCTTGCCCTTGCCGATGAGCTCGGTGATGGGCGTGGTCTTGAGGCCCAGCATGTCGCGAGCCAGGTCGTCCATGTTGTTCGTGCGCCGCTCGGGATGCAGCAGGGCGGCGGCGACCATGGTGTCGAAGAGCTTGCCCTGCAGGTCAATGCCGGCTCGTGACAGGACGTTCATGTCGTATTTGAGGTTCTGCCCGACCTTGAGGCTCGTCGGGTCCTCCAGCACGGGCTTGAGCTTGGCGGCCACCAGGCCGGGGTCCAGGTAGGCCAGTTGAGTACCGTCCGCGGCCTTCTCTCCAGCGTCGTTACCGCGCACGGGCACGTACCAGCCCTCGCCCGACTGCCAGGAGAAGGCGTAACCCACCACCTCGGCGTCGACCGCCAGGAGCGAGGTGGTCTCGGTGTCCAGAGCGTAGACCGGCTGCTGGGAGAGCAGCGCCACTAACTCGTCCAGCTGCTCCTCGGTGGTCACCACGTGGGCGGTGGTGCCAGCATCGACGGCGCTCTCGGCGGCCTTGGCCTCCGCGCCGCTGCCGTACAGCTCGGCGAACTGCTCGCCGAAGGTGCGGAAGCCGAGCTCGTCTAGGAGCGTCATCAGCTGGGGCAGGTCCGGGGACGGCGCGCGGCACGCTTCCAGATCGAACTCGAACGGCGCGTTGCGGTCCAGCGTCACGAGCCGGCGCGTGAGGTCCATCTGCTCCGCGTGCAGGAGCACGTTCTCCTTCAGCTTGGGCGTCAGGGCGTCGGCGTTGGCCACCACCTCTTCGGCGGTGCCGTACGTGCTGATGAGCCTGACGGCGGTCTTCACGCCCACGCCGGCAGCGCCCGGGATGTTGTCGGTGGAGTCGCCCACCAGGGTCTGGATCTCGACCGCCTGCTCGGGGCCGTAGCCCTTCTCGATCCTCAGCAGCTCGTCGTCCAGCAGGTCGCCCTTGCTCGGGTCCCACAGTTTCACGGTGGGCGTGAGGATCTGGTGCAGGTCCTTGTCCTTGCTGGCGATGCGGAGCTCCACGGGCTGGCCCGCCAGCTTCTCGGCGATGGTGGCTATCAGGTCGTCCGCCTCGTAGCCCTCGAGCTCGAAGGTGGGGATGCCGAGCGCCCGTATGACCTCGCGCACGCGCAGGAACTGCTGATGCAGGTCCTCGGGGCTGCGGTCGCGGTTGGCCTTGTATTCGGGGTACCAGCCCTTGCGGTGCGTGGTGGCGTCGCTCACGTCGAAGGCCACGGCTAGGTAGTCCGGCTTCTCCGCTCGCAGGACGTTGAGCAGCATCTGCGTGAACACGTACACGGCCTTGACCGGCTCGCCGGCGGGGCTCGTGAGGTCACGGAAAGGCGCGTAGTACGCCCGGAACAGTTGCGCGTGGCCATCGATGAGGTAGAACTTCTTCACGACAGAAAAGTGTAGCACCGGGATGGCCGCGCACCGGTCTTGCCCGGATGGGCTCGACGACGCGTCGGTCCGGAGCCGCGTGGGGCACGCTGCGAACGGCCGGCGGCCGCAGGGAGGCGCGGCGGTTCCGGCTACAATCTGGGTCTAACCGCTGAACCACAGCGTAAGGGAGGCTCCGTGGACTTCGAGCAGCTTGGCGTCTTCTACCTTGGCCGCGAGGTCGACCCCACCACCATGGAACGCACGGAGCAGCCGCTCCTATACGACTCGAGCGACCTGACCACCCACGCCGTCATCGTGGGCATGACCGGCAGCGGCAAGACCGGCCTGGGGGTAGGCCTGATCGAGGAGGCCGCCATCGACGGCATCCCGGTGCTGGCCATCGACCCCAAAGGCGACCTGGGCAACCTGGCGCTCACCTTCCCCGAGCTGAGGCCGGAGGACTTCGAGCCGTGGCTCGACCCGAAGGACGCCGAGCGCTCGGGGGTGGACCTCGGCGAGTACGCCGCCAGCCAAGCACGGACCTGGCGCGAGGGGTTGGCCTCCTGGGGGCAGGGCCCCGAACGCATAAGGCGCTTCAGGGACGCCGCGGAGGTGGTGGTCTACACGCCCGGCTCCAGCGCGGGACGGCCCATCAGCGTGCTGCGCTCCTTCGGCGCGCCGCCCCGCAGCGTGCTGGACGACGCGGACCTGCTGAGCGAGCGCCTGAGCACCACAGTCACGGGCCTGCTCACGCTCCTGGGGGAGGACGCGGACCCCCTATCGCGCGAGCAGATCCTCCTCAGCAGCATCCTGGAGCACGCCTGGCGTGAGGGCCGCGACCTGTCGCTGGCGGACCTCATACACGCGGTGCAGAACCCGCCCGTCAAGCGCCTGGGCGTGATGGACGTAGAGACGGTCTTCCCCGCCAAGGACCGCATGAAGCTGGCGCTGTCCATCAACGCGCTCGTGGCCTCCCCCACCTTCGACGCCTGGACCCGGGGTGAGCCGCTCGACGTGCAGAGCCTGCTGTACGGTCCGGACGGCCGAGCGCGCGTGGCGGTGGTCTCCATCGCTCACCTCAGCGACGCGGAGCGCAGCTTCTTCCTCAGCCTGCTGCTCACCGAGGTGGTGGCCTGGACGCGCTCGCAGAGCGGCACGAGCAGCCTGCGGGCCCTCGTCTACATCGACGAGCTGTTCGGTTTCCTGCCGCCCGTGGCCGAGCCGCCCACCAAGAAGCCGCTCATGACCCTCCTGAAGCAGGCGCGGGCGCACGGGGTGGGGCTCGCGCTGGCCACGCAGAACCCCGTGGACCTCGACTACAAGGCGCTCTCCAACGCTGGCACCTGGTTCGTGGGGCGACTGCAGACCGAGCGCGACAAGGCGCGGCTGCTCGAGGGACTCGCCGCGGCCGCCCCCGGCGGCGCCAGCACCGCCGAGCTGAGCGACATCATCGGCCGCGTAGGCAGCCGCACGTTCCTGCTCCACAACGTGCACGAGGACGCTCCCGCCGTGTTCCAGACGCGCTGGGTGCTCTCCTACCTGGCCGGTCCCCTGACCCGCGACCAGATCGTGCGGCTGGGGCAGGCTGGAGCCGCTGAGGCCCGTGTGACAGCGGCGCCGCCGGGCGAGGCGTCGAGCCAGG
>CAZPWN010000001.1:6635-16535 GCA_964590475.1 uncultured bacterium | reverse complement strand
TGAGGTCGCCTACTTCCCCGTGGCGCTCGGGGTGGCCGACGTGCACTACGTCTCCAAGACCCACGGCGTGGATCACACGGCGCGCGTGACGCGGGTGGCGGAGCTGCGTGAGGGCGTGGTGGAGCTCGACTGGAACGACGGGGAGGCCGTGGAGTTCGCCCTGGAGGACCTCTCGCAGGGGCCAGCGGCCGGGGTGGCGTTCCAGCCGCTGCCGGCTGTGAAGCTGGACGCGGCGGCGGTGAAGGAGTGGTCTGCGCTGCTGCAGCGCTGGTTGCGCGTGGACGGCGCGCTCACGCTGCACCGCTTCGCCCCGCTCAAGCTGGTGGCGGCGCCCGGCGAGAGCGAGCGGGAGTTCCGGCTGCGCTGCGCGCAGGAGCTGCGGGAGCGCCGGGACGCGGAGAAGGAGAAGATCCGCAGCAGGTACGACAAGCGCGCCACCACCTTGGAGCGCAGGCGTCTGCAGCGTCAGCAGGCGGTGGAGCGCGAGTCGCAGGTCATGCAGCAGCGGCGCCTGGACGCCGCGGTGACGGTGGGCAGCACCATCCTGGGCGCCTTCCTCAAACGGCGCGTGCCGAGCGCCAGCAGCCTGGGCACGGCCGTCAGGCGCACCAGCAGCGTGGGCAAGGAGCAGGGCGACGTGGGTAGGGCGCGCGAGGCGCTGGCGCAGGTGGAGGCCGAGATGGCGGCGCTGCAGGCGGACCTCGAGCGCGAGCTGGAGACGCTGGCGGGCGACGGCGTGCACGCGGAGGCGCTGGAGCTCGAGACGGTCAGCGTGAGACCCACCTCGCGCGACGTGGTGCTGCAGTACGTGGGCCTGGCGTGGGCGCCGTACGAGCTGGGAACGAACGGGCGGTGGACGGAAGCCTGGTGAGGTGCGCGCAGGCGGCTCGGTCAGGGCGGCTCCGTCAGAGCGGCCCCGTCAGGGCGGCTCCGTCAGGGCTCTGGATCCAGCGAGCGCTCCACTATCACCACGTCGCGCCACACGCCGTCCAGCTTGCCGTGCCGCTGGTAGACGCCTACCTCCCTGAAGCCGCAGGCGGCCAGCAGGGCGAGGGAGCCGCGGTTCTCCGGGAAGACGCGTGAGACCAGCTTCCAGAGCCCGGCCTCTCGGCACGCCTCCATGAAGGCGTTCATGAGGGCCTTCCCTACCCCTTGACCGCGGGCCACGGGGTCCACGTAGATGGAGAACTCGCCTATCCCGGCGTAGCACTCCCGGGGCCGGTACGTGCTCGCGGCCGCCCAGCCAACCACGACCCGTTCCGCTCCGGCTTCCGCCACCACCACGGGGTGGGCGGGGTCGTCGAGCCAGGCGAGGATCTCGTCCGGGCTCCTCTCGCGGGTCTCGAACGTGGCGATGCGCTCCCTGATGCCCTGGTTGTAGATCTCGGCTATGCGGACCGCGTCGCCCGCGGCCGCGCGCCGGAAGTTCAGCCCTGCGCCGTTAGAGTCCAGACTGCGCTCCCTGCAGGTCGAACGCCTCGGGAGCCGGGAGCGTCCGGAAGTTCCACTCGCCACCGCGCCTGGGGGGCCAGATCACGGCGGTGGCGCGCCCGGCGATGGCTATGGAGTCGAGGGGCCCGAAGTAGCGGGAGTCCTCGCTGCCACCGCGCGAGCGGTTGTCGCCCATAACGAAGTAGCTGTCGTCGGGCACGGTGAAGTCGAGCACCACCGGCACGCCTTCGGGGGTGCCGGGCGGTACCTCGATGTTGCTCACGACGTTGCCGTAGAAGAGCTCCACGCGCGGGTCGGTGATGGGCACCGGCATGCGCGGCGAGTCGGTCATGGGCAGGTCCGGCACCGCAACGCCTGTTGGTGTCACGTTGAAGCCCATGATGAGGGACTCAACCTCGCCGTCCTCCACCACCACCATCGGGAACTCCACCTCGGCCACGCGGAAGCGCGCCTCGTCGGTGATGAAGCCCTGGTCGACGGCCTGGCCGTTCACGTAGACCTGGCCGCCCTCTATGCGGAGCCTGTCGCCGGGCAGCCCGACCACGCGCTTGATGAAGAAGTTACGCTTGCCGAACAGCAGGGCGTTAGGGGCGTTGGCCGGCTCGCGCAGCACCACCACGGCGCCGCGTTCGTACTCGCCGAGGATGCCCGCCCGCCTGAGCCAGGTGTCGTACTTGGGTATGAAGACGCGGTCGCCGGTGAGGAGCGCCTGGATGAGGTTGCCGCGGCCGTCGCCGCCGTTGAGGTTGGGCTCCATCGACGTGCCCACCACCCCTACGGTGGTGAACAGGAAGGTGACGACCAGGTAAGCGATTACGAGCGCTTCGGCGTAACCCCGCACCTCACGCCACAGCTTCTGCTGCCACGTCAGTTCTGCTGCGGGCTTCTCCGCCTGGCGGCCGTCACGGGTAGTTGTATCGGTTCGCGCCATAGACGCGCTAGCCTACCGCGAACGGTGGACCCACCTGCGCAGCGCAGAGTGCCGGCAGCCAACCGGCGCTGACGGACCTCGGCTTTTCCGCTAACCTAGCTTGTCATCAACGCGTGCCCGCGGGAGAAGTGACGCGCTCTTCGTAGCGCCTACCCGGCGGCGCCCGAAGGGGAACAACATGCAACGAGTCTTCGTCCTGATCGCCCTTCTCCTCTTGGCAACCGCAGCGGCGCAGGGGCGGCTGAACCCGCCCAACTACTACCTCTCGCAACTGCCGGAGCTGCGGCCGGGCGACGTGCTGCAGGGCGAGTTGACGACGGAGGATGGCCAGAACTTCAAGGACGGCGCCTACCTCGACATGTTCGTCTTGTACGGGGAGGAAGGCGAGGACGTGACGCTGCTGGCCTCGAGTCTGGAGTTCGATACCTACCTGAGCCTCTTCGGGCCGGACGGCAGCTTCCTCGGGGGCATCGACGACAGCATGTACGGCACCGACGCGGAGCTCCTCATCACCCTGCCCGAGACCGGCCGCTACCTGGCGGTGGTGAGCGGTTACTCCGAGTACGACCTGGGCCGCTACAGCCTCGCCCGCTCCGATTCCCTCCCCGCCACGGCCGCCGAGGTCACCCCGCTCATGATCCCGGGCACGTTCTCCGGCACCTACGACCCCGCCGCCACCGTGGAGGCGCCCTACTACTTCTCGCCGAGCATGCCGTTCACCTTCGAGCTCGAGGAGCCCACCGCCCTCTCCATCTCCGTCCACGCCCAGGAGTTCGACACCTACCTGATGGTCATGGACGAGGCGGGCAACGTCATCGTGGAGAACGACGACGAGAACTACAGCGAGGCCACGGGCTGGAACACGGACTCGAAGGCTTTCGCGGAGTTCGCGCCGGGCGTGTACTACGTCTACGTCACGAGCCTCTACTCCGAACCGATCGGTGACTTCACCGTCACCACCAGGCGCTTCGTGGCGGTCGACTGACGGCCACGGCCATTACGGCGGCGCCCGGGTAGGCCACGGCACCGCCCCGGGTACCTGCGCGGGCGTCGGCACCAGCTACCATGGTGCCGACGCTCATGTCCGAACCCCACTCCCCCACCCTCTTCGAGACCCCCAACTCCGAGCCCCTGGCGGCTCGCATGCGGCCGCGCACCCTCGCCGAGTACATCGGCCAGGACCACATCGTGGGGCCGGGCCGGCTGCTGCGGCGCGCCATCGAGGCGGACCAGCTCTCGTCCCTGATCTTCTACGGGCCGCCGGGCACGGGTAAGACCACCCTCGCGCGCGTCATCGCCAACTCAACCCGCGCCCGCTTCGCGGCCATCAACGCGGTGCTGGGTGGCGTGAAGGACATCCGCGAGGCGGTGGCGGCGGCCCAGGCCTCGCGCCGGGGGGGCGTGCGCACCATCCTGTTCGTGGACGAGGTGCACCGCTTCAACAAGGCGCAGCAGGACGCCCTCCTGCCGTGGGTCGAGAACGGCACCGTCATCCTCATAGGCGCCACCACCGAGAACCCCTTCTTCGAGGTGAACAAGGCGCTGGTCAGCCGCAGCCGCATCTTCCAGCTCGTGCCGCTGACGGAGGACGACCTGCGCGCGGTGGCGCACCAGGCCCTCGGCGACGCGGAGCGCGGCTACGGCCACCGCCAGGTGGACCTGAGGCCCGAGGCGCTGGATCACCTGGTGAACGTGGCCAACGGCGACGCCCGGGCGCTGCTCGACGCCCTGGAGCTGGCGGTGGAGACCACCGAACCCACCCCGGACGGCGTGGTGGTGATAACGCGCGAGGTGGCCGAGGAGTCCATCCAGCGGCGCGCGGTGCTCTACGACAAGGAGGGTGACGCGCACTTCGACACCATCAGCGCCTTCATCAAGAGCGTGCGCGGCTCCGACCCGGACGCGGCGCTCTACTGGCTCTCGAAGATGGTGTACGCCGGTGAGGACCCGCGCTTCATCTTCCGGCGGCTGCTGATACTCGCCAGCGAGGACATCGGCCTGGCGGACCCGCACGCGCTGCCCCACACCGCCGCCGCGGCGCAGGCGTTCGATTACGTGGGCCTGCCCGAGGGGCGCTACCACCTGGCGCAGGCCACCCTCTACCTGGCCACCGCCGCCAAGAGCAACAGCACCATGGGCTTCTTCGACGCGCTGGCGACCGTGCAGCGCGAGCGCGAGGCCGAGGTGCCCTCGCACCTGCGCGACGGCAGCCGCGACGCTGAGGGCTTCGGGCACGGGGCGGGCTACGCCTACCCGCACGCCTACCGCGATCACTGGGTGGCGCAGCAGTACCTGCCGGAGGCCCTGCAGGGCAAGGTGTTCTACGACCCTTCCGCCAGCGGCTACGAGGCGGGCATCCGCGCGGACGTGGCCAGGCGCCGTGAGGCGCAGCTGGCGGCCATGCTGGAGCAGGATCAGGGCGCACCGGGCGAGGTGCTCACCGTCTCCCCGAAGGACGCCAGCCGCGACCGCTGGTTGGAGCGCACCGTGTCCAGCAGCGGGGAGCGGCTGGCGGAGGTGCGCGACGCCGTCTTCGAGCTGGCGCGCCCCCGGCCCCACCACCTGGTGCTGGACCTGGCGGCCGGCACGGGCCTCCTCACGTGGGAGGCGGCGCGCCGCACGCCGGAGGGTCAGGTGTGGGCGCTGGAGGCGGACGCCGCGGCCGCGCGCACACTGGAGGAGCAGGCGGCCAACCTGTCCGAGTTGCAGCGCCCCGTAGTGCTCAACCTGCCGTTCGAGGAGCTGACGCCAGGTGTGCTTGGCGACATCCGCTTCGACGTGGCACTAGGGCGCGACGTGCTGAGCCGCGCCAGCGACGTTCAGGGTTTCTTCTCAACGCTTCTCAGCGTCATGGCGCCGGAGGGCGAGGCCGTGCTGGCGGAGCCGCACTCGCGCCGCGCGCAGCGCCTCTACCGCCTGCTCGACCTAGGCGACCGGCCGGACGTGCGGGAGCGCCTGGCGGAGCGGCTCGAGGCAGCCGAGGAGGCCATCTACGAGGGGGTGGAGGGGCGCTTCGGGCCCGCCCCCGACGAGGTCCGGGAGGCGGCTCTGGCCGCGGGCTTCGCGGCCGCGCAGCTCGTGACCAGGGAGATCAGCGCAGTACGGCGCATCTCGCACGGTGCGGTCGAAGGATGGTTCCGCACCGGCGGGCCGCAGCCCTCCTACGCCGAGCTGCTGGGTGACGCCTTCTCCGAGGAGGAGCTGGCGGAACTCCGCTCGCTCTACCTGAGTCAGCTGGCCGGATCCGAACGCCCGTGGACCACCGTGGTCTACCTGCTGCGGCTATCTGCCGCCTGAGGGTTCCGTGGCGTGCGGCGCCCAGGGCCCGCCGTGCAGGTGAAGCTGGTACTCGAGCCCGGGCTCGGTAGGGCCCCAGAACTCGCCGTGCCCCGTGACGCTGTTCTGGCCGTAGGCGTGCAGCACCTGCTCCAGGTCGAACTCACTGCGAACCGCCCCGAAGCTCCACGTGAAGCTGCCGCCGCGCACTTCGGGCGCCGCCAAGTCCGCGCCCCAGGGCGGCAGCGTGATGGAGGGTGCCAGCAGGGCGCTCTGCACGAAGCTCCAGGTGATCCTGCCGTCGGTCAGGCCGCCCAGGTAGTAGAGCACCCCCGGTTCCGCCGCCCAGCTGAGGCGGGCGCGCAGAGGCTCGGCGCCCACGGTCTCTATGACGGGGCTGCCCACCGGGGCGGGCAGCGTCAGCTCGCGGGACGCGGGCTCTGCCAGCATGGCGGTGGTCAGGCGCAGGGCGGTGCCTTCCGCGTCGGTGGCGAAGGCGGTGAGCTCGTAACGGTCGCACTCCTCCCGGGCCGCCGCCGGCAGGGCAGCGAAGCGCGCCTCAGCAGTTCCCGCCACCACGGCTGCGCCGACCTGGGCGCGCGCTCCGCTGCAGGTGACGAGGTACGAGTTCAGGGTGACGCGTTCGGTTCCGGTAAAGGACAGCAGGTGGTGTTCGAGCTCCAGCGCGCTCGGCGAGGTGAAGTCGAACCAGTCGCTGTTCACGTCCGTCACGTGTACCTGGCGCTCCAGCAGGCCGAGGGTGGGGGCGCCGCCGAGCGGTCCGTACAGGGCGAGCAGATCGGCCGCCTGGCCGGCCACGACCGAGGCGCTGAAGCGGGTGGGTCCCTGCAAGGCGCCGGCGTGGAGGGGGCGCGAGCCGAGTTGCACGGCAACGCTCTGCAGTCCGCTGGTGGCTCCGCTCGCGGGAGTGATGACCCCCTCGAAGCGCACCACGTCCGCCAGCACGTCGCTGCGTCCCCGGCACACGTGCCGCAGGGCCGGTAACTCGTCGACCAGGAAGCGGTAGACGGTGACGTGAGGACCTGAGTCCGTGAAGCAGGTGACGGCCAGCGAGTAGCGGGAGCCTTCCGGCTCGACGAGGTAGGTGCCGTCCACGCCCGCTACCTCGCGCCAGCGGCCGTCCAGGCCGGAGACCATGACGCGGTCGGCGTTGGCTGCGCTTGCGCCGTACTGGGTGTATAAGGTCACCGTCTGACCCGTGGCGGCGCCCGCGAGCAGCAGCGTGAACAGCACGGTGAGAGCCACGCTCTTCATTCCAGGGCCTCCAGGACGAACAGTTCAGAGCTGCCCTGCACCACCAGGTACGCGCCGGACCTGAGCGTCGGGCCGAAGCCCACACCGTCCGTGCTCAGCATGTAGCGCACCCTGGCCGTGCCTAGGTCGAGCGCCAGGAACGTGCCACCGGTGCGGCCGACGTAGGCGCGGCGGCCCACGAGGTCCAGACGTGAGGTCTGGGTGCCGGCGCCCAGGTACCGGATGGTGGTCAGGTCACCGACCTTGGTGGCTACCAGCGAGTGGTCGTCCCCCTCGAAGAAGAGCAGGCCCTGGTGCGGGCCCGTGAGGAACGCGCCTCCGGCCGGCGCCTGGTACGAAGCTGCGGGCGCCTCGGCGCCGCCGCGCGCGAAGCGGTGGACCGTGCCATCAGCTCCTGCGATGTAGATGGCGTCGTCCGTGAACACGAACTGCGAGCCGGGCCCGTCTGCCCGCGCCGGGCCGGCGCCGCTCATGCCGTACGACCAGTGCTCGAGCCTTACGCCCGTGCGGGCGACGACGACCGAGAGGGAGAAGCGCTCCCCTGCGCCGCCCGAGGCGCCCCGTTGGTTCAGCAGGTAGGCTCGCCCTTCTTCTACCCCCAGCAGCCGCGTGAAGCCGCGGCTCTGCCACAGCTCCTCACCCGTGGTGGGCGCGAAGGCGTGGAAGCGCTGGACGTTGGGCTCGCCGCGGTAGCTTTCGAATATCACCACGCCGTCATCCACGTGGACCGGTTCGCTCGTCCCCGGCACGTTCAGATCGTGCAGGATGTTGCCGGAACTCAACTCCAGGAGCGCGAACTCCGCGCCGCTGCCCACCAGCAGCGCTTCGCCGCTCAGGTCCAGGTAGCGGACCGGCAGCGCCGTGACCTCTGTGGACCAGAGGTGCGTGCCGGCCACGGCGTCCAGCGCGGTAACCTGCGCGCCTTCGGCCACGATCACCGTCCCCTGGGCGAGGAGCAGGGGCCCGGTGAGCCCGCTGCCGTACGCCCACTGCTGCCAGCCGCTGCTGAGCTCCGTGGCCACTAACCGCCCATCGCGCAAGTAGACGACCGCGGATTCCGTGACGAGCGCCGTGGGGCTGTCCAGGCGGTCGCGCCACACGGGCGCGGCCTCCAGCGCGTAGAGGCGAGGGTCGGGGCGTAGGGGCCCCTGGTAAGAAGTGGTCTGGACCTGCTGGCTAGGCGCCTGCACGCTCTGGGCTGATGTGCTCTGCGCCAGCGCCATGAGCAGCGCCAACGCCGAGAGCAGCAGCGCAGGCCTCGACCAGTGCCGCGGCGCCGGACGTGGGACACCGTGATGGAGCATCTGTAACGAGCATAGAGGCCGGGGCGCCGGTTCTGTTTAACCGTTCTGTCATGCGGAGCCGCCTGCACCTACGGCGAGCGCCGGGCGGCAAGTTCCGCGTAGCTCCTAGGCACAAGCCTAGAATCGTCACCTTTCCGGCCTAAGACCGGTATGTTCCCGGGCCCCGGCCCTGGTATGCTAACGACCATCTGAAGGAGAAACAGATGGTGCGAACGGCAATTCCGTTCGGGCTGGGGGCCCGACTAGTTTCTGCTTACCAAGCAGAACTATCTGATAACGCTACGAGTGCACGTTCACGTGCCGCTCCCATCAGCAAGTGTGCCGGCCAGCCATGCGGCAACCACGCATGCGTCAACTACCTGGGCGTGGCTGGACCGTGGTGGGCGTGACGCCGGGACCGAGCCGCGCGCTCACGCTTAGGTACGCGTTCCTCATCGGCCTACTCGAGCTCGCCATAGCGGTGCCGATGCCGGTGCTGGTGCTGCACATGACCGGCCGAGGCCTCGACCTCGCCATCATCGGTCTGGCGTTCACCATCCGGGCCGTGCTGGTTGTCGTGCTCGAGCTACCCACGGGCGGCCTGGCCGACGCCATCGGCCGCAGGCCCATAGCGCTGGCTTCACAGCTGTTCACCGCAGCGTCGTTCCTGGCGCTGCTCTTCGTGAGCGGGCCGTTCCTGGCGCTGGTTTACGCGCTGCTCCAGGGCGTAGGGGCCGCCCTGCACTCCGGCGCGCTAGACGCGTGGTACGTCGACGAACTGAAGCGCCAGGAGCCGGACGTGGAGCTGCAGCCGCACTTAGCGGGCGTCAACGTGGCCCAGGCGGTAGGCATGCTGGCGGGCACGGCGCTCGGCGGCTTCCTGCCCCGCCTCACTGCACGCTTCGAGCTGTCCTTCCCTCTCTCCGACTTCGGCATCGCGCTGTTCGCCGGCGTGGCGCTTAGGTTGGTGGTGTGGCTGCTCACCTACGTCCTCATGCGCGAGCCGGTCAAGCCGCAGGGGGCCGACCCGGTCGGGCTGAAGGCGGTGCCCACCATCCTGAAGGACGCGTTCACGCTCTCCCGCAACATCCCGCAGGTTAGGTGGTTGCTGATCGCGGCGTTCGCCTCGGGCCTGGCCATGGTCAGCATCGAGACGTTCTGGCAGCCCATCGCCGCCTTCACGTTCGGGGCCGAGGCCAGCGACAGCGTGCCGTTCGGCGTGCTGGGCACGCTGTCGGGCATAGCGCTCGTCGCCGGCAGCCTGGCGGTCCTGCGCTGGGGCAACCGGTTCCCCGGCGGGCCGGCCGCCCTGGCCGGCGTCAGCACCCTGCTGCGGGGCGCCGCCATCCTGCTCTTCGCCATGATGACGGGCTCCATCGGCCTGGGCGTCACGTTCGCGCTGGTCTACTTCGCGCTGGCCACCAGTAACGTCCCGCACGACACGATCCTGCACGACTCCATCCCTTCGGAGCGGCGGTCCTCCATCATGAGCGTCCACTCCCTAGTCTTCTTCGCCGGCATCGCGCTGGCGTCGGGGCCCCTCGGCTGGTTGGCCACGGTGCAGGGTCCGCGGCTCGCGCTGGGCATCGCCGGCCTGCTCACGCTCGCTTCCGCGTTGGCTTACGTCATGGTGGCCCGCCACCTGCCCGCGCCCAAGACCACGCACGTCGCCCCTTCCCCCTC
>CAZPWN010000001.1:0-6535 GCA_964590475.1 uncultured bacterium | reverse complement strand
GAGGGGGGCGACATGCTGGCGTCGCCAGCCGAAGAGGCCAGGCAGTGACCTGCTAACCTGAGTGTGTGACGGCGGAAGTGAGAGTAGAGCGGCTTCGGGTGGCGTACCACGCGCTGCCGTTGAAGGACCAGCCGCGCAGTGGCTGGGTGCAGCACGGGGTGGAGGCCGCGGAGTCCGTCGCCGCGCACGCGTGGGGCACCGCCTACCTCTGCTTGCTGTTCGCTGACGCTGCCGGTGTGGATCAGGGCAAGGCCGTGGCCATCGCCGTGCTGCACGACGTGGCCGAGGCCGTAACGGGCGACTTCGCCACGCGCCTCGCCGCGCAGGACCGCCAGATCACGGAGGAGGCCAAGGCCGACGCCGAACTGGCCGCCGTGCAGGGGCTGCTGCCCGGTGGAGTGAGCCACCTGCGCGAGCTGTGGCTCGAGTACGAGGAGCGCTCCAGCCCGGAGGCTCTGTTCGTGCGCGACATGAACCTGATCGACATGTGCCTGCAGGCGCTCAAGTATGAGCGGGATGGGCGCTACGACCCGACCGTCTACGTCCCCTCGCAGGGCGGGCACCGGCACCTGGACGAGTTCTTCGCCGGCGCCAGTCCGAGGCTCACGACGGAACTGGCCGTGCAGCTGTTCGAGACCGTTCACGGGTGGTACCTGGAGGCGCGTTGCGCCACACAAGGGCCGGACGCCGAGTCGGCGTGCCCGGAGGCCCAGCCGTGAGTCTGGCCATCGAGGCCGTCGGCCTGAGCAAGATGTTCGGGCCCACCGTGGCGCTGGCGGAACTGAACCTGGCCGTGGAGACGGGCGAGGTGTTCGGGCTCATCGGCCCCAACGGCGCCGGCAAGACGACCACCATGCGGCTGCTGCTCGACGTCATCAGGCCCACCTCCGGCAGGCTGGCGGTGCTGGGGCTCGATCCGCGCGCCGGTGGCCCGCAGCTGCGCGGGAGGCTCGCCTTCCTGCCCGGCGAACTCCGCCTCACGAGCCGCGCCACGGGCCGCGAGCTGCTCGACTTCTACGCCCGGCTGCAGGGCGGAGTTGCCACCGCCACCTACGAGGGCCTGGCCGAGCGTCTGGATCTCGACCTCGCCGCCCGCGTGGGCACGCTCTCCAAGGGCAACAAGCAGAAGCTCGGCATAGTGCAGGCGTTCATGCGCCCCGCCGAGCTGCTCATCCTGGACGAACCGACCAGCGGGCTCGACCCCGTGATGCAGCGGGTGTTCCTCGATCTGGTGCGTGAGGCGCAGGCGGAGGGCCGCACGGTGCTGCTCTCGTCGCACGTGCTGTCCGAGATCCAGCAGGTGGCGGGCCGGGTGGCCATCCTGCGGCGGGGCCGGCTGGTGAAGCTGGAGAGCGTGGCCGCCCTGCGCGCGGGCGCGCCGCGCCGCGTGCGGCTGAACGCCAGGCGCGAGGAACTGCCCGCGGTGCGCCAGGCGCTCGAGGCGCTACCTGGAATAACGGCGCTCGAGCTGCAGCCCTCGCCTGGCGAGGCGGCCGAGGGCGAACTGGTGGCCCGTTACGCGGGTCCGCCCGGAGCGTTCCTGGCGGCCGTGCGCGAACTGCCCCTCACCGACCTGGTGCTGGCTGAGCCCGACCTGGAGGAGGCGGTCATGACGCTCTACTCCGGGGGCGGTAGGCCGAAGAACGGGCGGCCGGGCGGAGCCGAAGCATGATCCTCCGGCGTTTCCTGCGGGAGAACCGCCGCTCCGTCATCAGCTGGAGTGTCGCCGTAGCCGCCATCTGCTTCCTGTACTTACCGTTCTACCCATCTATGGGCGGACCCGAGCTGGAGCAGCTCATGGACCGCATGCCGAGCGCCATGCTGGCGCTCTTCGGCTTGAGCGGCCCGCTCGACGGCATAGGCTTCACGCACGCCACGATCTTCGGTCTGCTAGGCACGCTGCTCCTGATCCTGGCTTCGGTGGGCTGGGGCGCGCGGGCCGTGGCCGGCGACGAGGAGTCCGGGGCGCTCGAGCTGACGCTCTCCTACCCGGTCGCACGCGCGCAGGTCGCGCTGCAACGTGCGCTCGCCATCGGTGTTCTCACGTTGATCGTCGCGCTGGCCGTGGCCCTCTCCATAGTGGCGCTCTCCGGTCCCGCCCAGCTTGGGGTGCAACCCGCCAACGTTTTCGCGGCAGCTGCGGGCTTCTGGCTGCTGGGTCTGCTGTTCGGGCTGGTGGCGCTGGCGGCTGGCTGCATCAGCGGCCGCAGAGGCGCCGCCACGGGTGCCGGCGCCATCGCTGCCGTCGCCGCCTACCTGGCGCAGACCCTCGGGAACCAGGTGAACGGGCTCGAGTGGCTGGCGCGGCTCTCCCCCTTCGAGTGGGCGTTCGGGAACGACCCGCTGCGGAACGGCCTGTCGCTCGGGGGTCTCGCGCTACTGGCGGCGCTCTGCGCGGTCTGCTTGGTGGTGGCCGTGTGGGCTCTGCAGCGCCGCGACGTGGGCAACTGAGCGCGAGCGCGAAGGGGCCGGCTACGGAGGTGGCGGCCCGCTTCGCCGTTGGCCTCACGGGCCCCGCGCGATACTCTTAGCGTGGTCTGTTACGGTCGGAGCGCGGGGTCCGTGGACCACCGAGGGAAAGGGGTAAGCGAGAAGAGTGGAACGTGACCTTCACTTCTACCAGGAAGCGCAGCTCAAGAACCTTCTGGCTGACGTACGTGCGTTGGCGGCCCAGAAGCGTCTGGAAGCTATCTTCGACGTGGAACTGTTCTCCTTCGAGCGCACGGTGGAGGCCGTTCTGGCGGCCCCGACGCGTGAGACCGGAGAGGCGGCCCTGCGCGAGGGTAGGGACCTGCTCGGCAAGCTGAGGAACGCCCCCGACAAGTCGAACGACGACCTGCTCATCAGGTAGTAAAGAGGTAGTCGAGCCCTCCTCCCCTACGGTCCTTTTAGGTACGGTTGGAACGTGGACATCGTCATCCTTCCCACCGCCGAGCACGTCGAACGCCTCACCGCGCGCCTGGTAGCAGACCGCGTGAGGGCCAAGCCCACTACTGTCCTGGGGTGCGCTACCGGGCGCACCATGGAGGGCATATACGACCAGCTCGTAGCGCTGTCCGAGTCGGAGTCGCTCGACTTCTCCCAGGTGCGCACCTTCAACCTCGACGAGTACGTCGGCGTCGCCGGTGACGACGAGCGCTCCTACCGGCACTACATGAACCGCCACCTCTTCTCGCGCGTGAACCTGGACCGGGCCAACACGCACGTGCCGAACGGCCTGGCCGATGACCTGGACGCCGAGTGCGACGCCTACGAGGCCGCCATCCAGGCGGCGGGCGGGATCGACCTGCAGTTGCTGGGCCTCGGCTCGAACGGCCACATCGGCTTCAACGAGCCACTGTCCGGCTTCCAGTCGCGCACGCGCGTGCAGCCGTTGGCGCCCCACACGCGGGAGCAGAACGCCGGCATGTTCGGCGGCGACCCGGAGGCGGTTCCCACCACGGCCATCACCATGGGCGTGGGCACCATCCTCGACTCGCGCGAGGCCCTGCTCGTGGTGACCGGCGAGCACAAGGCGGAGATCCTGGCGCGCAGCCTGGAAGGGCCGGTGGTGGGCGTCATCACGGCCACCGCGCTGCAGTTCCACCGCCGCTGCCACGTGATCACGGACGAGGCGGCCGCCTCGCAGCTGGAGCTCAAGGAGTTCTACCGCGACGAGGTGAGCCACCTGCCCGTCTGGCGCGGCTACCTGGACCAGATCCTCTGAGAGAACGCCTCTAGAACCTGGCCGCTCGTGAACCGTCCGTCCCTTAGGACGCCAGGCGGCGCGCGAGCGGCGTTACCATCGCTTCAACCCGGGCGAGGTCCTTGGTGGGCCTGGCTGCGGGAACCGTTCTGGGGAGGCAACGATGGAGACCTGGCTTACGTCACTGATCACCGACACGCCGCAGCAGGGGTTCGAACTCGCCATCAAGATGGCGCGCATGGGCGTGAAGTACACGCAGCCGTCGGCGGAGGTCCGCGACTCCCTGCGCGACGCCTACCAGAACGACGCCGACAGCCTCACCTGGGCCTCTCAGGTGGTGGCCGTCAACTTCCAGACGGTCGCGGCGGCCAACGGCTACTGGCGCTAACGGCTGAAGCGCAGCCCTCGTAAGGCGAGCCGGTACGCTGTTAGGCCATGACCCGGGCAGAGCTGCTGGCCACCCTCGTAGGCGCGGGTTCTCATGCCCTCGAGGCGCCGCTTTCGGACTGGACGGCCTCCTCACGCCGCTTCACCGACTTCCTGGCAGCCAACGCCAGCAAGATCCGCAAGAAGCTCCGCCACACGACGGACGAAGGTGGGCTCCTGGACCTGCTTCTCGAGCTCGAGACGGCCTACCTGTTACTGCGCGAGAAGGCGCTGAGCCTGGAGTTCGAGCCGCTCAAGAGCGCCGGGGGCCGTAGCCCGGACTTCGCCGTCTCGTACACCACCGCCACCACGTTCATGGTGGAGGTGACGCGGCTACAGGCGGCCCCGTGGGGCGCGGCGGCCCAGGGCCGACCGCCCCAGCCGGAGCCCCAGGCAGCCGCACGCTTCGAGGACATGCTCTGCCGCAAGCTGGGTCAGTTGCACCCGGGCTGCCCGAACGTGCTCATCGCCGCTGTCCTGGGCGGCACGCCCGAGCCGGACGCGCTGGACGCCGCTCTCACCCGCCTTCGCCTCCGCGCTGAGGCGAACGACCACCGGGTGGTCGACACCCACGGCTGCCGCGGCCGCGGCGACTTCCTGCGCCGACTGGAGCGGCTGAGCGCAGTGATGGTGAGGGGCGCCCAGCCGCTATCCGGCGCCAGAGGAACCCTTTGGCTTAACGCGGGCGCCAGGCATCCCGTCCCCAGCAAGGTGCGCACCGCTCTCGTGCGCAGCCACGCAAGTTAGGTCGCTCCGCACCTTCCTAGTGCGCGGGCCTCAGGGCCCGCAGGTAAGTCCAGCGCGTCAGCAGGAAGAAGCCGAACTGCACGGCCGCGAAGAGCCCGACGACGATCAGGCTGTACTCCAGCACGTCGACCATCAGCAGCGAGCCGAGCGCGCCGAGCGCCACGAGGGCGTGCAGGGCGCCCAGCGCGAACGGCAGCAGGAAGAGCGCGGCGATCTGCGCCGTCACGGTGCGCGAGGTCTCGCCCGGGGTTATCCCCAGGCGCCGCAGGCGGTCGAACAGGCGCCGGTCTCCCTCGAGCTCGGTGAACAGCTTGAAGTAGATCAGGCTGCCCGCGCCGATGAAGAAGAGCAGCGACACGAAGACGCCGGCGAACATCGACAGCCCGAACGACTCGCGCACCACGCGGCCGACCACGAAGTGCCCCGCCACCTCCAGCTCCGACGCCGCGCGGGTCAGCTCGAACATCTCGTTCTGGAAGCCGTTCGAGGTGCGGCCGGGCGCCCAGTCGTAAAGCCACAGGGTGGCGGGGGCGTACTGGCGCCCCGCGGTGGGCAGGGCAGCCAGGGCCTCGCCCTGCACGGTGAACCAGTTCCAGCGCACGCCGCCCGGCACCGACATGGTGGGCTCCACCGGGGTGGCGGGCAGCCCGTCAGGGGCGCCCACGAGCGCCGTGCCGTCCCGGTACTCCAGGGTCGTGGGCGCGCCGCTGGGGGCCGGGTCGAAGCCGACCCGCGCGGCGAGCTCCGCGTAATCGTCCTCCCCTACGAGCACCAGCCAGTCGCTCCTGTCCGGCGCCTCCGCCCTGCTGAAGCGGAGCTCGTGGATGGTGATGGCCTCGCGCACGCTCGGCTGGACGCCGTGGCGCTGGAGGAGCTCGTCGACGGTGGCATGCGTGACGCCCGAGCCCGCCCGCGCTGGGCGCTCCAGGAAGGTGAGCTGCTGGGGGAAGGAGGCGTCGGTGACCTCGGCCAGCTGCCGGCTCATGACGTAGAAGGTGCCCGCGGCCGCCAGCACGACCGCGCTGAGGACCGCGATGGTGGCGAAGAGGCGGGCGTTGTCGCGCACCCGGAAGTGCAGCTGCGACACCACCAGCATGCGCGTGCCCCGCAGGTAGCTCTTCTCGGCGCGGCCCAGGAGCTGCAGCAGCTTCACCGAGCCGTGCCCGAAGAGCAGGTTGGTGCCGATGACGACCGCCACCACCACCGGCACGAACGCCGCCACCACGCCGAACCCCTCGACGACCGACGCCACGACGTAGCCGGCCAGCACGAGCACGGCGCCGAGCAGGGCGAGCCAGGCCGAGGCGCGGGGCGGCGTGCGCGGCTTGCGGGCCGCCCGCATCAGCTCGACCACGTTCTGGCCGCCGATGCGGAAGGCGCTCACGAGGGTTACGAGCTGGAACAGCAGGAAGAAGCTGACGGCCGTGAGCAGCACGGCGTTGGGCACGAACAGCGATCTGATGGGCTCCTCGAGGTTCAGGACGCGGCTTATGCCCAGGAGGAACAGGCGCGAGAAGAGCAGCCCTAGGGCGATGCCTACCAGGATCGCGGCGAGCGACAGGAAGGTGTTCTCCAGCCAGATCAGGCGCCTTAGCTGCCCGCGGGTGGTGCCCATGAGGGTAAGGAGCCCGAACTCGCGGTTGCGGGCGCGCAGGAAGGCGCCGCTGGAGTAGAGCA